>NZ_BAAHAK010000004.1:0-420510 GCF_054777695.1 Hydrogenophaga soli | reverse complement strand
TGGCCTGGCCGCCGAACTTGGCAGACAGAACGGTGGTGATGGCCGCCGTCAGGGTGGTCTTGCCATGGTCCACGTGACCGATGGTGCCCACGTTCACGTGGGGCTTGGTACGTTCAAACTTTTCCTTTGCCATTCTTCAGCTCCGAGAAAATTGCCAAGACAGAAAAAAGCTGGTGCCCATGGCGGGAATCGGACCCGCGACCTCTCCCTTACCAAGGGAGTGCTCTACCACTGAGCCACATGGGCCAAGCAAGCCACAGTGGCCGCTCACAAACTCAAATACAAACCGACTGGAGCGGGAAACGGGAATCGAACCCGTGTCATTAGCTTGGAAGGCTAAGGTTCTACCATTGAACTACTCCCGCGAATTCAATGCCCACCGGGCATTGAATGTGCAGCTTCCAAACGCTAGCCAGTGTTGGTTGGTGGAGAAGGCTGGATTCGAACCAGCGTAGGCGTAAGCCAACAGATTTACAGTCTGCCCCCTTTAGCCACTCGGGCACCTCTCCGCAACGAGCCTGTGATTATGCCATGGTTTTTTGAAAAATCTCAAGCCATGCGATTTGATTTGCGTTGTGTTCCGCCAACCACTGGTTGGCCAACCCGAAATGGCCGTTGCCAATGAAGGGCGCAGGCCCTCTGGACGCCGACAGCGGGGATGGGTGGTTGGAGCACAACACCTTGTGGCGTGTGGCGTCGATCAGCGGGGCCAGGGCCTGTGCATGACTGCCCCACAGCATGAACACACACCCGGCGGCCTGCTGGCTGCACGCCTGCAACAACGCGGAGGTCAAGCCCTCCCAGCCCCGCTTGGCATGGGCGGCCGGGGTGCCGTCTTCCACCGTGAGGCAGGTGTTGAGCAGCAGCACGCCCTGTCGTGCCCAAGGCACCAGCGTGCCTGAAACCCCGGCAGGCAGCGCGGCGGTGGTCCCCGCCAAGTCGCGCCAGACCTCCTTGTGGATGTTGCGCAGCGACGGCGGCACCTTGATGCCCGGCGACACCGAAAACGCCAGCCCTTCCGCCTGACCCGGGCCGTGGTAGGGGTCCTGCCCCACGATGACCACCCGCACGTCGGGCAAGGCCGTGAGGCGCAAGGCCCGGAACGGATCGGGCGGGTACACCACCGCCCCGGCAGCCAATCGCTGGGCCAGAAAGGCCTTGAGGCGTTGCCCTTCGGCGCTGGCCAGGAAGTCCGCCACCGGCCCCGCCCAGGACGGGTGCAGGCCCTCGGCGGACAGCGCCTCGACCGACGTCAGCCGGTCCGCCCCCCACAAGTCGCCCGTGCTCATTCGCGGCTCACAGCATCCGTGCTCAAACCGCACCGAACAGATGCGCCAGGGCTTCGCCCGGTTCCGCCGCCCGCATGAAGGCTTCGCCGACCAGGAAGGCGGGCACCTGGGCGTCGCGCAGGCGCTGCACGTCGGCGGGCTGGAGGATGCCGGATTCGGCCACCAGGATGCGTTCGCCCCCCACCAGCGCGGGCACGTCGCGGACCAGGCCCAGCGTGGTGTCCAGACTCACCTCGAAGGTGCGCAGGTTGCGGTTGTTCACCCCCACCAGCGGGGTGCGCAGGCGCAGGGCGCGGTCCAGCTCGGCGCGGTCGTGCACCTCCACCAGCACCGCCATGCCCAGCCCCAGGGCCAGGGCTTCCATGTCGGCCATCTGCGCGTCGTCCAGACAGGCGGCGATGAGCAGGATGGCATCGGCCCCCATGGCCCGGGCTTCGTACACCTGGTACGGGTCCACCATGAAGTCCTTGCGCAGCACCGGCAGGTGGCAGCTGGCGCGGGCTTGCTTGAGGTAATCGGGGCAACCCTGGAAGTACTGGCGGTCGGTCAGCACCGACAGGCAGGCCGCGCCGTGCTCGGCGTAACTCTGGGCGATGTCGGCGGGGATGAAGTTGGGGCGCAGCACGCCTTTGGACGGACTGGCTTTCTTGACCTCAGCGATGACCGCCGGGCGGCCCTTGGCGATCTTGGCGCGCAGGGCACCCACGAAGTCGCGGGTCAGCGGGCGCGATTCGGCGTCTTCACGCACCTCGGCCAACGAGCGGGACTGAAGGGCCGCGGCGATTTCCTCGCGCTTGGTGTCCACGATTTTTTGCAGGATGTCACTCATGGTGGGTCGGGGTGGAGGTGGAAGAACGGTCGGAAGATGCCGGGGCGTCCATCCCCGGCGGTGGTGGCGCTTGCAGCACCTTGCGGATCACCCGGTGCATGACCCACGCCACCACCAGGAACAGGGCCGAAATGCCCAGCGCGATCCAGGTGCCAGGGTCGGCCCACAGGTGTGCGGGCATGTCAGACCCCGGGCTGGAGCGACAGGCCAAAGGCCACCAGCTCGTCCAGCTTGGCCTTGGCCGCGCCGGAGTCCAGCGCCTGCTGGGCCAAGCGCAAGCCATCCACCAGGGTGGGGGCCACGTTGGCGGCATACAGGGCCGCGCCCGCGTTCAGGGCCACGATGTCGCGGGCCGGGCCGGGCTGGTTGTCCAGCACGGCCAGCAGCAGCGCCTTGGATTGCTCAGGGGTTTCCACCCGCAGGGCGCGGTTGCTGGCCATGGTCAGGCCAAAGTCTTCGGGGTGGATTTCGTATTCAGTGACCACGCCGTTGCGCAACTCGCCCACCAGGGTGGACGCGCCCAGCGAGACCTCGTCCATGCCGTCGCGGCCATACACCACCACCGCGTGTTCGGCCCCCAGGCGCTGCAGGGCGCGCACCTGGATGCCCACCAGGTCTTCGTGGAACACACCCATCAGGATGTTGGGCGCGCCAGCGGGGTTGGTCAGCGGACCCAGGATGTTGAACAGCGTCTTGATGCCCAGCTCGCGCCGCACCGGGGCCACGTTTTTCATGGCCGGGTGGTGGTTGGGCGCGAACATGAAGCCCAGCCCCGTCTGCTCGATGCAGCGGGCAATGGCGTCGGGTGGCATGTTGATGTTGACGCCCAGGCTCTCCAGCACGTCGGCGCTGCCGCTTTTGCTGCTGACGCTGCGCCCGCCGTGTTTGCTGACCCGCGCCCCGGCCGCCGCGGCCACGAACATGGAACAGGTGGAGATGTTGAAAGTGTGCGAGCCGTCACCGCCCGTGCCCACGATGTCCACCAGGTGCGTGGGGTCGGCCACCTGCACCTTGGTGGAGAACTCGCGCATCACCTGCGCGGCGGCGGTGATTTCGCCAATGGTCTCCTTCTTGACGCGCAGGCCGGTGATCAGCGCCGCGGTCATCACGGGCGACATCTCGCCGCTCATGATGAGTCGCATGAGGTGCAGCATCTCGTCGTGGAAGATCTCACGGTGCTCGATGGTGCGCTGCAGCGCCTGCTGCGGCGTGATGGGCGAACGATGGGGCATGGGGGTCTCCAAACAATCGGTACAAGGGGAAGCGGAAGGGGTCAGCCCTGGGGCGATTCTGTCAGCGCCAGCTTGACGCCAAAGCCGATGAACATGGCCCCGGCCACGCGGTCCAGCCAGTGCAGGCGCTGCTGGAACGCCGCCAGCTTGCGGGCCGCGTGCGCCGCCAGCGCCGCAAAACCCAGGTTGACCGGCAGGGAGTTGAGGTTGAACAAGGCCCCCAGCAGCAGGAAGCTCAGGGTCTTGTGGGGGGCCTCCGGCGCAATGAACTGGGGCACAAACGCCAGGAAGAACAAGGCCACCTTGGGGTTGAGCAGGTTGGTCCACAGGCCTGCAAAAAAAGCATCTTTTTGGCTTGTAGCGCTTTTAAATAAAGCGTGAGCAGCTACTTTTTTAGGAGCAACCTTGGGCGATGCACGCAGCAGTTGCCAGCCCGACCAGAACAGATAGGCCGCGCCCACCCACTTGAGCAGCGTGAAGGCGGTGGCCGAGGTGGCCATCAACGCCCCCAGGCCCAGCGCCGCGGCGGCCACATGGACAAAGCAGGCCGCCGTCACACCCAGCGTGGCCCAGGCCCCGGCGCGAAACCCGCCCCGCGCCGCCTGGGTGGTGATGCACAACACGTCCGGCCCCGGCGTGAGGTTGAGCAGCCAGCCCGCCAGCACGAACCAACCCAAATGCTCCACGCCGCTCATGCGGACGCTCCCAAAAACTGCCGCACCGCGGCCACCGCATGGGCCACGCCCGCGGCGTCCACGTCCAGGTGGGTGACAAACCGCAGCCGGTACAGGCCGGTGGCCCGCACCCCCTGCGCCTGCAGGTGCGCCAGCAAGGCCGCGCCACGGTCGCGGGCCTCGCCCTCCAGATCCACAAACACGATGTTGGTGTCGGGTGCCTCCACCTTCAGCCCGGGCAGGCCGCACAGCCCGTCGGCCAGTTGGCGGGCCAGGGCATGGTCGTCGGACAGGCGGGCGATGTGGTGGTCCAGCGCGTACAAGGCGGCTGCGGCCAGCATGCCGGCCTGGCGCAGGCCGCCCCCGGCCATCTTGCGCACCCGGTGCGCCCGGGCGATGAAGTCGCGCCCGCCGCACAGCACCGAACCCACCGGCGTGCCCAGCCCTTTGCTGAAGCAGACCGACACGCTGTCAAACCCCTGCACGATGCGCCGCGCCTCGGCCCAGATGGCGTCGGCCGACGGGCGTTCACCCGCCGTCTGGGCCGCCAGGGCGGCCTGGGCGGTGGCGGCGTTGAACAGCCGGGCACCATCGAGGTGGGTGGACAGGCCCTTGCCATGCGCCAGTGCGGTGGCCGCGTCCAGGTAGGCCTGCGGCAAGCGCTTGCCGCCCAGGGTGTTTTCCAGCGCCAGCAGGCGGGTGCGGGCAAAGTGGGCGTCGTCGGGTTTGATGGCGGCCTCGATGTCGGCCAGCGCCAGCGTGCCATCGGCCTGGTGGGCCAGGGGCTGCGGCTGGATGCTGCCCAGCACCGCCGCGCCGCCGCCTTCCCAGCGGTAGGTGTGGGCCATCTGCCCCACGATGTACTCGTCCCCGCGCTGGCAATGCGCCATGAGGGCGCACAGGTTGCTTTGCGTGCCGGTGGGCATGAACAGTGCCGCCTCGTAGCCCAGGGCCGCCGCCAGCCGCGTTTGCAGGGCGTTGACGGTGGGGTCGTCGCCAAACACGTCGTCGCCCAGCGGCGCGGCCAGCATGGCCTGCTTCATGGCGGCGGTGGGTTGGGTGACGGTGTCGCTGCGCAGGTCCACCACGCGCCCATTTTCAGAAGAAAAAATGGGCTCTACCGCTTGATTTGAAAGCACAGCAAGCTCCTTTTTCAGGAGTTTAGAAAGTTCTTGAGCATGGCGTGGCCGTGCTCGGTGAGGATGCTTTCCGGGTGGAACTGCACGCCTTCCAGGGGCAGGCTGCGGTGGCGCACGCCCATGATCTCGCCGTCGTCGGTCCAGGCGGTGATCTCCAGCTCGGGCGGGCAGGTGGCCCGTTCGATGGCCAGCGAGTGGTAGCGGTTGACGGTGAACTGCGCGGGCAGGTCACGGAACACGCCCTGCTGCGTGGTGGTGATGACGCTGGTCTTGCCATGCATCTGCGTCTGCGCCCGCACGATGCGCCCGCCCAACGCCGCCCCGATGCTCTGGTGCCCCAGGCACACGCCCAAAATGGGCAGACGCCCGGCAAATCGCTGGATGGCCGACACCGAAATCCCGGCCTCGGCGGGGGAACAGGGGCCGGGGGAGACCACCAGCTTGTCCACCTCACCGGCGGCCAGCAGGGCCTCGATGTCGTCCAGCGTGATTTCGTCGTTGCGGGCCACCCGCACCTCGGCCCCCAGCTCGCCCAGGTACTGGACGATGTTGTAGGTGAAGGAGTCGTAGTTGTCGATCATCAGCAGTTTCATGCCTGCTCTCCAGTCAAAACGGGGCGGTGAAGGCGCGCGAACTCACCGCGTTCAAAGTCGATCGAGGCCTGAATCAAGGCGCGGTACGCCGCCTCCACCACCGCTGCGGGAGCCCCCAGGCTGTCGGCTTGGGCGCACACACGCGCAACGATGAACTCAATGCGGTCGACGTCCACGATCTGGTGCTCCGCCTGTTTGATGCGCCCGGCCTGCGCCACGTAGCCACAACGCTGCGCCAGAAGGGGAACGATTTGCGCATCCAGCGCATCGATGTGGGCCCGCACCTCGGTCATGGTGGTGCAGTGTTGAACCGAATGGGATGGGGTGCTCATGCGTTTCACTCCAGACCGGCTTCCACCATCTCGGCCGCGCGCAGCAGCGCACGGGCCTTGTGCTCGGTCTCGCGCCACTCCATCTCGGGCACGCTGTCGGCCACCACCCCGGCTGCTGCCTGCACATGCAACATGCCGTTCTTGATGACGCCGGTGCGGATGGCGATGGCCACGTCCATGTCGCCGCCAAAGCTCAGGTAGCCGCAGGCCCCACCGTACACCCCGCGCTTGACGGGTTCGAGCTGGTCGATCAGCTCCATGGCATGCACCTTGGGTGCGCCGCTGAGGGTGCCCGCCGGGAAGGTGGCCTTGAGCACGTCCATGTTGGTCATGCCCTCGTTGAGCACACCTTCGACATTGCTGACGATGTGCATCACGTGGCTGTAGCGCTCCACCGCAAACGCCTCGGTCACCTTGACCGATCCGGTGCGGGCGATGCGCCCGATGTCGTTGCGGGCCAGGTCGATCAGCATGACGTGCTCGGCGCGCTCCTTGGGGTCGGCCAGCAGGTCTTGTTCGGCCGCCACATCGGCCTCGGGCGTGGCCCCGCGGGGGCGGGTGCCGGCCAAGGGGCGGATGGTGGCTTTTTTGGCATACCGTTTGGCTCCCACGCTTGCACCGTCCGGTGCTGCGCTGCCCCCCAAGGGGGCGCTCGCGCCCTCCACCTCCACAGCCTCTTGCCGCACCAGGATCTCGGGCGACGCCCCCACCACCTGGAAGTCCCCCCCGTCGGGTTCGCTGAAGTGGTAGTAGTACATGTAGGGGCTGGGGTTGAGCGAGCGCAGCGCCCGGTACAGGCTGAGCGGGTTCTGGGTGTAGGGTTTGGTGATGCGCTGACCCATCACGATCTGCATGAAGTCGCCGTTGGCGATCAGGCCCTTGGCCTTGTCCACCGCGGCCAGAAAATCGGCCTTGGCGTAGTCGCGCTGCTCGGGCTGCGGGGTACTGGGAGGTGCCGAGGGCGGGAACACCGCGGAGCGCAACCGGGCCTTCAGCTCGGCCAAGCGCGCCTGGCCGCGGGCGTAGGCGCGGGGCTGGGCAGGATCGGCATACACGATCATGTGCAACTGGCCCGAGAGGTTGTCGATGACCGCCAGTTCCTCACACTGCAACAGCAGGATGTCGGGCGTGCCAATGGTGTCGGGCTGGCAGCTGTGCGCCAGCTTCTTCTCGATGTGGCGCACCGTGTCGTAGCCGAAGTAGCCCGCCAAACCGCCACAGAAGCGGGGCAGACCGGGCTGCAGCGCCACCTTGAAGCGCTGCTGGTACGCGGCAATGAAATCCAGCGGGTTGCCGTGGGCGGTTTCCACCACGCGGCCATCGGTCACCACCTGGGTTTGGGCGGCCTCGGCAAAGCCGGTGGCGCGCAAAAAGGTGCGGGCGGGCAAGCCAATGAAGCTGTAGCGCCCGAAGCGCTCGCCCCCCACCACCGACTCCAACAGAAAGCTGTTGGCACCGGGCTGTGCGCCCGGGCTGGCCGCCGAGGTGTGGGCCAGCTTGAGGTAGACAGACAGGGGGGTTTCGAGGTCGGCAAACGCCGTCGCGGTCAGGGCAATGCGGTTGTGGCCTTCATCGGCCAAGCGCTGGAATTCGGTTTCGGTGATCACGGAAAAAGCCTTGGTATCCGGTGTCAACATGCCCAGCCACCGTCGCAACGGACAGGCGTGGTCAGGCTCGGGAAACGCAACCCGCATTGTCGCGGGCCGCAAACCTGGCAGGGTGCCAGGGTGGGCAAGCAGAGGCACCGCTGAAGGCGCCCGTGCTCACCCGGTTCAACGCGCAAGCGTCACCAGCAGCGACGCCAGGGCCAGGCTCCCCGGTCGCTGCAACCTGTGTTGGTGGTGCGGTGAATGAACATCAGCCCAGTGTAACAAAGCGTGTCGGGCGGCGCAGTAACATCCCGGCCCACCCCAGACGCCTGCCACACCCGCCAAGCCCGGGTCACGCGCCACCGCCCATGATTGCCCCCCAACGTTTGTTTTCCCTCCTGCCCGCGTGGGCTTCTGCACTGGCCCGGTCCCCCCGGTGGTCACAACGCCTCCGCTGGGGCCTGATGGCCGTGGGAGTGAGCTGGCTGCTGGGCTGGCTGGTGCTGCCCGGTTGGCTCAAACCCACCGTGGAACGCTTGGCCAGCGAGGCCTTGGGCCGCAAGGTCGAGGTGCAGGCCCTGGGCTTTCACCCCTGGAGCCTGGGCCTGACGCTGGAGGGCCTGAGCATCGCCACCGCCGACGGCCAAGGCACCCAGCTGGCGGTGGAGCGTGTGGAGGTGGATGCCGAGCTGGAATCCCTGTTCCGCCTGGCCCCGGTGGTGGACGAACTGCGCATCGAACACCCGGAACTGCGCCTGTCCATCGACGCCGACGGTCGCCCCGACGTGCAAGACGTCATCGACCGGCTCAACGACACGCCCGCCAGCCCCGAACCCGCCCGCTTCGCGCTCTACAACATCCAGGTGAACGACGGGCAACTCACCCTGCACGATGGGCCCCGCGGGCAGTCCCACGAGGTGACGCAGCTGCGGGTGCATGTGCCCTTTGTCAGCACCCTCAAGGACCCGCGCCAGGTCAAGGTCCAGCCCCACCTGGCCTTTGTGCTGGACGGCAGCCGGTTTGACACCGACATCAGCACCCAACCCTTCAGCGCACCGCTGAACACCGAAGCCCAGCTGTCCTTCGAGGGCCTGGACCTGGCCCCCTACCTGGCCCTGTGGCCCACAAACCAGCCGTTGCGCCCCACCGCGGCGGTGCTGTCGGGTCAGCTCAAGCTGAACTTCTCGCAGCAGAGCGAGCCGCACGTTCAACTCTCCGGCCAACTGGAGGCCACGCAGGTGCAGGTGGTCGACGCCCAACGCCAGACGGCCCTGACGCTGGCACGGGCCCAGGTGGAACTGGACGACGTGCGCCCGCTGCGGCAGGTGTTCCACCTGGGGGCGGTGACGCTGAGCCAACCCCGTGTGTTCGCCCACCGCCTGAGTGCCGGGCAGGTCAACCTGTGGCCCACCCCATCCACCGCCACCACCCCCAACCCCGAAGCCATCGCGCCCGACCTGCGCATGGCCCGGCTGCAACTGGACGATGGCCGCATCGAATGGGTGGACGACGCCACCCTGGATGCCCAGCAGCGCCCCACGCGCCTGAGCCTGGACGACCTGAACCTGCAACTGCAACAGGTCCAGTTCCCCTTGCCCAAGGCCGATGCCCCCAGCACCCTGGCCTTGAACGCCCGCTGGACCCACGGCAAGGCCGCCGCTCCGCTGAAAGTGACGGGGCAAATCGACACCCGCGGCGCCCAGCTGGATGTGGACCTGCAAGGCGTGGCGTTGGATGGCCTGTCCCCCTACATCGCCACCCAGCTCAAGCCACGCCTGAGCGGCCAGGTGAACCTGTCGGCGCAAGCCCTGTGGGCACCTGCCACAGCCCCTGGCGAAGCCGACACGCTGACGCTGAGGCTCAAGCACCTGTCGGCCGACGCCTTGCGCCTGGGCCACGGCAGCACGGCCCTGGCCAGCCTTCAACGGCTGGACCTGACCGACCTGACCCTGAACCCCACCCGCCGCACCCTGGAGGTGGGCCAACTGAGCCTCACCCGCCCCGCCATCCAGATGGGCCGCAACCGCGACGGCCTGCTCAACGCCACCGAATGGCGGGTGCCCACGGCAACCCCCACCGAGGCCGAGGCCAACGCCGAGGTGGTGCCCGCCCCGCAGACCGCATGGCGCTGGCGCATTGCCGACCTGAACCTGAGCGGCGGGCAACTGACCTGGCAAGACACCGCCACCCCCCAACCGGTGAACGTGCAGGTGCAGGACCTGCAATGGCAGGCCCAATCCTTGGCCTCTGACGGCGACACACCCGCAGCGGTGTCGCTGGACGCCAAGGTGTCCAGCGGCCACACGGAGCCGGGCCGCCTGACCTGGAAAGGCCAGCTGCGGCTGGCGGCCGATGGCCCCCCCGCCCAGGCGCAAGGCCAGGTCACGGCCCGCCGCCTGCCCGCACACGCCGCCGCGCCCTATGTGGCCGACGCCCTCAACCTCAGCCTGGGCCGGGCCGACACCAGCTTCGTGGGCCAGTTCGACTACCAACCCACCCCCGATGGCCCCCGGGTGACCGTGAAGGGCGACGTGACGCTGGAAGACCTGCGCGCCGACACCCTGGCCGATGCTGGCCGCCCAGCCGACGAACTGCTGCACTGGAAAAGCCTGAACCTGCGCGGCCTGGACCTGCAGACTGCGCCCGGGCAACGCCCCCGCGTGGCCATTCAGGGCGGCGCCCTGAACGACTTCTTTGCCCGTGTGGTGGTGCAGGAAAGTGGTCGCATCAACCTGCAGGACCTGGTGCGCACGCCCGCTGCCGCAGCCCCTGCGCCCACGGCGGCCCAGCCCTCTACGCCCAGCACCAACGGTCCCGGCTGGCAGGTGAGCGTGGGCCCCTTCAGCCTGGTGCAGGGCCGGGTGGCCTTTGCCGACCACTTCATCCAGCCCAACTACCAGGCCGACCTGAGCGAGCTGACCGGGCGCATTGGCGGCTTTTCCTCCGACAACCCCAAGGGCAGTGCGCCCCAAATGGCCGATGTGGAGCTGCGAGGCCGGGCCGAAGGCACCGCCTCGCTGGCCATCACCGGCAAACTCAACCCGCTGGCTCAGCCGCTGGCCCTGGACATCGAGGGCAAGGTCCGCGACCTGGAGCTGTCACCCCTCAGTCCCTACAGCGTGAAATACACCGGCCATGGCATCCAGCGCGGCAAACTGAGCGTGGACGTGGCCTACACCGTGCAGCCCGACGGCCAACTGACCGCCCGCAACCAGCTGGTGCTCCACCAGCTCACCTTCGGCGAAGCGGTGCCGGGTGCCCCCGCCAGCCTGCCCGTGAAGCTGGCCACCGCCCTGCTGGCCGACAGCCAGGGGGTGATTGACCTGAACCTGCCCATCTCCGGTTCGCTGAACGACCCGCAGTTCAGCCTGGTGCCGGTGTTCTTCAAGGTCCTGGGCAACCTGGTGGTCAAGGCCATCACGTCGCCCTTTGCCCTGCTGACCCATGCCTTTGGTGGCGATGCGGACCAACTCTCCAGCGTGGGGTTTGCACCCGGCACCGCGCAACTCGACGCCGAGAGCACCGACAAGCTGACCCGCGTGGCCCAACTGCTGGCCGACAAGCCCAGCCTCACGCTGACCATCACCGGCGCCGCCGACCTGGCGACCGAACGCACGGCGTACCAGAAGGCCCGCCTGGCGTCCCTGGTCCTGGCCGAAATGCGGCGACAGCCCGCCGACACCCCGACCGATGCGGCCCCGTCCCTCAGCCCCGAGGACCACCAGCGCGGCATGGTCACCCTGTACAAGCGGGCCGACATGCCCAAGCCCCGCAACGCGCTGGGGCTGCTGAAGGACATCGCCCCGGCCGACATGGAAACCCTGCTGATGACGCAGATCCCCGCCACCGACACCCAGATGAACGCCCTGGCCGTGCAACGGGGCGTGGCCGTGCGCGACCACCTGGCCCGCCTGGGCGTGGCCCCTCAGCGGCTGTTCCTTGGCTCCCCCCCGGTGGGAGCGACCACCCCGGCCCAGGCACACCTGCAGCTCGCCCTGCCCTGACAAGCCGTCCTGTTGGGTACAAAATGCCACACAGGCAACACTCACCCATTCAGGAGACAAGATGACCCACAGAGGTTGGACATGGCGGGCGATGGTCGGCACGGCCTTGGTGTGGCTGGCCACGTCAGGGGCATGGGCTCAGACCGTGGACGTGGCTGACGTCCGGTACGAGCGCACCGTCAAACTGCAGGACCAGAACCTGCTGCTCAACGGCGCGGGCGTCCGGTACAAGGCGGTGTTCAAGGTCTACACCGCCGGGCTGTACCTGACCCAGAAGGCCAACTCCCCTGAAGAGGTGTGGAAGGCCCCAGGCCCCAAGCGCATCCACATCGTCATGCTGCGCGACATCGACGCCAACGAGCTGGGCAAGTTGTTCACCCGGGGTGTGGAAGACAACACCCCGCGCAACGACATGTCGCAGCTGGTGCCGGGGCTGATCCGCATGTCCGACATCTTTTCCCGGTACAAAAAACTCATGACCGGCGACACCTTCACGGTGGACTGGTTGCCCGAGCAGGGCACCGTCATCTCCGTCAAGGGACAGCCCCAGGGCGAGCCCTTCAAGGAGCCCGCGTTCTTCCAGGCCCTGATGCGGATCTGGCTGGGCAACAACCCCGCCGATTCGCTGCTGAAAGACGCCCTGCTGGGCAAAGAGCGGCGTTCGGTCAAAAACTGATCCTTTCCCTCACCCCATGGACACGCCCCCCCTCGACCCCGAAGCGGGTCCGCAGACCGCCCCTTCCGAACCCCAACCCGGCCTGCTGGAGTTGGCCACGCGGGACGACGGCCAGACCCTGTACGCCACCTACACGCCGCCGGGCGCTGCCGACGCCCCCCGCGTGACGCTCCAGGCCACGCTGATCCAGGAGCAGATGACCCAAGGGGGGTGGTCCACTTGGTGGCGGGACGATGCCGCAGTGGGCAAACTGGTGCAGCAGGCGGCCACCACCAAGGAGCCGCTGAGCGTCAAGATCGCCGAAAAGCGCCCGGGCCGCTGCACCGTGCAGGTGGCCCGGGACCGCATGTCGGCCACCATCACGCTCGATCCCCCGCAAGGGGGCGAGCCCCTCACGCTGGAGCAGGTGCACCAGGTCCTGTCGGACAAAGGCGTCAAGTTCGGCCTGCTCGACGACGTGCTGGCCGCCGCCGTGGCCGAAGGGCGGGCCAGCAACCTGGAAGTGGCCAAAGGCCAGCCCGCGGTGAATGGCGAACACACCCGCTTCGAACAGCTGGTGCCCAACATGCAGCAGCGCCACCCCCGCATCGACGAAGACGGCTGGGTGGACTACCGCGACCTGGGCGACCTGGTGGTGGTGAAGGAAGGCACCCCGCTGATGCGGCGCATCCCCCCCACCCCGGGCGAGGAGGGCCACGACGTCACCGGCGGCGTGCTGCGGCCCAAACCCGGGGCCAACAAGCCGTTTGCCCCCGGACTCAAAGGCGTGGCGCTGGACCCGCACGAGCCCGACTTGCTGCTGGCCGCGGTCACCGGACAGCCCGTGGTGGTGTCGCAGGGCGTGAAGGTGGACCCCAACATCGTGCTGCCCAACGTGGACCTGGGCAGCGGCAACATCAAGTTCGACGGCCTGGTCAACATCAAGGGCGACGTCAAGGACGGCATGAAGGTGTTCAGCAGCGGCGACGTGCTGGTGGGTGGCGCGGTGCTGGCGGGCGAAATCGAGGCACAGGGCAACGTCATCGTCAAGGGCGGGGTGATCGGGCATTCCGAATACAACGGCAAGGATTCGGGTCGCAACAGCTGGTTCAGCGCCAAGATCGTGGCCAAGGGCACCATCCAGGCCCGCTACGCCGAAAACGCCTACCTGGAGGCCGAGGGCGACGTGGTGCTGGACGACTACGCCATGCACAGCGAAATCACCTCGCTGACCCACGTCACCATCGGCAAGCCCGGCGCCAAGAAGGGGCGCTGCATCGGGGGGCACACGCGGGCCACGCTGTCCATCCGGGTGGCCGAATCGGGCTCGTCCGCCGGACCCAAGACCGTGCTGCAAGCGGGACACAACCCGCTGATCGAGCAGGAGATTGCCGCCATCGACGCCCACATCGCCAAACACGAGGCCGAAGTGGCCAACCTGCAAAAGATCATCGACTTCATGGCGCTGCACCCCGAGCGCAACAAGGACGACATGGCCGGGCGCGCCCTGCTGACGCAGGAGCTTCACCAAGGCCAGATGCTGGAGCTGCAAGCCGAAAAAGCCAACCTGCAAGAAGCCCTGCACTTGGCCGACGGGGCCCACATCGACGTGGAGCTGACCGTGCACGGCGGCACCGAGGTGCGCCTGGGCGGCAAGGTCTGGCAGACCGCCGACAACCGCGCCCACGGCGTGTTCCGCATCAACGACGAAGGCGAACTGGTGTTTGGCAGCTGATCAGCCCAGCGCCTCGGCAAAGGCCTGGATGCTGGCCGGGTCGGGGGCCAGCTCGGTGTAGCCAATGCCCTCGCGGGCCAACAGCTCCCGCATGCCCTTGTCCACCTCGTGGGCCTGCATCTCGTCCTGAAAGCGCCCCACATGCTGGTAGCGCTTGTCGGGGTTGCGCTGCACCATCACGTTGACGTTGTTGCACTGCCCGTACCACTCCAGCACCTGCTGGCGGGTTTTGTCCACGTCGCAGATGTTGTCGGCGTAGTTCTCGTTGTAGTACAGCAGCTGGGGCAGGGAGCACTCGCACACCAGGAACTGCACCTGTCCGTCCAGCGCCTCCAGCATGCGGAACTGCTGCTGCGCAATCAGGTACTGGTTGCGCAGGGCCTCGTAGTCCTTCTGCCAGACCAGGGCCTTGGCAAAGTCGGGGATGGTCTCCACCGTCTTGCGGCGCAAGTGCAGGTTGAGCACGATGGCCGCCGAAAACAGCGACTTGTCACACCCCGGCCCCCCGATGATGTTGATGACCTGCGTGGGGTAGAGCCGGAGCTTGTTTTCCGGCAACTGGGGCGACACGTAGGTGTAGTGCAAGGTCATGTCTGTCTCCTCTCGCTGCTCTGCAAGTGGCCGCGTGCCCCAGCATAGCGCCGTTGCACCTGGGCGCAAGGGGGCTTTCGATTTCGGTACAGTCGCGCCCATGTCCCGCCATGCTTTCTCCTGCGAAGCCCAACCTGAGTTCCTGCCCGATCAGTCGGACCCGGCCCAGGGGGTGTACGCCTTTGCCTACACCATCACCATCCGCAACGTGGGCGACGTGCCCGCCCAGTTGATCGCCCGGCACTGGGTCATCACCGACGGCATGGGCCGCACCGAGCAGGTCAAGGGCCTGGGCGTGGTGGGCCAGCAGCCGCTGCTGCGCCCTGGCGAGTCGTTCCAGTACACCAGCGGCACACGGCTGCGCACCGCCACGGGGGTGATGCGCGGCAGCTACTTCTGCGTGGGCGAAGACGCCGAGCGCTTCGAGGCCGACATTCCCGCCTTTGTGCTGGACGCCACCGGCCACACCCCGCCCGACGCCGCCCACCGGGTGCTGCACTGACGCCCATGAATGAAACGTCCGCCTGCGCTGACCTGCTGAGCCGCCTGGACCCCGCGGCCACCGCCGTCGAACGCCACCTGTGGCTGATGGCCGTGGTGGACTGGATCCGCGCCGACGACCTGCCCCCCGAAGTCAGCATCGGGCGTTTGCAGCAACTGCTGGACGCCCTGGAACAACAGCCCGAACTGCGCACGCGCTGGCAGGCCTGGTGGCAGGCGTTCCGCGCCCACCTGGACCTGGTGCCCCTGCTGGCCGACTTCGGGTTTGCACCCCGCACCGCCTTCCTGAGCGAGCTGGGCCAGCGCATCCGCCGCAAGCTGCTGCCCGCCACGCCGGACACCACCGACCCCACGGTGCTGTTCGACCTGCTGTTCACCCACCCGCAAGACGCGCAATGGCTGGCCGCCCTGCCCCCGGCCCTCATCCACCGCCTGGCCGCGCTGCTGCACACCCCGAACCACGACCCCGCCACCCTGCACCCCTGGGACCAGGCGCTGCTGGACGCCATCGTGTTCGGCGTGAGCCAGGTCAGCGCCACCGGCTTTGCGTCCGAAATCCGCGTGCGCCTGTCACCCGAGGCCCAGCGCCAGCGCACCTTTGTGGCCCTGCCCGAGCGGCTGGAGGCCTTTCGGCAGGCGGTGCAACAGCACGCCCCCCTGAGCCCGCAGGCCGCCACCGAAGCCGAGCGCCTGCGCCAGCACCTGGCCGCCTGTCAGGACGTGGCCCAGACCGTCTACGCCCACCTGGACGAACACGGCATTTCGGTGGGCATCGTGTTTCGCTTGCAGCAGATGCGCCAGCGCATCCGCCGCATCCACGCCCTGCTGGACTGCCTGCTCACCACCGACCGCCCCACCGCCACCGCCGCGCTGATGGCCGACCTGGTCACCCTGGGCCACGAGAACCGCAGCATCCGCGCCCTGGTGGCCAGCAGCAGCCACCTGACGGCGGCCAAGGTGGCCGAACGCAGCGCCGAAACCGGCGAGCACTACATCACCCGCAACCGCGCCGAGTACCGCGACATGCTGCGCCATGCCGCAGGGGGCGGGGCCATCATCGGCTTCACCACCTGGGGCAAGTTCCTGCTGTACGGGCTGGCGCTGTCGCCGTTCTGGGCCGGGTTTGCCGCGGGCATGAACTACGCGCTGTCCTTCGTGCTGGTGCAGCTGCTGCACTGGACCGTGGCCACCAAACAACCCGCCGTGACCGCCCCGGCCATGGTGGCCAAGCTGCGCGACATCCAGGCCCCCGGGGCCGTGCGCGGTTTTGTGGACGAGGTGGCCCACCTGTTCCGCTCCCAGGTGGCGGCCATTGCCGGCAACCTGGCGCTGGTGGTGCCCACGGTGCTGCTCATCAGCCTGGCCCTGCAGGCCCTGACGGGCCAGCCCATGATCGACACCGACAAGGCCCACCACGTGCTGCACGACCTCAACGTGCTGGGCCCCACCGCGCTGTTTGCCGCCTTCACCGGCGTGCTGCTGTTTGCCAGCAGCATCCTGGCGGGCTGGTTCGAAAACTGGTTTGTGCTGCACCGGCTGGACTCGGCCCTGGCCCACCACCCGCGCTTCACCCGGGCGCTGGGACGCGAGCGGGCGGGCCGCTGGGCCCGCTGGCTGCGCCACAACGTGTCGGGGCTGGCCGCCAACATCTCGCTGGGGCTGATGCTGGGCGTCATCCCGGCGTTTGCCGCCTTCTTCGGCCTGGGGCTGGAGGTGCGCCACGTCACCCTGTCGGCCGGGCAGGTGGCCGCCGCGGTGGCGGCGCTGGGCTGGCACAGCCTGGCCAGTGCCGACTTCTGGCTGGCCGTGGCGGGGGTGGCGGTGGTGGGCCCCATCAACCTGGCGGTGAGTTTTCACTTTGCCTTCCGGCTGGCACTGCGGGCCCAGGCCATCAGCGGGGTCAACCGCCAGCGCATCCATGCCGCCATCCGCAGCCGGTTGCGCAGCCAACCCCTGAGCTTTTTGCGCCCGCCCCGCGAGGACTGAGCCCATGGGCGAATTCGACCTCATCCGCCGCCACTTTCAGCACGCCCTGCGCCCCGAAGGCGTGGCCCTGGGCAACGGGGACGACTGCGCCCTGCTGGCCCCCGCGCCCGGCATGCGGCTGGCCGTGTCCACCGACATGCTGGTGGAAGGCCGCCACTTCCTGTCCACCGTGGACCCGGAGGCCCTGGGCCACAAGGCCCTGGCCGTCAACCTGAGCGACCTGGCCGCCATGGGCGCGCAGCCGCTGGCCTTCACGCTGGCGCTGGCCCTGCCACGCGCCGACGACGCCTGGCTGACCGCCTTCAGCCGCGGCCTGCTGGCCCTGGCCGATGCCCACGGCTGCGCCCTGGTGGGGGGCGACACCACCGCCGGGCCGCTCAACATCTGCATCACCGTGTTCGGGCAGGTGCCGCAACACCAGGCCCTGCGCCGCGACGCCGCCCAGGCGGGCGACGACGTGTACGTGAGCGGCTGCCTGGGCGACGCCCGCCTGGCGCTGGAGGTGTTTCGCGGCGGGGCGCACCTGAGCGCCGCCGACTTTGCCGCCGTGCGCCTGCGGCTGGAACGCCCCACCCCCCGCGTGGCCCTGGGCCTGGCGCTGCGCAGCGTGGCCCATGCCGCCGCCGACGTGAGCGACGGCCTGCTGGGCGACCTGGGCCACATCCTCACCGCCAGCGGCGTGGGGGCGGACATTCAGCACCACGATGTTATCAATTCGATAGCTGCCAGCGCTTACATCAAAAGCGCTGGAGGCCATTTTTTGCATGAATACCCATTGAACGGCGGCGACGATTACGAGCTGGTGTTCACCGCCCCGCCCGCGGCGCGTGAGCGCGTGGCCCAGGCCGCCCGCGAGGCGGACACGCCCGTTACCCGCATCGGCACCGTCACCGCCCACCCCGGCCTGCGGGTGCTGGACGCCCACGGCCAGCCGGTGGCGCTGCACAGCCGCTCATTCGACCACTTTGCCTGATGGCTTTTTTGCCCACCCCCACCCCATGTCACTGCGCCGTCCTGCCCTGACCCACGCCGGGGCCTTGGCCCTGGCCCTCACCCTGGCCGCCTGCAATCGACCCGAAACCACCACCTCCGCCGCCAGCGCAGCCGCAGCCCCTGCGGGCGGCAATGTGGCGGCCAACGCTGCGCCGTCCGCAGCACCCGCCCACATTCCCTTGCGGTGTGAGGAATCCGCGCTGTCCGAAGCCGGGCAGTACATCGGCGAGAACAACGCCTGGGGCAAACAGGGCGTGGTGGGCTGGAGCCAGTGCATGGGCGCCACCGCGCTGCCGCAGGCCGACGGCCAGCCTCCTGCCGTGGCCGCCCACTGGACCTGGGACTGGAAGCAGGTGGGCGACAACGTCAAGGCCTTCCCGGAAATCGTGTTCGGCCACAAACCCGGCTTTCCCAAGACCAGCACCACCCTGCTGCCACGCAAGCTGAGCACCTTGCAGACGCTGACGGTGGAGCACGACATCACCACCGAGCGCGAAGGCGCGGGCAACCTGTCCATCGACATGTGGCTGACCGCCAACGGCAACCCCACCACCTTCGCCGTGCCACCCATCACGCACGAGGTGATGATCTGGCTGGAAGCCTTTGGCCCCATGTACCAGGGCGGTGACCTGGTGGACCGCGTGCGCATCAACGGCACGCTGTACCGGGTGCATGTGGGCGAAAAATTCGGCCTGGGCTGGCGCTACGTGGCCTTTGCGCCCAACGGCCCCATGAAGCCGGTCAACCAGATCAACCTGCTGCCGTTTTTCGAGTACCTGCGCGGCAAGAACCTCATCACCACCGACGAGCACCTGTCCGCCGTCAACCTGGGCAACGAAATCATCAGTGGCAGCGGTGACACACGGGTCAACCGCTACGCCGTCACGGTGAAGTGAGGTCCCAGC
Organism: Hydrogenophaga soli; assembly: GCF_054777695.1. Lineage (NCBI taxonomy): Bacteria > Pseudomonadati > Pseudomonadota > Betaproteobacteria > Burkholderiales > Comamonadaceae > Hydrogenophaga > Hydrogenophaga soli. The sequence goes on along the minus strand of NZ_BAAHAK010000004.1, from coordinate 401,463 downwards.
GCCGGCGCACCGGCTCGGGCACCACGCTGCGCAGGTAGTCGGCCAGGGTGCGGCCCGGCTCGTCGGCAAACACCGGGCGGCCTTCGGCGGGAGGGGCCAGCGAGGTGATGCGGTCCACCCGGAAGCTGCGAAAGTCCTGCCGATGCTCGCACCAGGCGGCCAGCGTCCACACCTTGCCCCAGTGAAAACACCCCAGCGGGCGCAGCACCCGCTGGCTGCGGCGGCCCTGCTCGTCGGTGTAGCCAATGCACAGGCGTTGCCGCCCCTGCACCGCCTGGCGCACGCCCTGCAGGGTCTGGGCGGTGGCGGCGTCCAGCCCGGTGGCCTCGGGCGGCGGGGCGTACACCGCCAGCGCCTGCGCCGCGGTGCGCAGGCCCCGCGGCAGCACCGACAGCACCCGGCCCAACGCCTGTTCCGCCGACAAGGCCATGGCCGGGTCCAGCCAGGGCTGGGCCAGGCGCACGGCGGCCACCAGGGCCTGGGCCTCGTCGGCGGTGAACATCAGCGGCGGCAGGTCAAAACCCGCGCCCAGCCGGTAGCCCACGCCCGCCTCGCCCTCGATGGGCACGCCCTGGGCCTGCAGGTCGGCCACGTCGCGGTAGATGGTGCGCTCGGACACCTCCAGCCGCTGCGCCAGCAACGCCGCCGTGGACAGGCGACGCCCGCGGATGATCTGAACCAGTTGAAACAGGCGGTCGGCACGGCGCATGCGGGCATTGTCCGGTGGAATCAGGCCAGGGCGTGCAGGCCCACGCGGTTGCCGTCCAGGTCGGTGATGTGGGCGAAAAAGCCCATGCCCTCGGGCAGGGCCTGGCGCGGCAAGGCCACCGCGCCGCCCGCGGCCACGGCCCGCTGCAAGGCCGCGTCCAGCGAGGGGCTGGCGTCCAGGTACACCAGGGTGCCGCCGCTGGCTTGGGCGGGTGCGGTGGGGCCGCACATCAGCGCGCCACCCGTGCCCTGGGCCGGGTCGTAGGCAAACACCGCGCCTTGCGACGGGCCCATGGCCTCGCGGCGCATGGGGCGGCCCAGCAGGGTTTCGTAAAAGGCCTGGGCACGGTCGAGTTGTTGCACGGGGATTTCAAACCAGCTGATGGCGCTGACGGTCATGACGGGACTCCTTGAGGGGGTGAATGAACAAGCCCCGGATGCTGCGCCACCCCTGCTGACACCGTGGTGTCAGCAGGCTGCATTTCAGGCTGCATTTCAGGCTGCATTTCAGGCTGCATTTCAGGCTGCATTTCAGGCCGCATTTCAGGTCGCGGGGGTCGCGGGGGTCGCCGTCGCTGTGGCCGCCATCGCCTCTGCGGCGGCCACCCGCCGGGCCGCCTGCGTGCGCCCGCCGTAGCCCCAGTCGGTGGCGGGCAGCTCGCGCACGGTGACGTAGCTGGCCTCGGCCAGCGGCTGGCCCTGGCCCAGGTGGTGGTTCAGCACGGCCCAGGCTTGCGCCACGAAGCGGGCTTTTTCCTCCACGGTGTTGGTCCCGGCGGTGATGTCGATCTGCAGCCACGCGGTGGCCTGCGGGGTGTGCTGGTGGATGGGTTCGCCACCAATGTGCCAGTGGGCGGCGGGCAGGTCGTCGATGACCACCGCGGTCACCTCGCGGCGCTTGTGCAGCACTTGGGCGGTGAGTTCGGTCAGGGCACGGGCCAGCACGGCGTAACGCTCGGGGTTTTGCAAGGGCGCAATGCGCAGCAGCAAGGTGGGCATGGGGAGGGCTCCGGTTGGGGGTGGGTTCAACGGGACGGGGTGGCGGCTTGCGCCCCAGCCCGCAAGGCGGCGTGGCGCTTCAGGCTGGCGTGCAGGCGGCGGGCGCTGCGGGCCAGGGCGGCGGCGCCAAAGTCAAAGTCGCGGATGGCTTCGCGGCGCAGGCGGCTGGCACGGGTTTTGGCCAGGTCCATCCACAGCGCGTGGGCATCCAGGCTGGCGGGGGGCAGGTCTGAGGTCATGGCGGGTCTCCGGTGGAAGGGCATGGCTTGCACTGTAAAAACACATCCAAACCACGGAAACCGCCAAAAGTGCGAATTTGCATTGCAACTTCTGCAAAGCAAACCACAATGCGGGCATGAACTTCGACCTGGACGACGCCGCGCTGCTGCTGCGCATTGCCGAGCTGGGCAGCCTGTCTGCCGCCGCCCGCGAGCGCCAGTGGCCGCCCAGCCAGGTGTCGCGCAGCCTGGCCCGGCTGGAGGGGCAGTTGGGCGTGCGGCTGGTGCACCGCACCACCCACGGCCTGTCGCTCACCGACGAGGGCGACACCTTTGTGCGCCACGCCCGCCAGTTGCTGGCCACCCGCGACGAGCTGGCCGCCGACCTGGGGGCCAAGCGCCAAGGCCCCAGCGGCTGGGTGCGGGTGGGGGTGAGCCCGGCCATGGCCGAGTCCATCATCGCGCCCAGCCTGGCCGGGCTGTACCAGCGCCACCCGGACCTGCACATCGACCTCAGCGCCGACGACCGCATGGTGGACCTGGCCCGCGAGGGCATCGACATCGCGCTGCGCACCGGCGCACCCCATGGCGAGAACCTGGTGGCCCGCCAGATTGGCGACTATGGCCGCACCCTGTGCGCCAGCCCCGCCTACCTGGCCCGCCACGGCCTGCCCCGCACGCTGGACGACCTGGCGCAGCACCGCCTGATTGCCAGCAGCGTGAGCCCGTCCCTCAACCAATGGCCGCTGGCCCGCGGCACACCGCGGCCACCCAAGGCCACCGCCCAGGACGCCACCGCCCCCACCTGGGCGGTGAAAGGCCACACCCGCAGCGACAACACCTCGGCCACGCTGGCGCTGGTGCTGCACGGCGTGGGCCTGGCCCGGCTGAGCGACCTCATCGCCCGCCCCCACCTGGCCCGCGGGGCGCTGGTGCCGCTGATGACCGAGGTGTTCGACCCCCAGCGCGTGCCGGTGTACGCCATCATGCTGCCCGAGCGGCACCGCCTGCCCAAGGTGCGCGCCTGCATCGACTGGTGGCAGCAATGGCTGGCCGCCTTGCCGGACAATGCCCCCCATGACCGCCCCTGAACTGCTGGAGCCCGATCCCCAAGACCCCACCGTGCTGCGCCCCGCGGGGCGCGCCGCCGACGCGGTGCACCCCGCGCCCGGCTCGGCCTCGCCACCGCCCTTTCGAGGTTTTGGCGGCGCGGCGGGGGCGGGCGGGGCGCTGGCCCGGCCCACGCTGGCCTTCATGGCCAGCCACCCGGCCCACGCCATTGCGCTGGGCTTTGGCTCGGGCCTGGCGCGCTGGGCACCGGGCACCGTGGGCACGCTGTGGGGCTGGGCCGCGTTTGCGGTGCTCCAGCCGTGGCTGAACGACGGGCAATGGGCCGCCCTCATCGGCCTCAACCTGCTGCTGGGCTGGTGGGCCTGCACCGTGACCGCCCGCCACATGGGCCAACCCGACTCCAGCCACATGGTGTGGGACGAGGTGGTGGCGTTCTGGATCGTGCTGTGGCTGCTGCAACCCGCCACGCTGCTTCAGCAGGCGGTGGCGTTCGGGCTGTTTCGGCTGTTCGACGCGGTGAAGGTGGGACCCATGGCCTGGGCCGACCAGACCTTCAAGGGCTTTGGCCCCCGCGGCGGCTTTGGCGTGATGCTGGACGACCTGGCCGCCGCCTTCTGCACGCTGCTGGTGCTGGCCTGGTGGCGCTTCTGAACATTCCACTTTTGATAGCTGACACACCAAATGGAAAAAGCGCTGGCAGCCATTTTGATTGACAAAAACTGGATGCTAACCACGGCGGAAAGCTGCACGGGGGGGCTGATCGCCGCCCGGTGCACCGACCTGGCGGGCTCCAGCGCCTGGTTCGAACGCGGCTTTGTCACCTACAGCAACGCCGCCAAGACCGAGCTGCTGGGCGTGCCCGCCGCGCTGATCGACACCCACGGCGCGGTGAGCGAACCCGTGGCCCGCGCCATGGCGCAAGGGGCGCTGGCCCACGCCGCCGCCCAGGTGTCGGTGGCGGTGACGGGCATTGCCGGGCCCAGCGGCGGCAGCGCCGACAAACCCGTGGGCACGGTGTGGATCGCCTGGGCCGGGCCGGGGTGGGTGGATGCCGTCGGCCACCACTTTCCCGGCGACCGGGCCGCTGTGCGCCAGGCCACGGTGCACGCGGCGCTGCAGGGTCTGGTGGCGCGCCTGCAACTTGGGTGACGATTTGAGCCCCTTTTGCAGGGAAATCCGCGGCATTTCCCGCCAAACCGCGGTGTACGATTTCCCGATGCCCACCCCCTGGATGCACGGATTCCCGCTGGACACGCTCACGCTCGACACCTCGCGCGTGGCCTACCGCTGCGGCGGTCGGCGCGATGCCCCGGCGCTGGTGCTGCTGCACGGCTTTCCACAAACCCACGCCCTGTGGCACCGGGTGGCCCAGGCCCTGCAACACGACTTCTTCCTGGTCATGCCCGACCTGCGCGGCTACGGCGACTCGGGCCTGCTGCCCGGCGTGCCCGAAGCACAGGACCACAGCCAGCACAGCAAACGCGCCATGGCCGCCGACGTGGTGGCGCTGGCCGACCACCTGGGGCTCCAACAGTTCTTCCTGTGCGGGCACGACCGTGGCGGGCGGGTGGCGCACCGACTGGCGCTGGACCATCCCGGGCGGGTGCAGGGCTTGTGCGTGATCGACATCGCCCCCACGCTGGACATGTACGCCCGCACCGACATGGACTTTGCACGGGCCTATTACCACTGGTTCCACCTGATTCAGCCCGCCCCCCTGCCCGAAACGATGATCGGCGGCAACGCCCTGGCCTACCTGCACCACAAGCTGGGCGGGTGGGGCACGGGGGGACTGCACCACATCGAACCCCAGGCCCTGGCCGAGTACGAACGCTGCTTCTGCCGCCCCGAGGCCATCCACAGCGCCTGTGAAGACTACCGGGCCAGCGCGGGCATCGACCTCGTCCACGACCGCGCCAGCCGCGAGCAAGGCCAGCGCATTGGCTGCGACACCCTGGTGTTGTGGGGCGACCGCGGCGTGGTGCACCGCATGTTCCAGCCCCTGGCCCTGTGGCAGGCACAGTGCGCAGGCCGGGTGACCGGCGAAGCCTTGCCAGCAGGCCACTTCATCCCGGAAGAACTGCCCGAAACCACCGCCTGGGCGCTGCGCGACTTTTTCAAATGACGACCCCACACGACCCCGCCATGCAGCCCATTGCCCCGGAACAGGTGGTTCCGGGCCTGTACGTGTGGCTGGACATGAAGTGGATGGACCATCCCTTCCTGACCAACCGTTTCCTGGTCAAGACCGCACAGGACGCGGCCACCATCCGCGCCCTGGGGCTGGTGGGGCACCTGTACTACGACCCCCACAAAAGCCATGCCCAGCCCCTGCCGCTGCGTGGCGAGCAAGCGCCCGACCCGGCCGAGCTGGCCCGGCAAGCGGCTGAAGCCGAGGAACTGCGCCTGGCCAAGCTGCGCCATGAAAAGATCCGCCAAGTCAAGGACGCCGCCGCCCGCTCCGAACGCGCCTGGGAACAGGCCGCCAGCGCCACCCGCGAAGCGCTGACCACCCTGGCCCGCTCACCCCGCATGGCCGCCAAACACCTGGACGAGCTGTCGCGCCAGACCGCCGCCGCGGTGATGCAAGGCCCCGACGCCCTGCTGAAGGTGCTGGGCGACAAGGAAGACAAGGGCCCGCAGTTCCACGCCCTCAACGTCATGACCCTGTGCATGCTGCTGGGCAGCCGTGTGGGCCTGAGCCAGCGCGAGCTGACCGACCTGGCCATGGCCGCGCTGGCGCACGACGCGGGCAAGAGCGAAATCCCCCTGCCCATCCTGCGCAACGGCAAACGCAAGAAGCACGAGGAAGACCACTACCGCCTGCACGTGATGCACAGCGTCAACCTGGCCCGCGAGTCGGGCGCCTTCACCCGCAAGGCGGTGGAGATGATCGCCCAGCACCACGAAGCGCTGGACGGCTCCGGTTGGCCCGCGGGCGTGCGCGAGCTCAGCCCCGGCGCCCAGATCCTGGCCATGACCAACCGCTACGACCGGCTGTGCACCCCCGAGTCGCCCGACGTGCCGCCGCTCATGCCCTCGGAGGCGCTGGCGCACATGCTGCGCCAGGAGGGCAGCCGCTACGACCCGCAACTGCTGGCCACCTTCATCCAGATGCTGGGGGTGTACCCACCGGGCACCGTGGTGCAGCTCAGCGACAAAAGCCTGGCCCTGGTGGTGCGCCCTGGCGCGGACCTGTACCACCCGGTGGTGCTGGTCTACAAACCCGACTCCAACGACGCCAACGCACCGCTGCTGCACCTGTCGCGCACCTCGGGCCTGTCGGTGGTGGAAGCCCTGCGGCCCACCAGCCTCAAGCCCGAAGTGCTGCAATGGCTCAATCCCCAGAAGCGTTTGGCGTGTCACTTTTCGGTGGACCCCCCGCCCACGCCGTCCGAATGAACTGAGGCATGGCCATTGCAGCCAGCCCACTACACACCAGGGAAACCCCATGCTCGACAAACTCAACCGGGTGTACCCCGTGCGTTACACCGCCATGGGCGTGGCCGCCGTGCTGGCCTTGCTGTGCTTTGTGGCCTGGGTGCTCAACCTGCTGCTGGGCCAGTCCTGGGGCGAATCCGCACTGGCCACCCTGGTGTTTGGCGGCCTCACGGCGCTGGGCGTGCGCGACCTCACCCAGAACTTCAGCGCCGTGCGGCGCAACTACCCCATCATTGGGCACCTGCGCTTCATGCTGGAAAAAATCCGGCCCGAGATCCGCCAGTACTTCATCGAGAGCGACACCGAGGCCACGCCTTTCTCACGCTCGCAGCGCAGCCTGGTGTACGCCCGCGCCAAGGGCGAAACCGACAAGCGCCCCTTCGGCACCCAGCTCGACGTGCGGGCCACGGGGTATGAGTGGATCAACCACTCCATGGCCCCCACCCAGGTGCCCAGCCACGACTTTCGCATCCACATCGGTGGGGCCGACTGCACGCAGCCCTATTCGGCCAGCGTGTTCAACATCTCGGCCATGAGCTTCGGGGCCTTGAGCGCCAACGCCATCCAGGCCCTCAATGCGGGGGCACGGCAAGGTGGCTTTGCGCACGACACGGGCGAAGGCTCCATCTCGCGCTGGCACCGCGTGCACGGCGGCGACCTGATCTGGGAAATTGGCTCCGGCTACTTCGGTTGCCGCAACGCCAACGGGCGGTTCGACCCCCAGAGCTTTGCCGCCAACGCCGCCGACCCGCAGGTGAAGATGGTGGAAATCAAGCTCAGCCAAGGGGCCAAGCCCGGCCATGGCGGCGTGCTGCCCGGCCCCAAGGTCACCCCGGAAATTGCCGAAGCCCGCGGCGTGCCCGTGGGGCAGGATTGCGTCTCCCCGGCCTCGCACAGCGCCTTTTCCACGCCGCTCGAGCTGATGACCTTCATCGCCCAGCTGCGCCAGCTCTCGGGCGGCAAGCCGGTGGGCTTCAAGCTGTGCATCGGCCACCCGTGGGAATGGTTTGCCATGGTCAAGGCCATGCTGGCCTCGGGCATCACGCCCGACTTCATCGTGGTGGATGGCTCGGAGGGCGGCACCGGGGCCGCCCCGCTGGAGTTCACCGACCACGTGGGCGTGCCGCTGCAGGAAGGCCTGCGCCTGGTGCACAACACGCTGGTGGGCGTGGGCCTGCGGGAGCGCATCCGCGTGGGCTGCGCGGGCAAGGTGGTCAGCGCTTTCGACATCGCCCGCGCCATGGCGCTGGGGGCCGACTGGTGCAACAGCGCCCGCGGTTTCATGATGGCACTGGGCTGCATCCAGGCCCAGACCTGCCACACCGGCCACTGCCCCACCGGCGTGACCACGCAGGACCCCGTGCGCCAGCGGGCGCTGGACGTGGGCAACAAGACGCAGCGGGTGTTCAACCTGCACCAGAACACCCTCAAGGCCCTCAAGGAGCTGGTGGAAGCCGCCGGGCTGACCCACCCCAACCAGATCGGCCCGCAGCACATCGTGCGCCGGGTGGACGGCCAGCAGGTGGCCCAGCTGGACCGACTGCTGCCCCGCGTGGCCCCGGGCGCGCTGCTGGCCCCCGACGCCGAGGTGGCCGCCAACACCGAGCTGCACCCGGTGTTCAGGCTCTACTGGGGCAGCGCAACGGCGCGGGCGTTTGGGCAGGTGTGAGGCCAGACTCCACCGGGGCCGCAGGGGCCGCGCCCAGGCCCGGGCCGTGGCCCTCGCCGGTGGTCCGCTTTGCGGACTGCGCTGCGGTGCTCGACCGCGGGGCGGTGTCGCGGAACTCACGCCGCTTTGCTGCGCAAAGCTCTGTTCAAACAACCGCGACAAGCCAGAGCTTGAGGGTGCGCTTTCGCGCACCCGCCCCGCAGTCTGTGCGCCTCGCCACCGGCCAAGGGGCCACGGCCCGGGCCTGGGCGCGGCCCCTGCGGCCCCGGTGGGGACAGACAGGGTTGGTGAAGATGGCTGCGAACCGGCGAATTCTTTCAATGAAAACTGCCTCTACCGCTTGTATTTAAAGCACAAGCAGCTACAAAATTTAAAGCACCCCTGCAACTCAATCCGCCCCTTAAATCCCCCGCCCTTCGTCCAGAAACACCCGTGCCCGCCGGGGGCTGACCACCACGGTGTCACCCTCGCGCAGGCCCAGCTCGCGCAGGCGTTCGGCGGGCATGTGGGCTTCGATCACCGGGTCTTGCCCTCCGGGGGTCAGGGGCTCCACGGGCAGCAGCTCCAGACGGGCCAGCGGGCCCACCACGTTGACGCGCTGCAGCGCGGCCACAATGCCCTCCGCACCGGGGGTGTGGCGCTGCACCTCCAGGTCGTGCGGGCGCACGTAGGCAAAGGCGCGGGCGTCTTGCGCCAGGGGGTGCTCGGGTGCGGCCAGCGCCACACCCTCGCCCAGGTGCAGCTGGCCCTCGTGGGCGCGGCCATGGAACAGGTTGACGTCACCCAGAAAGCCGTACACAAACGGGCTGGCCGGGTGCTCCCACACCGCCTGCGGGGTGCCGATCTGCTCGATCTGGCCGCGGTTCATCAGCACCACGCGGTCGGCCACTTCCAGGGCTTCTTCCTGGTCGTGGGTGACGAAGATGCTGGTCACGTGCAGCTCGTCGTGCAGGCGGCGCAGCCAGCGGCGCAGCTCTTTGCGCACCTTGGCGTCGAGTGCGCCAAAGGGTTCGTCCAGCAGCAGCACCTTGGGCTCCACCGCCAGGGCGCGGGCCAGGGCAATGCGCTGGCGCTGCCCGCCCGACAGCTGCGAGGGGTAGCGGTCGGCCAGCCAGTCCAGCTGCACCAGCTTCAGCAGGTCGGTCACCTTGGTTTTGATCTGCGCCTCGCTGGGGCGCAGGCCTCGGGGCTTCATGCGCAGGCCAAAGGCCACGTTGTCGAACACCGTCATGTGGCGAAACAGCGCGTAGTGCTGGAACACAAAGCCCACGTTGCGGTCACGCACGTGCACGTCGGTGGTGTCTTCACCGCTGAACAGGATGCTGCCGGCGTCCGCCGTTTCCAGCCCGGCGATGATGCGCAGCAGCGTGGTCTTGCCGCAGCCCGAGGGGCCCAGCAGGGCCACCAGTTCGCCGGATTCAATGTCCAGGTTAACCTGGTTCAGCGCCTGGAAGGCCCCGAACTGCTTGCTGACGTTGCGGATGGCGATGCTCATGAGGTCACTCTCAATTCAATAGCTGCTTGCGCTTATATAAAAAGCGCTAGAGGCCAATTTCTTCATCAAACCGCAGCCCCAGCGGGCGCGGTGGAGGCGGGGGTGGAGGGCGCGGGGGCCAGGGGCTCGGGCGGCAGCTCGGCGGCGGCGTGGCGCTCGCGCTCGTGCCGCCACTCCACCCAGGTCTTCAGGGCCAGGGTGACCAGGGCCAGCAGCGCCAGCAGCGAGGCCACGGCAAAGGCGGCGACCGACTGGTACTCGTTGTACAGAATCTCCACGTGCAGCGGCATGGTGTTGGTGTGCCCGCGGATGTGGCCCGACACCACCGACACCGCCCCGAACTCACCCATGGCCCGTGCATTGCACAGGATGACGCCGTAGACCAGCCCCCACTTGATGTTGGGCAGCGTCACGTGCCAGAAAGTCTGCCAGCCGTTGGCGCCCAGCACCTGGGCGGCCTGCTCCTCGTCGCTGCCCTGGGCCTGCATCAGCGGGATCAGCTCGCGGGCAATGAAGGGAAAGGTCACGAAGATGGTGGCCAAAATGATGCCGGGCACCGCAAACACCACTTTGATGTCGTGCGCCGCCAGCCACGGCCCAAGCCAGCCTTGGGCGCCGAACACCAGCACGTAGATCAGCCCCGCCACCACCGGCGACACCGAAAACGGCAGGTCGATCAGGGTGATGAGGAAGGCCTTGCCCCGGAACTCGAACTTGGCCACGGCCCAGGCCGCCGCCACGCCAAACACCAGGTTGAGCGGCACGGCCACCGCCGCGGTGAGGAAGGTGAGGCGGATGGCCGACCATGCATCGGGCTCGCGCAGCGCCTCCCAGTACACGTCCCAGCCCTTGCGCAACGCCTCGGTGGCCACGGCGGCCAGCGGCAGCACCAGGAACAGCGCCATGAAGGTCAGCGCCAGAACAATCAGCAGCACCCGCACCCAGCGGGCCTCGGTCGTCACGATGGTGCGATGTGTCATACAGCCCCCGAACGGCGGCGCTGCCAGCCTTGCAGCGCGTTGATGACCAGCAGCAGCACGAACGACAGGCCCAGCATCACCGTGGCCACCGCCGTGGCCCCGGCGTAGTCGTACTGTTCCAGCTTGCCGATGATGATGAGCGGGGTGATTTCCGATACCAGCGGCACGTTGCCCGCAATGAAAATCACCGAGCCGTATTCACCAATGGCCCGTGCAAACGCCATGGCAAAACCCGTGACCAGCGCGGGCGCAATGGCCGGAAAAATCACGTTCACAAAGGTCTGCCAACGGGTGGCACCCAGGCAGGCGGCGGCCTCTTCCAGCTCCTTCTCGGTGTCTTCCAGCACGGGTTGCACCGTGCGCACCACAAACGGCAGGCCGATGAAGATGAGCGCAATCACCACCCCGTTGGGGTTGAACGCCAGTTGGATGCCGTGCGGCTCCAGGTACTGGCCCACCCAGCCGTTGCCCGCCAGCAGCGCGGTGAGCGAAATGCCGGCCACCGCGGTGGGCAGGGCAAAGGGCAGGTCCACCAGCGCGTCGGCCAGGCGCTTGCCCGGAAAGTCATACCGCACCAGCACCCAGGCCACCAACAGCCCGAACACCACGTTGACCAGCGCCGCCAGGAAGGACGCGCCAAAGGTCAGCCGGTACGAGGCCAGCACACGCGGCGCGGTCACCGCCTCCCAGAACTGAGGCCAGGTGAGCGAAAAGGTTTTGAACAGCAACGCCGACAGTGGGATGAGCACGATCAGCGCCAGGTAGAACAAGGTGTAGCCCAGCGTCAGGTGAAAGCCGGGCAGCACCCGTTTGGCAGAAGCGCTCATTCACTTGCCCACGGTGTAAAGCTTGTCGAACTGGCCACCGTCGTTGAAGTGCACCTTCTGCGCCTCGGCCAGCGAGCCAAAGTAGTCGGACACCGCAAACAGCTTGATGGGGCGCAGCGCCTGGCTGTACTTCTTCAGCACCGCCTCGTTGCGGGGGCGGATGTTGTGCTTGGCGGCAATTTCCTGCCCCTCGTCGCTGTACAAAAAGTCCAGGTAGGCCTTGGCCTCGGCGGCGGTGCCCTTCTTGGCCACGGTGCGCTCCACCACGGCCACCGGGTTCTCGGCCACGATGCTCACGCTGGGGTGGATGGCATCGACCTTGCCCGCGCCAAACTCCTTGTCCACCGACACCACCTCGCTCTCAAACGTGACCAGCACGTCGCCAATGTTGCGCTGCAGGAAGATGCCGGTGGCATCCCGCCCGCCGCGGGCCAGCACCGGCACGTTCTTGAACAGCTTGCCCACGAACTCGGCCGCCTGGGCGTCGGTGCCGCCCTTGCTGCGCACATAACCCCAGGCGGCCAGGTAGGCCATGCGGCCGTTGCCGCCCGTCTTGGGGTTGACCACCACCACCTGGATGCCGGGCTTGATCAGGTCGTCCCAGTCCTTGATGCCCTTGGGGTTGCCGTTGCGCACCAGAAACAGCATGGTGCTGCTGGTGGGCGCGGCGTTGTTCGGGAATTTCTGCCGCCAGTCCTTGGCCACCACACCCTTGTCGGCCAGGAAATCGACGTCGGTGGTGGTGTTCATGGTCACCACGTCGGCGTCCAACCCATCGGCCACGGCCCGCGCCTGGGCGCTGGAGCCAGCGTGCGACTGCTGCACCGCAATGTCCTTGCCCGTGGTCTTCTTGTACTGGGCCACAAAGGCGGTGTTCAGGTCCTTGTAGAACTCGCGGGCCACGTCGTAAGACACGTTGAGCAGCGAGGTCTGGGCCTGGGCCAGGCTGCCCGCCAGCAGGGCCAGGGCCACACAGGTGGAGCGGAAGGGAATGCGCATGTCGTTCTCCGGTGTTCGGGGGGATGCGGCATTCTCAAAGTCAGCCCACAAAACACAAACGACTTTATTTTTCTATTTTTATTCCACAGGGGAATATGCGGCGCTCGCATGGAGGTGGCGGCTCGGGGCAGGGGCAACAGCCAGAACCCGGGTTGGTGGACAGCCACCGTCTCGGTCTGTAGGCTGTGGTGCAGGTGGCGAACCCGTTCGCGCACCTGATCCAGCCGCTTGACGGACCGGGGAGGGCCCTGTCAGATTGCGGGATCTGCGATGCCTGCACATGCATTCAGAATTTTGCGGCACAGGTTTGATTTCAAACACTTTTTTAGAATGCCATGCCGCTTTTTTTGCGACGACAGTTGTGGGTATCCGGTGTTTGGTTGGATAAACCACAAGTTAGACCTCTATGGACGCCCTCCCTGTTTTCCTGCGCCAAGTCAGAAATCGGTCGAAAGAGCACGAACGCGCAATGCAGGTTCTGGCGCGTGAAGGACTCGCTGGTCAAATGGTCGCCGTTCTCCGCCAAGAACTCGACTCAATGGTTCGCGTCATCTACCTACTGACGCAAAACACCGAGCGACGTACTGCATTAATCGAAGCTTCTGTTCGCGGGGACAAGTGGACCCAAGCAGCCTCACGAGCTTCCGTAACCGACAAAGAAATGGTCGATCTCGCTCAAGACCTTCAAGGTTGGACACGCTCGGTTTACAAGTTTGGCTGTGCCTTCATTCATCTTTCCGGTCTCCACGATTACAACGACCGCGACCCATTGCAACAACTACCGCCACAAGAGCGAGAAGACATTCTTGAACATTGCTGTCACTACCATGGCGGTCCTATTGGTGGCGATGCAAAGTTCGCTGAACTTGTGCCGTACCTGCCAAGCGTTCTCTCAAAAATTGCAGGGAATCTTGAGTGCTACCTCGAAGACCTTGAGCAAGGCCATGTTCATGTTGCGTCCGAGGTCTAAGATGATGGCCGTCCTCGCCCCTTCATTCATTGAACGCCGTGCAATGAAGCCGCATAGCGCCAGCCGCCACGCTTGGCCATTCAAACCCCATACCAACGACCCACGATGACCCGCAATCACATCGCTCTCATTCTGTGGGCGTTTGCAGGCTGCGGAGTCGGTGCCCTTGTTGCTCAACACTCCGGCATCACGTCCTGGTCTGAAGCGAAGCTCTACCTTGCTGTAGGTGTGGCTGGAGGAATCGGCATTGGCACGATATCCACCAGGCTCTTCAAGTGAGAGGTCTAACGTCCCCTCACCCACACGGAAGCGCCGAACGTCAACCCCCCTGCTGAATCCCCGCCAGCAACCAGCCACTGTGGCCAAAGCGGGACTTGCTGAGGTGCCAGAACTCGTCCAACGGCTCGGGCACGCCCCGGTCTTCCACCACCGTGGCGGTGAAGCGCACCGTCACCACATGGCCGTTGGCATCTTCCTGCACGTCCACCACGGTGGCCTGGAGGTCGCGCACCTCGGTGGCCGCCTGGGGGCCGCGGTCGGCCACCTCGTGGCGCAGGGCGTCGTACATCTCGTCGGTGGTGCAGCGGCGGATTTCGGCCAGGTTGGCGGCGTCGTGCGCGGCCTGCAAGGCCAGGAACTGCTGGCGGGCGTTGGCTTCGAACGCGGCGGCGTCAAAGCCCTGCGGCCACACCCGGCCCGCCGTTGCGCCCCCGGCCAGGTTGGAGCCAATCAGCGAACCACCCGCACCCATGCCACCCGCCGCACCGAGCTGGCCGCGGTCATCAGTGTTGTAGCGGGTGGGCTCCACGCCTGCCCCTGCACCGGCCCCCGCCCACGCGGGTTGCGGCTGCGCCGACGCCAAACGCTTGCGCATGAACCAGCCCGCCACGGCGAGCACCGCCACGCCGATCAGGGCCAGCATCATGAAGGTGGCCAGTTCCTGCCCAAAACCCAGGTGGGAGGCCAGGGCCGCCAAACCCAGACCCGCGGCGATGCCCGCAATGGGGCCCAACCACGAGCGCTTGGGTGCCGCAGCAGCGGCAGGCGCGGCGGCGGCGTTGGCCGGTTTGGGGGCTGAAGCCACCGAGGGGTTGGACGACGGTGCGTTGGGCGTGTGTGGCTGCGTGACCGACTCACGCTGCATGCCGGTGGACCGGCCACCGCCCAGGCGTTTGGCGGCATGGGCATCGCCCACCACCAGCGCCAGCCCGAGCGTTGCGCCCAGGACCATCAGGGATAACGTTTTCAACATGGTTGGAACCTTCAGAAAGAAGTCAGAAGGTCCCGACTGTGGGTGAACAAACGCTTCGATGGAAGCGGATTTTTAATGAGGAACCATCCCTTTTTACAAGAGGCTCAAGCCGCCAGTGCTTCCTTGGTGGCCGCACCGGGAATGCCCGCCGCGCCACACTCGCTCAGCAGGCCTTGCAGCAGGCCCCAGCCCAGCGGCCAGTCGCCATGGCCGGAATCGACGTTGATGTGCCCGGCACCATGCAGCTTGACGAAATCGCTGCCCCAGGCCCGCGCATAGGCCGCGGCCAGGCGCACGGGGCAGAAGGGGTCGTTGTCGCTGGCCACCAGCAGGCTGCGGTAGGGCAGCGGCTGGTAGGGCACGGGGGCAAAGTCGGCCAGTTGGCCCCGCCGCTCGGGGTCCGCCGGGGCCACCAGCAGGGCGGCCCGCACATGGGCGGCGGCTTCGGGCGGCAGCTCCACGCTGGCAATGCAGCCCAGGCTGTGGGCCACCAGCACCACGGGCTGCGGTGACGACAGGATGGTGTCCGCCAGCCGCGCCACCCAGGCGCGGCGGGTGGGGGTGATCCAATCGTCCTGCTCCACACGCTGGGCGTTGGGCAGGCGGGACGCCCACAGGCTTTGCCAGTGGCGGGGGCCGGAGTTGCGCCAGCCAGGAACGATGATCACGCGGGGCATGTCAGGCAGCCAAGCCGGTGGCCCCGTCAAACACCCCTTCGAACAGCACCGAGCTGAGGTAACGCTCGCCCGAGTCAGGCAGGATGACCACGATGGTCTTGCCCGCGTTTTCGGGCTTGTGCGCCCAGCGCACCGCTGCGGCTGCGGCTGCCCCGCAGGAGATGCCGGACAAAATGCCCTCTTCCCGCGCCAGGCGGCGGGCGAACAGCACCGCGTCGTCGTTGCTCACCTGCTCGATGGCGTCCACCAGCGACAGGTCCAGCACGTCGGGCACAAAGCCGGCACCAATGCCTTGGATTTTGTGGGGGCCGGGTTTCACTTCTTCGCCATTGCGCGTCTGTGTCAGCACCGGGCTGGCCGCGGGCTCCACCGCCACCGAGGTGATGGCCTTGCCCTTGGCCTTCTTGATGAAGCGCGAAATGCCGGTGATGGTGCCGCCCGTGCCCACGCCGGACACCAGGATGTCGATGCCACCGTCGGTGTCTTCCCAGATTTCGGGGCCGGTGGTGGCCTCGTGGATGGCGGGGTTGGCCGGGTTCTTGAACTGTTGCAGCAGCACGTACTTGGCGGGGTCGCTGGCGGCAATTTCCTCGGCCTTGGCAATGGCCCCCTTCATGCCCTTGGCCCCTTCGGTCAGCACCAGCTTGGCACCGTAGGCCAGCAGCAGCTTGCGCCGCTCGATGCTCATGGTGTCGGGCATGGTGAGGGTGATGGGAATGCCCCGCGACGCGGCCACAAACGCCAGCGCAATGCCGGTGTTGCCGCTGGTGGGCTCCACGATTTCCTTGCCCGGGCCGAGCACGCCGCGCTTTTCGGCGTCCCACACCAGGGCGGCGCCAATGCGGCACTTGACCGAGTAGGCGGGGTTGCGGCCTTCGATCTTGGCCAGGACGGTGGCCGCGGCCCCGTCGGTGATGCGGTTGAGCTTGACCAGCGGGGTGCGGCCAATGGACAGCGAGTTGTCGTCGAAGTAGCGGGTCATGGGGAATCGCTCCAATGCGTGGGTGTTTATGCGGTGGACTGTAGGACCACACGCCCCCAGTGCCAACGAATAAAAAATTGGAACCTTAGAACGCACAAACATATAGAACCCCCGGCATTTTCCGCAGATGCATATGCAAAAGGCATCGTTCACGCGCCCTCGGCCCGTGCCTAGAGTGGGACGCCTGTTCCACACCGTTGAGGAGTTTTCCCATGAGCCGACAACTTCGCCTGGGGGCGTTTCTGCCCGGCGCAGGCCAACACATTGCCGCGTGGCGGCACCCCGGGTCCAACGCCTTCGGGCCGCTGAACTTCGAGCACTACAAACGCCTGGCCCAGACCGCCGAGCGCGGGTTGTTCGACGCCTTCTTCCTGGCCGACGGCCTTGGCGTGAACTTCAGCGGCGTCATCGGTTCGGGCTCCAGCGCCAAGGCGGTGGACTTCGAGCCGGTCACGCTGTTTTCGGCGCTGTCCACGGTGACCCGCCGCATCGGTTTCATTGCCACGGCCTCCACCACCTACGAAGAGCCCTACAACCTGGCGCGCAAGTTCGCCTCGCTGGACGCGCTGAGCGACGGGCGTGCGGGCTGGAACGTGGTCACCACCATCGGGGACGAAACCGCCAAGAACTACGGCTTTGAGCAGCAACTGGCCGCCACCGACCGTTACGAACGCGCCAACGAGTTCGTGGACACCGTGACCGCCTTGTGGGACAGCTGGGAAGACGACGCCTTTGTGCGCGACACCGCCAGCGGGCGCTATTTCGACCCCGCCAAGGTGCACCCCCCGCGCCACCAGGGCAAACACTTTGCGGTGGCCGGGGCGCTCAACGTCTCTCGCTCGCGCCAGGGCCACCCGGTGGTGGTGCAGGCCGGTCAGTCCGAACCCGGGCTGGAGCTGGCCGCCCGCACCGCCGAGGTGGTGTTCACCGCCCAGCAAAGCCTGGAAGACGCCCAGGCCTTCTACAAGAACCTGAAAGGGCGGCTGGCCAAGTACGGCCGCTCGCCCGACGAGCTGAAGATCATGCCCGGCGTGTCGGTCTACGTGGGCCGCACCGAGGAAGAAGCCCGCGCCAAGTTGCAAGAACTGAACGACCTGATCGCCCCCGAAGACGGCCTGGACCTGCTGGCCCGCCTGTCGGGCGGCGTGGACCTGTCGGGTCACCCGCTGGACGGCCCCCTGCCCGAACTGCCCCGCACCGAGGGCTGGGTGAGCCGCCAGCAGATGATGAGCGACATCGCCAAGAAGCACGGCTTCAGCATCCGCCAGCTCTACCAATGGGTGGCCACCGCCCGTGGCCATTGGACGCTGGTGGGCACCCCCACCCAGATTGCCGACCAGTTGCAGCTGTGGTTTGACAACGGTGCCGCCGACGGCTTCAACGTGCTGCCCCCGGTGCTGCCCGCCAGCCTGGACGAGTTTGTGGACCTGGTCATCCCCGAGCTGCAACGCCGCGGCCTGTTTCGCACCGCCTACACCGGCACCACGCTGCGCGAACACCTGGGGCTGGCCCGCCCGGAAAACCGCCACACCTTGCAACGCCAGGCGCAAGAACAGCAGCGGGCCGCCTGAGGCGGACGGGCAGGCCCTTCAAGCGGGCAGCCCCTTCAGGCCAGGGGCTGCAAGGCCCTCAACACCTCGTCGCGTGTGAGCGACGGGGCTTTTTTGTTGCCACGTCCCCCGCGGAACAACGGCAAGGCCGCAGTGCACCATGCACGGCGGCCCCAAACTCAAGCAATCAAATCGATAGCACTTACATCAAACAATGAAAGCGCTAGTTGCCATTTTTTCTCACAACTTGGCAATGGACACCTCGGTGGACTTGACCAGGGCCACCACCTCGGAGCCCACCTGCAGGCCCAGGTCGTTGACCGAGCGGGTGGTGATGACCGAGGTGACGACGCCCCAGGGCGTCTCGACATCGACCTCGGACACCACGTCGCCGCGGATGATTTCTTTGACCTTGCCTTTGAACTGGTTGCGCACGTTGATGGCTTGGATGGACATGGTGTTTCTCCTTGAAACGAGGGGTTGAAAATCGGGTGGATGCGGGAAAGTCAGACGGCCCAGCGCAGGCCGTGGGCGGGCACGCCCCAATGCGGGTCGGGCGGGTCGGCCACGTCGTCGGTGCCGGGGCGTTGCAGCACCCGGTCCAGAATGCGTTTTTCCAGCGCAGCAAAGGCGGCGTCGCCGTGGGCACGGGGGCGGGGCAGGTCCACCACCTGGTCGAGCGCAATGCGCCCGTCTTCGATGAGGATCACGCGGTCGGCCAGGGCCACCGCCTCTTGCACGTCGTGCGTGACCAGCAGCGCGGTGAAGCCGCTGGCGCGCCACAGCCCTTCGATGAGGCGGTGCATCTCGATGCGGGTGAGCGCATCCAGTGCGCCCAGGGGTTCGTCCAACAGCAGCAGGCGGGGCTGGTGCACCAGGGCACGGGCCAGGGCCACACGCTGGCGCTGGCCGCCCGACAGGCGGGCAGGCCACTCGGGGCCGCGGTCGCCCAGGCCCACGCGGCTGAGCACATCCAACGCGGCCTGCCGTTGCGCAGGTTTCAACCCCAGCGCCACGTTGTCCAGCACCCGTTTCCAGGGCAGCAGGCGCGAGTCCTGGAACATGATGCGTGTCTGGCCCGACAGGCCCTGGATGCGCTGGCCATCGGCCTCGATGTGGCCACTGGTGGCCTCTTCCAGCCCGGCCACCAGGCGCAGCAGCGTGCTTTTGCCGCAGCCGCTGCGGCCCACGATGGCCACAAACTGGCCCGGTTCAATGGTCAGCTCGGTGTCGCGCAACACGTCGCGGCGACCGTAGCGCTTGCCCAGGCCGCGCAGCACCAGGCGCACGCCGCCCGCGGCGGTGGGGGTGGGGTTGTTCACGGGGGTGTTCATGGGGTGCCTCTCAGGACTTCTGGGCGTTGGTGCCCTGGTAACCGGGGTGCCAGCGCAGCCAGTGCCGCTCCAGCGCCTTGGCGAACACGTCGGCCAGCTTGCCCAACGCGGCGTACAGCAGGATGCCCACCAGCACCACGTCGGTCTGCAAAAACTCGCGGGCGTTCATGGTCAGGTAGCCAATGCCGGCCTGGGCCGAAATGGTCTCGGCCACGATCAGAATCACCCACATCAGCCCCAGCGAGAACCGCAGCCCCACCAGGATGGACGACAGCGCACCGGGCAGCACGATCTGGGTGTACAGCTGCCAGCGGTCCAGGCCGTAGGTGCGGCCCATTTCCACCAGCCCGGGGTCCACGTTGCGGATGCCGTGGAAGGTGTTGAGGTAGATGGGGAAGAACACCGACACGGCGATGAGGAACAGCTTGGCCTCTTCCTCGATGCCGAACCACAGGATCACCAGCGGAATGAGCGCCAGCGCCGGGATGTTGCGCACCATCTGCACGCTGGAGTCCAGCAGCGTTTCGGCCAGCTTGCTGGAGCCGGTCAGCAAACCCAGCACCAGCCCCAGGCCGCCACCGATGGCCAGGCCGGTCAAGGCCCGCCAGGCGCTGACCTTCACGTGTGTCCACAACTCACCGCTGCTGGACAGGGCCCAGAACGCTTCCACCACCTGCCAGGGCGAGGGCAGCACCCGGGTGGACAGCCAGCCCAGGCTGGACGCGGCCTGCCACACCACCAGCAGCAGCACCGGCACCAACCAGGGCAGCACACGCTGCACCGCGGCCCGCCACCAGCGGCCCCAGGCCAGCCAGACGGCGGACGGGGTGGCCGACGCGAACGACTCGGACAAGGTGGACGGCCCGGCCGACCAGGCGAGGCCGGAGGACAGCTCGGGGCTGAGGTCGGCCACCGCGGCCGCGGGGGGAGAGGAAGAAAGGCTTGAACGCATGGAAGGGCTCCTGGGGTGGCGGGGTCAGCTGTTGGCGGGTCAACTCTGAGCGGCCTGCCGGGCGGGCACCAGGGTGTTGCCCACCACCTCGCCAAAGGGGCTGACCAGGTTGGGCTGCTCGGTGGTGCCGGGGGCCTGCACGCCGATGTGCGGGAACACCAGCTCGGCAAAGCGGTAGGCTTCCTCCAGGTGGGGGTAGCCCGAGAGCACGAAGGTGTCGGCCCCCAGGTCCTGGTATTCCTTGAGGCGGCGGGCGATGGTTTCGCCATCCCCCACCAGGGCGGTGCCTGCACCGCCGCGGGCCAGGCCCACCCCGGCCCACAGGTTGGGGCTGATTTCGAGCTTGGAGCGGTTGCCCCCGTGCAGGGCGCGCATGCGGCGTTGCCCCTCCGAGTCCATGCGGGCAAAAGCCGCCTGGGCCTTGGCCACGGTGTCGTCGTCCAGGTACTTGATGAGGTCGTCCGCCGCGGCCCAGGCCTGGTCGTTGGTTTCGCGGGGGATGACGTGCAGCCGCACCCCGAACTTGACCTTGCGGCCCAGCGCTTCGGCGCGTTTGCGCACGTCGTTGAACTTCTTTTCCACCTCGGCGGGCGGTTCGCCCCAGGTCAGGTACAGCTCCACCTTTTCGGCGGCCAGGTCGTGCGCGGCGTCGGACGAGCCACCGAAGTACAGCGGCGGGTGCGGACGCTGCACCGGCGGGAACAGCTGCTTGGCCCCTTTGACGTGGATGTGCTTGCCCTCGTAGGTCACCTCCTCGCCCGCCAGCAGGCGGGTCCACACGTCCAGGAACTCGCGGGCGTGTTCGTAACGTTCGTCGTGGCTCAGGAAGGTGCCGTCGGCCTCCAGGTCGCCCGCGTCACCACCGGCCACCACGTTGACCAGCAGGCGGCCTTCGCTCAGGCGGTCCAGCGTGGCGGCCTGGCGGGCCGACACCGTGGGGGAAATGGTGCTGGGCCGCAACGCCACCAAAAACTTGAGCCGTTTCGTGACGGGGATGAGGCTGGAGGCGACGATCCACGAGTCCTCGCACGAGCGCCCGGTGGGGATCAACACGCCGCCATAACCCAGCCGGTCGGCGGCCTGGGCAATTTGTTGGAGGTAGTGGTGGTCCACCGCACGCGAGCGGTGGGCGGTGCCCAGGTGGTGGCCGTCGCCGTGGATGGGCAGGAACCAGAAAATGTTCATCATTTACTCCTGAATTAATAGCTGCTTGCGCTTTTTGAATAAGCGCTAGATGGGTTTATTTCTTCAAACTTCCGCGCCACACCGCCTCACTCACCTTCACCGGTTTGGGGATGAGGTTGAGCCGGGCAAAGGCATCGGCCACGCGCTGCTGGTCGGCCTCCGTGGCGGGCTGGAGCGCGAGCACCGGCGACGCCGGGCGGCGCTGCAAAAACAGGCTGACCACCCCGGCGTCCAGCCCCGCAAAGTCGGCAATCAGCCTGATGGCGGCGGGGCGCTGCTGCTGCACAAAGCGGTCGGCCAACGTCAGTTCGTCGAACAGGGCATCCAGCACCGCGGGGTGCTGGGTCACCAGGGCACGGGAGGCCAGGTAGAAGGAGTTGTTGCCCGACAGGCCCTCACCCGTGGTCAGCACCCGGGTGGGCAGGGCCAGCTCGGTCACGGCGTAGAACGGGTCCCAGATGGCCCAGGCGTCCACGCTGCCGCGCTCGAAGGCGGCACGGGCATCGGCAGGCGCCAGGTACACGGGCTGGATGTCGGCCCACGCCAACCCGGCCTTTTCCACCGCCCGCACCAGCAGAAAGTGCGCACTGGAGCCCTTTTGCAAGGCCACCTTGCGGCCCTTGAGGTCGGCCACGGTCTGCACTGGTGAGTCCTTCAGCACCAGGATGGCCGAGCTTTTGGGTTTGGGGGGTTCGGCCCCCACGTACAGCAGGTCCTTGCCCGCGGCCTGGGCGAACACCGGGGGCGAGTCGCCCGTCAGCCCGAACTCCAGGCTGCCGGTGGCCAGGGCCTCCAGCAGCTGCGGCCCGGCGGGAAACTCCAACCAGGTGATCTTGGCCTCGGGGTAGCGTTTTTCCAGCGCCCGCGTCTGCTTGACCACCACCAGGTTGACCGCCGCCTTCTGGTAGCCAATGCGCAACAGCTTGAGCGGCTGCGCATCGGTCACCGGAGCCTGGGCCTGGGCCCATGCGTCGCGCATCACCACCGGCCCGGCCAGACACCACTGGGCCGCCGTGAGCGCCATCAGGCGCAGGGTCTGGCGGCGGTGGTTGGGGTGCGGGGCGGGCTGGGGCGTGGGGTGGTTCATGGCGGACTCCGTGAGGCCAAGGGCCTTCAGTTCAGGTTGACCGGCGCGGCGTGGCGCAGGTTGAGCGGCTTGGGAATGAGCTTGAGCTGGTAGAAGGTGTCGGCAATGGCCTGCTGCTCGGCCAGGATGTCGCCGTTGACCGGCACCAGGCCGTGGTCGGTGCGCTGGAGGAAGGACTCGGTGACCGACACGTCCAAGCCCAGCACCTTGGACAGCTCCTGCGCAGCCTCGCGCGGGTTCTTGGCAATCCAGGTGTCCACGGCCTTGATTTCCTCCAGGGCCACCTTCAGCACGTCGGTGTGGCGGGTGGCGAAATCGCGCGAGGTGAAGTAGTACGCCCGGTTGTTGGCCACGCCGCTGGCGTCGGCCAGCACGCGGGCGTCCAGCGACTTTTCGGCAGCGGACAGGAAGGGTTCCCAGATCAGCCAGGCGTCCACCGAGCCCTTCTGGAACGCCGCCCGGGCGTCGGGCGGGGGCAAAAAGACGGACTGCACGTCGCTGTACTTCAGGCCGTGTTTCTCCAGCAGCTTGACCAGGAAGTACTGCACGTTGGAGCCCTTGTTGTAGGCCACCTTCTTGCCCTTGAGGTCGGCCACCGACCGGATGGGCGAGTCCTTGGGCACCAGCAGGGCTTCCAGCCGAGGGCGGGGCACGGTGGCCCCGGCGTACACCAGCGGCGCGCCCGCGGCCTGGGCGAAGATGGGCGGGGCTTCGCCCACGTCGCCAAAGTCGATGGAGCCCACGTTCAGCGCCTCCAGCTGCACCGGCCCGGCCACAAACTCGGTCCAGGTGACGTTGACGCCCAGCGGGGTGAGGCGTTTTTCCAGGGTGCCCCGGTTCTTCAGGATGGACAGCCAACCCTTCTGGTAACCGATGCGCAAGGTGCGGGTGGTTGACTGCGCCGCGGTCTGGGCTTGTGCGGTGGCGGGCAGCAGCGACGAGGCAGCGGCCCCGGCAACGAAGGTGGACACAAAGTGGCGGCGGCTCCAGGCGGTCATGTTCAGGTTCTCCAATCGAGACAAATCAGGTGAATTCGGGCAAGGCCTCCCCCGGCCGGGTTGCACGGCACTTCAGTGGGGAAGGGGTCAGGGGGTGGTGGTGCGGTCAGACGCTGCAGCGCACCTGACCAAAGGGAATGGGCGCAAACCCCGGGGTGATGGGTTGCCGCAAGCCCTGGGTGGCCACCAGGTGGGCGGCTTCGTCCAGGCGGCGGGACACGTCCTCGTCAAAGTCGTACCCACCTTCGGCGTTGCGGGGCAGCTGTTTTTCGCTGGCGTACACCCCGGGCAGGATGTGCAGCGCCCCCAGCGACTGCAGCACCGGGCGCAGCGCATAGTCCAGCGCCAGCATGTGGTGCGGGCTGCCGCCGGTGGCCAGGGGCAGCACCGTCTTGCCCTTGAAGGCGTCTTGCGGCAACACGTCCAGAAACACCTTGAGTGCGCCGCTGTAGGCGGCCTTGTACACAGGGGTGCCCACCACAATCACCTCGGCCCGCTCCACCTGCAAGGCGGCTTTGATGATGGCGGTGTTCCCCGCGTCAGCCAGCAGCAGCGCCTGCGGGGGTAGGGAACGCACGCTGAGGCGGTCCACAAAGGTCTGGCGCGGGTTCAGGCGCTGGGCAATGCCTTCGGCCAGCGCCACCGAGCGGGATTGGTCGGACGGGCTGCCGTGGATGAGCAGGACGGACATGATGGTTTCTCCCTTCACTTCTTGGTGTAGATCTGGTCAAAGCTGCCACCGTCGGCAAAGTGCACCTTGGTGGCCTGCGTCCAGCCGCCAAACGCCTCGTCGATCTTGAACAGGTTCAACTTGGGAAACTGCTTGGCGTACTTGGCCTGCGCCTTGGGCGATGTGGGGCGGTAGAAGTTCTTGCCCGCAATGTCCTGGCCCTCGTCGCTGTACAGGTACTCCAGGTAGGCGGTGGCCACGGCCCGTGTGCCCTTCTTGTCCACGTTCTTGTCCACCACCGTCACCGCCGGTTCGGCCAGGATGGAGATGGAGGGGTAGACCACGTCGAACTTGGAGCCGAATTCCTTTTCCAGCAGGTAGGCTTCGTTTTCCCAGGCGATGAGCACATCGCCCTGGTTGCGCTGGGCAAAGGTGATGGTGGAGCCCCGGGCCCCGGTGTCGAGCACGGGCACGTTGGCGTAGAGCTTGGCCACAAACTCCTTGGCCTTGGCGTCCCCGCCGTATTTGCGTTTGGCAAATTCCCAGGCGGCCAGGTAGTTCCAGCGCGCACCGCCCGAGGTCTTGGGGTTGGGGGTGATGACCTTCACGTCGGCGCGGATGAGGTCGTCCCAGTCCTTGATGTTCTTGGGGTTGCCTTCGCGCACCGCCAGGATGATGGTGGAGGCGTAGGGCGTGCTGTTGAGCGGCAGGCGTTTTTGCCAGTCCTTGGGGATCCAGCCGCCGTGCTCGTTCAGGGCGTCGGTGTCACCGGCCAGGGCCAGGGTGGCCACATCGGCTTCCAGGCCGTCGATGATGGAGCGGGCCTGCTTGCCCGAGCCGCCGTGGCTTTGCTTGATGCTGACGTCCTGCCCGGTCTTGGCCTTCCAGTGCTTGGCAAAGGCGGCGTTGAACTCGACGTAGAGCTCGCGGGTGGGGTCGTAGGAGACGTTGAGCAGCTCGACCTTGTTTTGCGCCCAGGCCATGCAGGACGCAGCCACCAGGGTCAGGGCACCCAGGGTGCGGAGGGCTTGGCGCAGGGCGTGGCGGCGGGGGGTCATGAAGCGTTCCTTTCGATGGGTGAGGCAGATGGCCCGCATCATCGAAACAAAGCTTCAGATTGGGAACGAATTAGATTTCAGTTGTTTATACCGAAAACATCTATATCTCTCAATCCAACGACTCAGGCACCGCGGGCGGGGCGCTGACGGCCCGCACCAGCACCACCCCACCAGCCACCACCAGGGCGGCGCCGGCCCAGGTCCAGCCGTCGGGCCACACCTGCCACAGCACCGCGTCGAACAGCACGCCCCAGGCCAGGGCCGAGTATTCGAAGGGGGCCA
This sequence comes from Hydrogenophaga soli, assembly GCF_054777695.1. NCBI lineage: Bacteria > Pseudomonadati > Pseudomonadota > Betaproteobacteria > Burkholderiales > Comamonadaceae > Hydrogenophaga > Hydrogenophaga soli. The sequence continues at coordinate 376,059 of NZ_BAAHAK010000004.1, read as the reverse complement.
CCACGGCGGCGTCGCCATGGCGGAAGGCTTCCACAATGCAAATCTGCCCTGCCATGCCGGTGACCGCCAGCAACACCAGCCAGGGCGCATGGGCCCACAACACCGGCTGCCAGTCCGGCAGGGCCAGGGCCAGCGCACCGATGGACAGGAAGGTGGTGGTCCAGAACACCAGCGAGGCCGAGCTGTCGGTGCGCGACAGCACCCGCCCCGCCACCGCGGCCACGGCATACCCCGCGGCGGCGGCCAGCACCGCCAGCGAGGCGCTGGAGCGCCACAGGTCGTCCCAGAAACCGGCCCCGGGCCGCAGGGCCACCCACACGCCGCCAAAGCCCAGCACCACCGCCCACACGCTGGCGCGGGGCACTTTTTCGCCCAGCACCGGTCCCGACAGCAGGGTGACCAGCACCGGCGCAATGAAAAACAGCACGTAGGCCGAGGTGAGCGACAGCGTTTGCACCGCGTGCGAAAACAGGGTGATCATGCCCACCGTCAAGCCGCCGCGCAGCAGGTGCAAGGGCCAGCGCACCCGCCACAGGGTGTGCCCCTGGCGCTGCCACAGCACATGGGCCAGCACCAAGGGCCAGGCGGTCAGGCCACGCAGGGCCGCCACCTGCAAAGGCGCGTAGTGGGCCGACAGGGTCTTGAGGGACGTGTCCATCAACGAGAAACACCCCATGGCCAGCAGCATGGCCACGATGCCGCGGCGGGTGATTTCGGCGTGGCTCCCGGCGCTCATGCCCGGCCCTCCACCACCAGCCGCGCCGCGGCCAGGTCCCACCCGGCCCAGCCGCAGCTTTTGAACAGCACAGGACCAGGGATGTGCGGCACGCCGCCTTGAACCACCTCGCGCAGCGTGGGGAAGGTGGCGGGGTCCAACCCGGCCTGGAGAAGGTCTCCGGCCTCGTGGTGGGCCAGGTCGGTGTCCACCACCACCCGGCCCTGGGCGGCCATGTGGCGGCAGAGCTCAGGGGCCAGTTCCACCATGGTGGGGGTGAAGGCCCCCACCGCAGCCACAAAGTGCTGCGGGCCGGGCAAGGCCGACAGCACCACGCCCTGGGCCGGGGTGCAGGTGACCACCAGCGGGCAATCGGGCAGCGCGGCGTTGGGGTCGGGCACCACACGGGCGTCCAGCCCCAGGGCGTGGGCATGGTCCACCAGCGCCTGGGCACTGCGGGCGCTGCGCGAGGCCACCCACACCTCGCGGGTGCCCAGGCCCGCGGCAAACGCCTCCAGGTGGGCACGCCCCTGCACACCGGCCCCCACCACCAACAGGCGGCCTTGGGGCTGGGGTGCCAGACGCTGCGCCGCCAGCAGCGACACCGCCGCGGTGCGGCGGGCCGTGACGGTGGGGCCGTCCAGCACCGCCACGCGTTGACCGGTGGCCACGTCAAACACCAGCACATCGCCCTGGATGGTGGGCAGGCCCCGCTCGGCGTTGCCAGGGGTGAAGGTGATGAGTTTGGTCATGGCCACACGGGCGTCGTGCGCGGGCATCACAAACAGGGTGCCGCCTCCGGGCAGGGGCTGCACCAGGCGCGGGGGCACCGCCACCGCAGGGTCGGTCAACACGGCGGCGATGGCCCGGGCCAAGGCGGGGTACGGCAGGAGGAGAGCGGTGGTCATCTGCCCCGATTCTCGCCAGGGAATGCCGCGGACGCGGCACTTGGCGGCATTGGCTCCATGCTGCGGGCGTAAACTGGTGCGCTGTGTCCGCCCAGCCCTCTGCCCCACCCGACCTCGACCCCAGCCGTTGCCCGCTGTGCGGCGGCCCCAACGGTTGCGCCCTGTGCCCGGGCGAACCGCGTGCCCGCGGCGAGGGCAGCCCGCCGTGCTGGTGCACCCAGGCGCACTTTCCCGCCAGCCTGCTGGCGCAGGTGCCCGCCCACGCGCAACGCAAGGCCTGCATTTGTGCCCGCTGCGTGGCCGCCCACCCCCATCCCTGAACGCCCCCCAAGCCACCCCGCCCATGTGCCAGTTGCTCGGCCTCAATTGCGCCACCCCCACCGACGCCACCTTCAGCTTCACCGGTTTCTGCCAACGCGGCGGGGCCACCGACCACCATGCCGATGGCTGGGGCATCGCCTTTTTTGAGGGCAAGGGCCTGCGCCACTTTGTGGACCACGAATGCGCGTCGCAATCGGCCATGGCCGATTTCCTCAAGCGCTATCCTTTAAAGAGCAAAAACATCATTGCCCACGTGCGCAAGGCCACCATCGGCTCTGTGTGCCTGGAGAATGCCCACCCGTTTGTGCGCGAGCTGTGGGGCCGCCATTGGGTGTTTGCCCACAACGGGGACCTGAAGGACTACCACCCCAAGCTGCACACCCACTTCCAGCCAGTGGGCACCACCGACAGCGAACGGGCGTTCTGCTGGCTGATGCAGGAGCTGGCCAAGTCCCACGCCGCCCTGCCCAGCGTGGCCGAGCTGACCCACACCCTGCACGAGCTGGTGCCCCAGGTGCGGGCGTTTGGCACCTTCAACTTCTTGCTGAGCAACGGCGACGCGCTGTGGGCGCATTGCAGCACCAAGCTGCACTACCTGGTGCGGCAGCACCCCTTTGCCCAGGCCACGCTGATGGACCACGACTGGACCGTCAACTTTGCCGAGCTCAACCAGCCCGACGACCGGGCCGCCGTGATCGTCACCACGCCGCTGACCGCCAACGAATGCTGGACAGCGTTCGAGCCCCACCAGCTCAAGGTGTTTGTGGACGGTTTGCCGCTGGACTGAGCCCGCCCATTTCAACAGGAGACACACCATGAAGCGACGCACCCTGATCGGCACCGGCCTGGCCGTGGCCGCCCTGCCCACCCTGGGCCTGGCCCAGAGCCTGGAAAAGCCCAAGCTCACCATCGCCGTGGGTGGCAAGAACCTCTTCTACTACCTGCCGCTGACCATTGCCGAGCAACTGGGCTACTTCAAGGCCGAGGGGCTGGACGTGACCATCGTGGACTTTGCGGGCGGTGCCAAGGCCCTGCAGGCGGTGGTGGGCGGCAGTGCCGATGTGGTGTCGGGCGCGTTCGAGCACACCATCAACATGCAGGCCAAGGGCCAGGCCATGCGGGCCTTTGTGCTGCAGGGGCTGGCCCCGCAGATCGTGCTGGGCGTCAACCCCAAGACCATGCCCAATTTCAAGTCCATCGCGGACCTGAAGGGCAAGAAGATCGGCGTGACCGCACCGGGCAGTTCCACCAACGTGCTGGTGAACTACGTGCTGGCCAAGGCGGGCCTCAAGCCCAGCGACGTGAGCATCATCGGCGTGGGGGCGGCCAACGGCGCGGTGGCGGCCATGCGCTCGGGCCAGATCGACGCCATCAGCAACCTGGACCCCGTCATCACCCTGCTGCAACGCTCGGGTGACCTGAAGATCGTCACCGACACCCGCATCGTGTCCGAGGCCGAGAAAGTGTTCGGCGGCCCCATGCCCGCGGGCTGCCTGTACGCGCCGCAGCCTTTCCTGGACAAGAACCCCCAAACCGCCCAGGCCCTGACCAACGCCATGGTGCGCGCCAACAAGTGGATCCAGGCCGCAGGCGGCGGCGACATCATCAAGGTGGTGCCCGAAAGCTACCTGCTGGGTGACCGCGCGGTGTACATCGACGGCTTCCTGGCCGCGCAAAAGGCGCTGTCGCCCGACGGCACCATCCCGCCCAAAGGCGCGGAAACGGCTCTGCGCGCCCTGGCCAGCGTGGACGACAAGCTGGCCAGCGCCAAGCTCAACCTGGACGCCGTCTACACCAACGAGTTTGTGAAGAAGGCCAACGCCAAATACCCCAAGGCGTGACCATGAGCGCCCCCGCCATCGACATGCAGGGTGTGGCCTGCACCTTCGTCAGCAAGGACAACCCCGGCCAGCGCTACACCGCGGTGCAACACGTCACGCTCACCGTGGGCGCGGGCGAGTTCGTCAGCGTGGTGGGGCCCACCGGCTGCGGCAAAAGCACCCTGCTCAACGTGGCGGCGGGCCTGCTGCAACCCAGCCAGGGCACGGTCAGCGTGTTCGGGCAGCCGCTGGCGGGCATCAACACCCGGGCGGGCTACATGTTCCAGGCCGAAAGCCTGATGCCCTGGCGCACCGCGCTGGAGAACGTGATGGCCGGCCTGCAGTTCCGCGGCGTGCCCGACGCCGAGGCCCGCGCCCAGGCGCAGGACTGGCTGCGCCGCGTGGGCCTGGGGGCCTTTGGCGACCGCTACCCCCACCAGATGAGCGGCGGCATGCGCAAACGCGCCAGCCTGGCGCAAACGCTGGTGCTGGACCCCGACATCATCCTGATGGACGAGCCCTTTTCGGCGCTGGACATCCAGACCCGCCAGCTCATGGAAAACGAGGTGCTGGCGCTGTGGCAAGCCAAGAAAAAGGCCGTGCTGTTCATCACCCACGACCTGGACGAGGCCATTGCCATGAGCGACCGCGTGGTGGTGATGAGCGCAGGCCCGGCCAGCCGCCCCATGGGCGAATTTGCCATCGACATCCCCCGCCCACGCGACGTGGCCGAGGTGAAGGTGACGCCCCGCTTCCTGGAGCTGCATGCCGCCATCTGGGGCGTGCTGCGCGAAGAGGTGCTCAAGGGCTACCAGCAGCAATTGCAGAAAGTGGCTTGAGTTGTCTATGTGGAAATGGATCAAACCGCGTGCCGCCACCCTGCGGCTGTGGCAACTGGCGCTGCTGGTGCTGCTGTTCGTGTTCTGGCACGTCATGACCCGCCCGGGACTGATCCCGCCCTTCATGTTCGACAACGAGCAGCAGGCGGCCTTCTTCTTCGGCCAGCCCATCCAGGTGCTGCAACGCATCTGGGCCTGGTTCGTGACCGACGCCGACATCTACCAACACCTGGGCGTGACGCTGATGGAAACGGTGATGGCCTTTGCCATCGGGGCCGTCACCGGCCTGTGGGCGGGGCTGTGGCTGGCGCTGTCGCCCATGGCCTCGGCCATTCTGGAGCCCTACATCAAGGCCATGAATGCCATGCCCCGCATCATCCTGGCCCCCATCTTTGCGGTGTGGTTCGGGCTGGGCATGGGCTCCAAGGTGGCACTGGGGGTGACGCTGGTGTTCTTCATCGTGTTCTTCAACGTCTACCAGGGCGTGAAGGAGGTCAGCCCCGTGGTGCTGGCCAACGCCCGCATGCTGGGGGCCAGCCAGCGCCAGCTGCTGCGCCACGTGTACCTGCCCAGCGCCACCAGCTGGGTGTTCAGCTCGCTGCACACCAGCGTGGGCCTGGCCTTTGTGGGCGCGGTGGTGGGTGAATACCTGGGCTCCAGCCAGGGGGTGGGCTACCTCATCCTGCAGGCCGAAGGGCAGTTCGACATCAACACCGTGATGGCCGGCATCCTGGTGCTGACCAGCTTTGCCCTGGCCCTGGACGGCCTGGTGGGCCGCATCGAGCGGCGGCTGATGACCTGGCAACCCAAGGCGGGGGAAACCGAGCGGCTGTGAGCCGTGTGGGTGCCCTCTCTACAATGCCCTCGCTCCCCTTCCCAGCCAAGTGTTGCAAGGCATGCGTGCTTCCTTCGGGCGGTTTCGCAGGTGTTGCGCCGTGGGGCACCCCCACGGTGTTGTGTTTGGTTCAGGCATTGCAGGGGGTGAGCCGCGTGCTTGTTCCAAGCAGTTGGCTCACCCATGACCCGCAGGTTGGCTGCGCGAGGGGGGCCTTGTGAACACCGCCATGCGGGCGCTGGCCTTCGCCTGGCTGGCGGAGGCCGACACCCCTGACGCCGACCCCTCCCTGGGTTTGCATGAACGCCTCTGGCACCAGGCCCTGGCCGTGCTGGGCCCGCTGACCGCGGTGCAAACGCACTGGTTGCAGCAGCAGCTGATTCCCGGGGTGTCTCAGGCGCTGCTGATGCAATGGGATGTGGACGCGCTGGCCCAGCATCTGGCCCAACGGTGGCGCCAGCATGTGGACACGCTCAACCCGCCGCCATCGGAAGACGAAGACGAGTGGGACCTGCCGCCGTTCATCGACCCCGGTCGCTGGCGAGTTCGACAGTGGCAGGTGGCCCCATCCCACATGCGCACACCCTGGCCCCTGCGGGCCCTGACCGCACACCACGGCCCGTTGAACCTGCCGCCCTGGCACCACGAGGAAGACCTGGCCCGCGACCTCGGCCTGCCCCTGCCACAGCTGATGTGGCTGTCGCCCGCGCCCTGGCAGACCCGCCCGCACCATCACCGTGCGGTGTTGCGGCAAAAGGCCCGCGGTGGCCTGCGGTTGTTGGAGGTGCCCAAGCCACAGCTCATGCAGGTGCTGCGGCACTTGCAGCAGGTGCTGAGCCGTGTGCCCACCCACCCCGCCGCACACGGCTACGTGAAGGGCCGCAGTGTGCACAGCCACGCCGCTGGGCATGCCCAGCAGGACGTGGTGCTGAAGTTCGATTTGAAGGACTTCTTCCACCACATCCGGGCGGCGCAGGTGGCCGCCGTCTGGCGGTCGCTGGGTTACCCCGATGGCGTGGTTCGGTGCCTCACCGCGCTGTGCACCTGCACCACCCGAGCGGATGTGCTGGCACGGCTTCGCGACGACGGTGGGCTGACGTGGTACCAGGCCAAGCGGCTGGCCGCCCCCCACTTGCCCCAGGGCGCGCCCACCTCACCCGTGCTGGCCAACCTGTGCGCCCACGCACTGGACGCCCGCCTGCAAGGCGTGGCCACCCTCCTGGGGGCCCACTACAGCCGTTATGCCGACGACCTGGTGTTTTCCGGCCCACGCGCCTTGCTGGCGCAAGCCGGTGCCTTGAAGCGGCTGGTGAACACCGTGGTGGAGGATGAAGGTTGGGCCTTGAACCCGACCAAAACCCAATGTGTGCCCGCGCACCGGCAGCAGCGCGTCACGGGCCTGGTGGTCAACCTCCACCCGCAGCCCGAACGGGCCACGTTCGATGCGCTCAGGGCGTGTCTGCATCAGTGTGTTTTGCATGGCCCGCACACCCAGACCACCCTCCCGCAATCAACGTTCAAAGCCCAGCTTCAGGGCCAAATGACGTGGGTGGCAGGCACCAGTGACTCACGCAAGCGGCGGCTGCAACGGCTGTTCGACCAAATCGACTGGGCCACCCCCGCCGGGGCGGTCTGAGCGACTCAATCGCTCCAGTCGGCGTACTTTTCGCAGAGCTTGTTGGTTTGTTTGCCCTTGGCGCTTTCGGAGAACTTCACCAGGTTGCCGCCAAAGTCGTCGGGGGTTTCGTTCCACATGCAGGTGCACCAGGCTTGCAGCTTGTTCTGCCCTTTGATGGGGCTGGGCTCTTCGCCGCCGTCGTACCGCTTGGAGGCCCACGACAGGCACTGGCGGTATTGCACGTCGTTGGACGGGGGGCGGTTGTATTCGTCGGCCGCCAGGGCGTTCAGGCTGGCCACGACAGCCAGCGCGGCCAAGGTGGCGGGCATCCAGGTTTTCATGTTGAGTGTCCTGTGGGTTGAAGAAGGAAGCTTGCGGACCGGCTGGCCCACCCGGACAGTGTGCGCCAGCGTCCGCGTTCCGGCCACATGGAGGGGGTCCATCGGAGCGCTGCGCAGGCCAGGTTTGGCGCCGTCACAACACCCCAAAACATCAAATCAAAACAGCCTCTAGCGCTTTTTATGAAAGCGCAAGCAGCTATTGTTTTTGCACCTCCGCCTCCAAGGCATCCACGAAGCGGGCGGCCACGTCAAAACCGGTCTGCTGCATGATTTCCTGGAAGCAGGTGGGGCTGGTCACGTTCACCTCGGTCAGGCAGCCCCCGATCACGTCCAAGCCCACCAGCAGCAGGCCGCGCTCGGCCAGGGTGGGGCCCAGGGCCTCGGCAATGCGGCGCTCGTCGTCGGTCAGCGGCATGGCCACGCCCTTGCCCCCCGCGGCCAGGTTGCCACGCACCTCGGTGCCCTGCGGGATGCGGGCCAGCGCGTAGGGCACGGGTTTGCCGCCAATCACCAGCACGCGTTTGTCGCCCTCGGCAATGGCGGGCAGGTAGCGCTGCACCATCAGCGTCTGCTCGCCGTCGCGGTTGAGTGTTTCGGTGATGGCGCCCAGGTTCAGGCCATCGGCACGCACGCGGAAGATGCCCATGCCGCCCATGCCGTCCAGGGGCTTCAAGATGATGTCGCCATGCTCGGCGTGGAAGGCCCGCACGTCGTCGGCGCTGCGCGTCACCAGCGTGGGCGGGGCGAACTCGGCAAACTGCATCAGCGCCAGCTTTTCGGGGTGGTCGCGCAAGGCCGAAGGTTTGTTGAACACCCTTGAACCCTCGCGCTCGGCCTGCTCCAGCAGGTGGGTGGCGTAGATGAACTCGGCGTCAAACGGCGGGTCTTTGCGCATCAGCACCGCATCGAACGCATGCAGCGGGCGCACGTCGGCGGGCTGGGTTTCCCCGAACCACGGCTGCGTGGCCTGGGTGGCCCCGTAGCCGGGCGTGATGTCCAGCAAGCGCAAGTGGCGCACCCGCGCCACCACGGGCTGGCCACTGCGCCACGACAGGTCGGCGGGCAGGCACACGGCCACGGCATGGCCGCGGCGCTGGGCCTCGCGCATCATGACGTAGGTGGTGTCCTTGTGGATCTTGAACGACTCGACGGGGTCGGCAACGACAAGCAGGTTCATGGCAAGGGCCGCGGGTGACGCGGCTGAGGTCGGGCAAGGCGGTCAGCTTAGCAGCGGTGCGGATGGCGCGTGGCAGGGGCCACCCCATCACGGTCTGCCAGCAAGCCCATTCAGCCCCTCAAGCGGGCACATACGTGGGATTGGGCAAGGCCCGGAACCGAAGCTGTGTCACCCCCGCCGCCTTGACCAGCCAGACCGTGCCGCCGTTGACCACCGAGCCCCCTCCGGCGGTGACCACCACAGGCTTGGCGTAACGCGCCTTGGGGAGCATCCACACCATGTCAGCCAAGCTGGTGGGGTGGCTCACGTCGAAACGCGTGGCCCCTGTGGCCAGAATGCTTTCCGTCCACACCACCTGCCGACGTTGCGCCATGAACTTCGCCAAACGGGGCATGGTGTACCAACGGAACGCGGCCCCCTTGCCCGCGGCATAGGCCAAGAGGTTGTTCAGCACATCGGACCACTGGTTGGCCCCCGGGGGATGGGCATACACCAGGCGGCTGCTGTTGTGCGCAATGCTGAAGTCAATCAGGGCGTGGTACCAATCGATGACGTCGGTTTTGGGCACTTGGTAGATCTGAAACTCCTCGAACGTGGCGTACATCCCCTGGGGTGTGACGGGGAACACCGACAGGGCCGGGTTCTTCAGCACGCCGTCGCGGTATTGGCGGGTGGCCCCCAACCCGGTGTGCCCGCCAAAGTAGGCCCCTTCAATGCCTTGCTGCTCCAACCAGTCCATGGCCCACAGGGGGTTGTTGCCCTGTGGGGCCGAGTAGCTCCGCGCAGGTTTGCCCACCGCACCGTCCACCGCCGCCTGGTTCCATTGCAGCAGGGGGGAGAACTCCGCCGCGTTGTCTTCTGTCGCGAAGTTTCCAAAGTGGTCGTGCACCCAGCCCCCGTGTGAGCCCACGGCGTGGCCCAAGGCATCCATGCGCTGCAACAGCTGCTGGGCCACGGGGTTGAAGTTCAGGTTCCACCCCAGGCCATCCCCCGGTACCACCGCATCGGGGCCCGCGGTCATTTCCATGGAGAACGGCCCCTGGTTGAACACCCCGGCGGTTTCCAGCGCCAGAGAGGGGGCTTGTGCCGACATGGAGTCCAGGTGCCAATCGAAGGTCAAGCCGGCCACCCCGTTGGGCATGGCGGACAACCGGGGGCTTTGCAGCATGTGCTGCACGAAGTAGCTCAAGAACCCATGCATGGGCAGGGCATCGGTGCGCCCCTTCAGGTAGCCCAGCGGCAGGTTGACGAACAAGACCTGCCCGGTGCCCACCGCATGCACCCCGGCCACCAAGCCAAAGTCGGGCGAGGTGGCCAACGGCGTTCCGCTGAACACGCCGGTGGTCACGTAGCTGGGGTAGATCAGGTGGCCCAACAGGTAGCCGTGGTATGCCTCCAGGGCATCAGGAGCCACGGCCTGCGCCTTCTCAACGGGCGAGGCCACCGCCCCGCCCTCCGGCGTGAACACGTCTGCGGCGGGCGCTCGCACGGGGCGAGTCCCGCTGACCTGCGCCACTTTGGGGGCCTTGAAGGCCTTGCCCAGCTGCACGGGCACCTGACGCGGAACGACGCGGCTCACGCCGCGCTGCTGACGCTCTTGCAGCGAGGGCAGTGGGACGTTCTGAAACTGCTGGGGGTCAAAGCCCCTCACCCCGCCGGGATCACCCACGGCCACCGGCAAGTACAGCGCTTGGTTGCCGCCCTGACCCACCCGGTCCAGCAGCGTGGGCGGATGGACAGGAACACGGGCGGTGACGGCTGGGCTGGGGGCAGGATTGGAGACCGCCAGGCCCACTTGCCGTGCCACGGGCGCCGGATAGGGCATGCTTTTGCCAGGGGGCACCAGCAGTTCGCGCAGCATGCTGCGCATGGCGGTCACGGGTCCCAAACCCACGGTGCGGTCACGCAGCTCGTCGTACAGAACGTAGTCCACCCCCGCCAAGTCGCTCAGGCGGGAGCGGGGAATGGGGTACACCGGCTGCTGCGCCCCGTTGAGGGTGAGCGCCCCAAAGTCAAACGTCAGGAAGGTGCGCCCGCCCTGCTGGGTGTAGTCCCGCACGGCTGAAACGATGGTGTCGGTGGCCACGGCATGCAGTTGGTCGGGCAACACCAAGCCGCCATAGCGCCGGGCCTCGACGGGGCCCATGGCCAAAAACTGCGCATCCGTCACCACGGCCATGCGTGCCCCCACCTCGTGGGCGGCATCGATCCAGGCGGTCACCCGATCGTCGGTCGGGGATGGGTCGTCGGGGAGGAGGAGGAGCAACAGGTCGGGGTCCGGGGTGGCTCCGGCCAGCACAGACAGCGGGACCTGCAAAGGTGACAACACCTCGTCGACAGAGGCCGTGGGCTGCAATGGGGCTGCACTGGGGCTGTCCACCAGCCCACCACCACAGGCGACCAACACACACACAGCCCCACAGGCCACCGACCATCGCCAAAGTCGCTTGCGCAACGGGTGCAGCACGGGCAACGGAATGAAGTGGCGGGACAAACAGTTGGGCATGTGAGGCTCCGGTGATGGAGCACCCATTGGGCGTCACCGGAACGGACTGCACTGTTCGCCAGCACACAGTGCCTGGACGCTCACCCCTCAGATTTCGACCTTGGAGCCCAGCTCCACCACCGCGTTGCTGGGCAGGTTGAGGAAGTCAGCCGCACCGCTGGCGTTGCGGTGCATCTGGGCAAAGATCTTTTCGCGCCACAGTGCCATGCCACCGCCCAGCGTGGGGATGACGGTGTCGCGCGACAGGAAGTAGCTGGTGGTCATGTCGTCCAGCTCCACGCCGTGCTCCTTCATCAAGGCCAGGGCCTTGGGCACGTTGGGGTCGTTCTTGAAGCCGTAGTGGATGACCACCTGCCAGCAATCGTGCCCCAGGTCTTCCACCACCAGGCGCTCGTGCATGGGCACCCAGGGCAGCTCGTGGTGCTGGACCGACACAAACAGGTTTTGCTGGTGCAACACCTTGTTGTGCTTGAGGTTGTGCAGCAAGGCGTTGGGCACGGTGCCGGTTTCAGCGGTCAGGAACACGGCGGTGCCATCCACCCGGGCCGGTGGGGCCACAAAAATCGCCTCCAAAAAGCTGAACAGGTCCAGCGAATCCTGGCGCAGCTTGTCGGACAGCAGCGCCCGCCCTTCCTTCCAGGTGAGCATCAACGCGAACACCGCCCCGCCAATCAGCAGCGGGAACCAGCCACCGTCCAACAGCTTCATGAGGTTGGACGCCCAGAACGCGAAGTCCACCACAAAGAAAAAGCCCGTGGCCAGCAGGCACAGCCACAGCGGGTATTTCCACCCGTAGCGGATGACAAAAAACGTGAGCACCGTGGTGATGAGCATGTCGGTGCACACCGCAATGCCGTAGGCCGCCGCCAGGTTGCTGCTGGACTTGAACATGCCCACCGCCAGCACGATGGCCACGAACAACCCCCAGTTGACGAAGGGGATGTAGATCTGCCCCGTGTCCTTCACGCTGGTGTGCAGCAGTTGCAAGCGGGGCAGGTAGCCCAGCTGCACCACCTGCTTGGTGACGCTGAACGCCCCCGAAATGAGGGCCTGCGACGCGATCACCGTGGCCATGGTGGCCAAGCCCACCAGGGGCAGCAGCAGCCAGCTGGGGGCCATCATGAAGAAGGGGTTTTTCACCGCCTCCGGGGTTTGCAGCAGCATCGCCCCCTGGCCGAAGTAGTTGAGCGTGAGGGCGGGCATGACGATGCTGAACCACGCCAAGCGGATGGGCTTTTTGCCAAAGTGCCCCATGTCAGCGTACAAGGCCTCGCCCCCGGTCACGCACAACACCACCGCGCCCAGGATGATGAAGGTGGTGCCCGGCTGGTTCCAAATGAACTTGAGGGCGTAATGCGGGCTGATGGCCCACAAGATGGCCGGGTTCTCGGCAATGTGCCAGATGCCCAAGGCTGAAATGGCGGCAAACCACACCAGGGTGATGGGGCCGAAGAACTTGCCAATGCCCGCCGTGCCGCGCTTTTGCACCGCGAACAGCGCAAACAGAATGACCAGCGTCAGCGGAATCACGCCCTTCTTGAAGGTGGGCGAAATCACCTCCAACCCCTCCACCGCCGACAGCACCGAAATGGCCGGGGTGATGACCCCATCGCCATAAAACAGGCAGGTGCCAAAAATGCCCACAAACAGCATCTTGCGCCGCAGTGCGGGGCGGTCCTTCACCGACTGCGAGGCCAGCGCCAGCATGGCCACCAAGCCGCCCTCGCCATGGTTGTCGGCCCGCAGCACCAGGGTGACGTATTTGAGCGAGACGATGGTGGTCAGCGTCCAGAACACAATGGACAACACGCCATACACGTTGTCGGGCGTGAACGGCACATGGCCAGAGCCGAAAATCTCTTTGATGGCGTACAGCACGCTGGTGCCAATGTCGCCATACACCACGCCAATGGCGCCCAAGGTGAGCGCGGCCAGGGATGATTTGGAAGCGGACAAACGGGACACCCACCGCCCGGTGGCAGCGGGATTTCAGAGTCGCGAAGCCGCGCATTGTGCGCTTTCAGCCCTGCAAGGCCCTATCCCAAGGGGCATCAGGATTTCATCAGTGTGGCGGTTTGACAACGCCACCCGGCGTCAGTCGTACTGCTCGGCGTCGGGGTCGGTGGCTTCCAGCTCGTAGCTGGCGGCCAGCATGGCCAGGCGCCCGATCACGCCGTACATGTAAAACCGATTGGGCGCACTGGCCCCGGGCTTGACGCCCGGTTGCGGCAGCTGGGCCGACTGGTCGAACGCCAGCGGCACAAACCGTGCACCGGGGCCGTTGAGGTGTTCGTCGTCCCCGCGCTCGGCATGCACGCGGTAGAAACCGCCCACCACGTAGCGGTCCATCATGTAGACCACGGGCTCGGCCACCGCGTCGAGCACGCGCTCGTGGGTCAGCACCCCTTCCTGCGCCACCCACTCGCCCACCAGCCGGGTGGCCCGGGCTGGGTTCAAGGCCTTGAGGGCCGCGGGCAGGTCCTTGGCATCGCGCAGCACGAGGGGGCAGAAGTCCATGCGCCCATCGTCCGCCTTGAGCACGGCAAACGCTTTTTCGTTGATGCCGTATTCCTTGTACTTGCGCCGGGTCTTGGACAGCACCGCATCCACCTGGGTTTGCGCGGCGTCCAGGCCCTGGGGCGAGCCCAGGTCAATGCGCCCCGTGGCCCCGAAGGCCGGGTGGATGAGCCAATGGTCCATGCCCAGCAGCTTGCCAAAGCGTTTGGCCACCTCTTCGTACAGGCCGAAGTGTTTGCTCATGCGCCGCGTGGGCCAGCCCGCGTGCAAGGGCGGCAGCAGGTACTGCTCGTGCAGCTCTTCCAGGATGCCGGGCACACCGGCACCCAGGTCGGTGTTGAGCAGGATGGTGCAGGGGTCGAAATGCTTCAGCCCCAGCCGCCGCTTGCTGCGCTGCAAGGGCTCCAGCGTGAGCGACTCGCCCGAGGGCAGCACCAGCGTCTGAGGGGCTTTCAGGTCGGGGCTGAGCGACCCCAGCCGCACATTCAGCCCGGCCAGCGTGAAGATGTGGCTCAGCCGTTGCAGGTTGGCCAGGTAGAAGCTGTCGTTGGTGCGCCCATCGGGCACCAGCAGCAGGTTCTTGGCCTCGGGGCAGATCTTTTCGATGGCGGCCATGGTGGCCTGCACGGCCAACGGCAGCATTTCGGGGCTGAGGTGGTTCCACCCGCTCGGGAACAGGTTGGTGTCCACCGGGGCCAGCTTGAACCCGGCGTTGCGCACGTCCACCGCGCTGTAAAAGGGGGGCGTGTGCTCCATCCATTCGAGCCGGAACCAGCGTTCGATGACCGGCATCGACTCCAGGATGCGCTGCTCCAGCTCGTTGATGGGGCCGGTCAGCGCGGTGACAAGGTGGGGGACCATGGGGTGGCGTCAGATGAGGGAATACCCCAGTGTAATGGGGGCGCCACCCACCCCTTTCAAGGCCCTCAGCCGCGCACCTCGCCCTCGCCCAGCACGATGTACTTGAGCGAGGTCAGCCCCTCCACACCCACCGGCCCACGGGCGTGGAACTTGTCGGTGGAAATGCCGATTTCCGCACCCAGCCCGTACTCGAAACCATCGGCAAACCGCGTGCTGGCGTTGACCATGACGCTGGCCGAATCCACCTCGCGCAAAAAGCGCTGGGCGTGGCGGTGGTCGTTGGTCAGGATGGCGTCGGTGTGGTGGCTGCTGTGGCGGTTGATGTGGGCAATGGCCTCGTCCACCCCCTCCACCACCTTCACGCTGATGACGGGGGCCAGGTACTCCTCGCCCCAGTCGGCCTCGGTGGCCTCTTTCAGCAGCGCCGCCGGGGCCACGGTGGCCAGCAGGCGCAGCGACTCGGGGCACCCCCGCATCTCCACGCCCTTGGCGGCAAACACCGCACCGATGCGCGGCAAGAAGTCCGCCGCCACGCCACGGGCCACCAATAGGCTTTCGGTGGCGTTGCAGGGGCTGTATTTCTGCGTCTTGGCGTTGTCGGTCACCTTGACGGCCAGCGCCAGGTCGCAGGGGTCGTCCACATAGGTGTGGCAGTTGCCGTCCAGGTGCTTGATGACGGGCACCTTGGCCTCGGCGCTGATGCGCTCGATCAGGCCCTTGCCGCCGCGGGGGATGATCACATCCACAAACTGCGGCATGGCAATCAGGTGGCCCACGGCAGCACGGTCGGTGGTGGGCACCAGCTGCACCGCGTCTTCGGGCAGGCCCGCCTCGGCCAAGGCGCGGCGCACCAGCGCGGCCAGGGCCTGGTTGGAGGCAATGGCCTCGGAGCCGCCGCGCAGGATGCAGGCGTTGCCACTCTTGATGGCCAGGCTGGCCGCCTCAATGGTGACGTTGGGGCGGCTTTCGAAAATCATGCCGAACACGCCGATGGGCACGCGCATCTGCCCCACGCGGATGCCGCTGGGCACCTGCTTCATGCCCACGATCTCGCCAATGATGTCGGGCATGGCCGCCAACTGCTCACAGCCCTGGGCGCAGGTTTCCAGCACCTTGGGGGTGAGCTTGAGGCGGTCCACCATGGGTTCGCTCAGGCCGTTGGCCCGGGCACGCGTCAGGTCCTGGGCGTTGTCGACCTGCAAGGCCTCGGTCTGCTCGCGCAGCAACCGGGCCAGCGCCAGCAATGCTTTGTTTTTGATAGCTGCTTGCGCTTTTGCAACCAGCGGAGAAGCCACTTTTGCCTGAGAACCCATGCGGTGCATCAGGTCGGCGACAGAGAGCTGGGCAGTGGAGAGGTCGGTCACGGCGTTCATGCCGGGGATTGTCTCTCAGGCGCAGAGGGCTTGCAGCGGGGTAGGTCGGGCTTGCGGGGAGAGGCGGGCGGGCTGCTTTTCTTGGTATGGTCCGCAGATCGCCCTCCACAAGCGCCATGACTGCCCCAAACAGGGGTTGCCCTGGCTGGGCACGCCAGGGAGACAAAGAGAACATGCCATGCATCAAACCCGCAACACGCCTTGTCCTGGCGTTGACCTGCTCCGCGGCCATGGCACATCCTGGTGGCGTCAACTCGGAGGGATGCCACAACAACAGAAAAACGGGTGAATACCACTGCCACGGACACACCACCCCGTCGAAAACCACGCAAGTCACCCACACCGCGCCCCCTCGAGAGCCTCAGGGGCCTTCAGAGGTGAAGCCCCCTCCACCTACCTTGCCTTCGGGTTGCCACGTGGGTCCGCGTGGTGGGACATACACCATCACCAAAAGTGGCAAGAAGAATTACGGTGGCTGCTAGCCACGAACCAACACCGTTTCCGGCCTAACAGCCTTGGTAGCAGGCTGCGGAGGTGCCTGACGCTGAAGTTTGCACCCACCCAGCGCCGCGCATCGCGGGTTCAACCTTCCGCCAGCCCGCCCACATCCAGCACATCCCAGCAGGCACCCATGGTGTGGTAATCCACCTTGCCGGGGGGCGATTTGGTGTCTTCCAGCTTGCGGCCATCGGCGCTGAGGATGCGGAACCACGCCCCGTGCTGGTGGTCCACCAGGTGTTGCCAGCTCCAGGCCCAGGTGTCGCGGTACTGCTGCAGAAACACCGGGTTGCCGGTGGCCCGCCACAGCCGCCAGGCGCTGGCGAACGACTCGGCCTGCACCCAGAAGTACTTGTCGGTGTCGCAGGGTGTGTGGTCGGGCGCAAAGCCGTAGATCAGCCCGCCATGCTGGGCGTCCCAGCCGTGGCGGTAGGCGGCCAGGTGCAGCGCGGCGGCCCGCTCCACCCAGCGCGGGTTGGGCTGGAAGCCGTGGGCGATGAGCAGCAGCTTGGCCCATTCGGTCTGGTGGCCGGTCTGGAAGCCCCAGGGTTTGAAGATGTTGCCGGGGTTGTCGCGGTTGTAGTCCCAGTCGGGGGTCCACTGCGTGTCGTAGTGCTCCCACACCAGGCCGCCGGTGC
Source organism: Hydrogenophaga soli (assembly GCF_054777695.1). NCBI lineage: Bacteria > Pseudomonadati > Pseudomonadota > Betaproteobacteria > Burkholderiales > Comamonadaceae > Hydrogenophaga > Hydrogenophaga soli. Next base: position 359,092 of record NZ_BAAHAK010000004.1, on the reverse strand, counting down.
GGTCGGCCAGCTCGAAGGCAAAGCGTTCGATCAGCGTGACGGCTCGCTCCAGGTAACGTGCCTCGCCGGTGAAGGCATGGGCGGCCAGGCAGGCTTCGCACATGTGCATGTTGGCGTTCTGGCCGCGGTAGTCGATCAGCGTGCCGTCGGGCGTGCGCTCGTCGGCGTAGGCGCGGTCGGCCGGGTGGTAGAAAGCCTGCGCCATGCGGTCGAAGGCGTCGGCCACGTCGGCGGCGCTGGCCAGCCCCACCCGGTGGGCATGGGCCTGGGCCAGCAGCACAAAGGCCTGGCCATAGGCCATGGCGGTGGCGTCGTCCAGCGCACCGTCTTTCAGGGTCCAGCCGTACAGGCCCTGGTTGGGGCCTTGGGGGATGCGAAAACGGGCCAGCTCGGCCAGGGCGCGCACCGTCCAGTCGCGGTAACTGTCGCGCCCGGTGTGCACCTGGGCCATGGCCCCGTTGAACACCAACCGCGTGGCGCTGACCAGGTGGCGCAGGCTGCGGTCGTAAGGGGTGCCGTCGTCCTTGAGGCAATGGAAGAAGCCCCCGGCGGGGTCGAAGGCGTGGCGCTCGTAGAAGCGCAGGGTGTCGTCCACATGCTGGACAAGGAAGGACGCACGGTCAAACTGAGGTAAAGGCATGGTCTTGTGCGGGATGTTCGGCAACGGGCCGGGGTTGCGACAAGAATACCGTGGCCCCCTTGAACCGCACACCGACCCAGCCCGAAAAATCATCAAAATCAATAGCTGCTTGCGCTTATGAATAAAGCGCCAGAGGCACTTTTTTCATCAAATCCCCTACCCACCCCCATGCCTCAAGCCGCCCTGCTGCCCCCTGGATTGACCGTGTTCGAGCGGGGCTGGCTGTCGGCCAACAACGTGCTGTTGGTGGACGATGAGCAGGCCGCGCTGGTGGACACCGGCTACTGCACCCACGCCGCCCAGACCCTGGCCCTGGTGGCCCACGCGTTGGGGCCACGCCCGCTGGACCGCGTGCTCAACACCCACCTGCACAGCGACCACTGCGGCGGCAACGCCGCGCTCCAGGCCCGCTACCCGGCGCTGGACACCGCCATTCCCCCCGGCTTGGCCGATGCCGTGGCCCGTTGGGACGACACCGTGCTGGGCTACCACGCCACCGGACAGGCCATGGTGCGCTACGGGTTCAACCGCCTGCTGCAACCCGGCCAGACCGAGCGCCTGGGCGGGCGGCCCTGGCAGGTGCACGCCGCACCGGGGCACGACCCGCATGCGGTGCTGTTGTTCGAGCCCGAGTCGCGCACCCTCATCAGCGGCGATGCCTTGTGGGCCAACGGCTTTGGCGTGGTGTTCCCCGAGCTGGATGGCGAGCACGCCTTTGCCGACGTGGCCGCCACGCTGGACCTGATCGAACACCTGGCCCCCGCCGTGGTGGTTCCGGGCCACGGTCCGGTGTTTGCCGATGTGGGCGCCGCCCTGGCCACGGCCCGCGAGCGGTTGGACGGTTTTGTGCGCCAACCCCAGCGCCACCTGCGCCATGCCGCCAAGGTGCTGCTGAAGTACAAGCTGCTGGAATGGGGCCAGGTGCCGCTGGCCGAGCTGCACCGCTGGGCCGCCCAGACCCCGCTGCTGGCGGGCATCCACCCGCAGGTGGAGGGGGCACCGGCGTTGTTGGCGGCGTGGGTGGATCAGTTGCTGGCCGAACTGGCCCGTTCAGGCGCGGCGCGGGTGGATGCCGACAGCGTCACCAACCTCTGAGCCTCAGCCGCGCACGGCGCAGGCGCGGGCCACGTCCACCGCCAAACGGTGCAGGGCTTGCCAGGGGTCGGTGGGCCAGCCGGGAACGCTCAGGCCCTTGACGATGCCATCAACCCCATGGGCGTCCTGCACCCAGCGCCGGGTCTGGGCGCTGTCCAGGTGGGGGGCCACACGCTCCACCAGTTTTTCCTTGGGGCCCCACACCCGCTGTTCGCGCAACACCATGGGCAGGGGGCGGCCCGCGTCCAGCGCCTGGCGCACGCGGGCCAGCAGGCGGATGTCTTCGGCCAGCGCCCAGTGCACCAGCACCGGGGCCTCGCCCTCGGCCTGCACGCCGTCGAGCATGCGCTGCACCCGGGCCAGTTGACCCGACAGCACGGCCTCGGCCAGCTTGAAGGCGTCGTACCGGGCCACGTTGAGCACCGCCGCCTCCACCTGCGCCCACGACAGCTCACCCTCGGGGTACAGCAGCGCGAGTTTTTGCACCTCCTGGTGGGCAGCCAGCAGGTTGCCTTCCACCCGGTCGGCAAAAAATTGCAGGGTGCGCAGCCCTTCGTCGCCCGACTTGACGCGCTGGTTCTGCTGCGCCAGACGCTGGGCAATCCACTGCGGCAGGGCCTTGCGGTCCACGGGGTCGAGCTTGAGCAAAACGCCATGGGCGTCGAGCGCGGCAAACCAGGCGGACTTTTGCGCGGCAAAGTCCAGCCGGGGCAGCAGCACCAGGGTCAACACGGCGTCGTTGTGGGCGGCAGCCTCGGCCAGTTGCTGCAGGGCGGTGCTGCCGTCCTTGCCCGGCTTGCCGGAGGGGATGCGCAGCTCCACCACCTGGCGGTCGCCGAACAGGCTCATTTCGCTGCCCGCGGCCAGCACGGCGCTCCAGTCGAAATGTGCGCCTTGCACGGTGAACACGCTGCGCTCGGTGTAACCCGCCTGCCGGGCGGCCTGGCGGATGGCGTCGGCGGCCTCCTGCGCCAGCAGGGGCTCGTCGCCGTGCAGGGTGTAGAGCGAACGCAGCCCCTTGCTCAGGTGCGCCGAAAGCTGGGCAGCGGCCAGTTGCATGCGGTGCCGTGGCCGGTCAGAGCGAGCGCACCGCTGCCAGACGGCGCAGCGTCTGCTGCACGATGTCGGCCTGCATGTCGCGGTACAGCTCGGCCTCTTCGTCGGCCTTGGACAGGGCGATGGTTTCGCTGTAGCTCAACTCGCGCTGCAGCAGGATTTCGGCATCGGGAATCAGCTCCTTGCCCCGTGGCGTGCTCAGGCGGAACTTGAAACGGGTGCGCAGCTGGAACTCGCGCACCTGCCCGGCTGCGGTGGAGCCCACCACCGAGCGCTCGCGCTGGTCGGTCAGCACCGTGAGCACCGCGTCCACGGTGGACGGGCGCACCGTGCCATCGGCCGCGGTCTGCGGTGCCAGGGCCGTGGCGGGCAGCACCTCCACGCCCGCGTTCAGCAGAGCCGTGTGCAACGCACGCTGCAGCGGGGAGCCGTCGGACAACGAAGCCACCAGGGTCTTGAACGCAAACTGCGGGGCCTGCCGCAGGCGAAAGCCGCAGCCCGTCAACGCACCACCGGCCAGCGCCCCGGCCACCACGCCCAGCCACCTGCGACGGGACGCCACCAGGGGCCACACGGCAGGCTCACCGGACACAGACACGGGTGCGGGCTGCGTCATGGCGCTCAAACCACCACGTTGACCAGACGGCCCGGCACCACCACCACCTTTTTGGCGGGGGCTCCGTTGGCGGCTTTGAGGAAGGCTTCGCTGGCCAGCGCGGCGGCCTCGATGGCGGCCTTGTCGGCCCCCGCGGGCACCCGCACCTCGCCACGCAGCTTGCCGTTGACCTGCAGCACCAGGGCGATTTCGTCCTGCACCAGGGCCGACTCGTCCACCTTGGGCCAGGGCGAGTCCAGCAGATCCCCCAAACGGCTGGCGTAGCCCAGGTCCTGCCACAACACGTGGGCGATGTGGGGGGTGGCCGGGTACAGGCAGCGCAGCAGCAGCGAGAAGCCTTCGATCAGCGCCACGCCGTCACCGGGTTCGCCGGTGGACTTGAAGTCCTCCAGGGCGTTGAGCATCTTCATGCAGCCCGACACCACGGTGTTGTATTGCATGCGCTGGTAGTCGTAGTCCACCTGCTTGAGCACGGTGTGCATCTCCAGGCGCAGGGCCTTGGCGGCCTTGCCAAATGGAATGCTTTTCAGGCTGTCCACGCTTGCTGCCAAAGCGTCGTCCGCTTCAAAATTGAAAGCAGCCAGCTTGACACCGAAGTTCCACACGCGGCGCAGGAAGCGGTAGCTGCCTTCCACGGCGGCGTCGTTCCACTCCAGCGTGGCCTCGGGCGGCGCGGTGAACATGGTGTACAGGCGGGCGGTGTCGGCACCGTAGCGCTCGATCAGGTCCTGCGGATCCACGCCGTTGTTCTTGGACTTGGACATGGTGCCCACGCCCTCGTAGTCGATGGGCGTGCCCACGGGCAGTTCGCCGTCGGCACTGGCCACGGCCTTGGTGAGCTTGGCGCCCACGACCTTGCCCGCCTCGTCGAACACATGCTCCACGTCCGACGGCCAGAAGTACTCTTTGCCGCCCTTGGCGGTGCGGCGGCTGTAGATGTGGTTGAGCACCATGCCCTGCGTCAGCAGCTTGGTGAAAGGCTCGTCCACCTTGACCAGCCCCAGGTCGCGCATGACCTTGGTCCAGAAGCGTGCGTACAGCAGGTGCAGGATGGCGTGCTCAATGCCGCCGATGTACTGGTCCATCGGCATCCAGTAGTCGGCACCTTCCGCAACCATCTTGTCAGCGTTGGTGGGGTCGCAGTAGCGCATGAAGTACCAGGACGAGTCCACGAAGGTGTCCATGGTGTCGGTTTCGCGGCGGGCGGGTTTGCCGCACACGGGGCAGGTCACCCCGGCGTGGAAACCTTCGTGCTTGTGCAGCGGGTTGCCCGAACCGTCGGGGATGCAGTCTTGCGGCAGCACCACCGGCAGGTCTTTTTCGGGCACGGGCACGGCCCCGTGTTCATCGCAATGGATGATGGGGATGGGCGTGCCCCAGTAGCGTTGGCGGCTGATGCCCCAGTCGCGCAGGCGCCAGGTGGTTTTCTTTTCGCCCAAGCCCTTGGCGGCCAGCAGCTCGGCCACCTTGGTCACAGCGGCCTTGTGGCTCAGGCCGTCCAGCTCGCCAGAGTTGACGCACACGCCGTTTTGCTTGTCGGCGTACCACTCGGCCCACACCTGGTTGTCAAACGTCTGGCCCGCCACCGACACCACCTGTTGGATGGGCAGGGCGTACTTGAGCGCAAACGCAAAGTCGCGCTCGTCGTGCGCGGGCACGCCCATCACGGCACCGTCGCCGTAGCTCATGAGCACGTAATTGCCCACCCACACCTCCACCTGTGCGCCGGTCAGCGGGTGGGTGACGAACAGGCCGGTGGCCATGCCCTTCTTCTCTTGGGTGGCCAGCTCGGCTTCGGTGGTGCCGCCGGTCTTGCATTCTTCGATGAAGGCGGCCAACGCGGGGTTGCTGGCCGCCGCGTGCAGCGCAATGGGGTGCTCGGGGGCCACCGCGGCAAAGGTCACGCCCATGATGGTGTCGGCACGGGTGGTGAAGACGTACATCTTGCCGTCACCGATCAACGCACCGTCGGCACCCGCAATGCTGTGCGTGAAGGCAAAACGCACGCCTTCGCTCTTGCCGATCCAGTTTTCCTGCATCAGCCGGACCTTGTCGGGCCAGCCGTTGAGCGTGGCCTTTTCATTGTCCATCTGGACGTGGTCCAGCAGTTCCTGGGCGTAGGCGGTGATGTTGAGGTAGTAGCCAGGGATTTCGCGCTTTTCCACCGGTGCGCCGGTGCGCCAGCCGCGGCCGTCAATCACCTGCTCGTTGGCCAGCACGGTCTGGTCCACCGGGTCCCAGTTGACGATCTGGGTCTTGCGGTAGGCAATGCCCTTTTCCAGCATCTTCAGGAACAGCCACTGGTTCCACTGGTAGTAGGTGGGGTCGCAGGTGGCCACCTCGCGGCTCCAGTCGATGGCCAAGCCCATCGCCTGCATCTGCTTCTTCATGTAGGCGATGTTTTCGTAGGTCCACTTGGCCGGGGGCACGCCATTCTTGAGGGCGGCGTTTTCGGCGGGCAGGCCGAAGGCGTCCCAGCCCATGGGCATGAGCACGTTCATGCCCTTCATGCGCAGGTTGCGCGTGAGCATGTCGTTGATGGTGTAGTTGCGCACGTGGCCCATGTGCAGCTTGCCACTGGGGTAGGGCAGCATGGAGCAGGCGTAGAACTTGGGCTTGCTGGCGTCTTCGGTCACGCGGTAGGCGTCACGGGCGGTCCAGTGGCTTTGCGCGGCGCGCTCCACGTCTTGGTGGCTGTATTTGTCTTGCATGGGTGTGGCAACCAATAAGGGGCACCGGAGGGGTCCGGTCGTGCCCGAAGTGAACGGACGATTTTAGGGCGCAGCCGGGGCTTCGGCCACAAAGCCCACCCGGTACAGGCCTGCCTGCTGGGCCAGGCCGATCAGCTCGACCACCTGCCCGTAGGGCACACCGGCGTCGGCCTTGAGCTGCACCTCGGTGTCGGCGCTGGCCTTGGCCTCGGCTTGCAGGCGGGCCAGCAGCGCGGCACGGGACAGCACCTGGTCCTCCACCCGCAGGGTGCCCTGGGCGTCCAGCACCACCGCAATGTGTCGGGGCGATTCGGACGGGCGGGCGGCCGCGGTCTGGGGCAGGTCCAGGCGCACCGAGCTGACCAGCAGCGGGGCGGTGACGATGAAGATGACCAGCAGCACCAGCATCACGTCCACCAGCGGGGTGACGTTGATCTCGCTCATGGGGCGGTGGTAACCCGGCGCGTGGGCGGGCGTCATCCCGGCGGCAGGCCGGGCACCCGATGAGCTGAAGGTGTGAAAGCCCATCAGGCCTCCGCGTCGGGCGGGCCTTCGGGGTTCAGCGCCAGCGCACGCAGGTCGTGGGCAAACGCGTCCAGCAGCGCCTCGGTGCCGGCCGCCCAGCGGCCCAGCACGTTGTAGGCCAGCACGGCGGGGATGGCCACCGCCAGCCCGGCGGCGGTCATGACCAGGGCCTCGCCCACAGGACCGGACACCTTGTCCAGCGTGGCCTGCCCTTCGGCGGCCATGCCTTGCAGGGCGTGGTAAATGCCCCAGACCGTGCCCAGCAAGCCCACAAACGGGGCCGTGGCCCCCACGGTGGCCAGCAGCACCTGTCCCCATTGCAGTCGGGCCTGGGCGGCGCTCAAGGCGTCACGCAGATGGCGGGTGAGGCGCTGCTCCAGACCGGCGCGGGCCCGCAAACCGGAGGCGGGGGTGTCACTGGCTTGCCGGGCGGCCTGCACCAGCGGCCACACCCAGGCCCGGGTGTCGATGGCTTGCAACGTCTGCTCTGCCGCGTCCAGGCGGTCCGATTGCCAGAACGTCGCCACCGATTGCGCCACCGCAGGTGCCGCCTGCCGCAGCAGCCACACCTTGGCCAGGATGACCACCCAGGAGGCAATGGACATCACCAGCAGCAGCAGCACAACCAGCCGCGTCAGCCCGTCGCCCTGAACCCAGTGTTGCCAGAGAACCATGGCGCGCCCGCGGCTCCTGCGTTCAACGCAGGTTGAGCACGTCGAACATGTCGTACAGGCCGGTGGGCTTGTCGGCCAGGAAGCGGACCGCCCGCAGGCTGCCCTGGGCGTAGCCCGCCCGGCTGCTGCTCTTGTGACTGATTTCGATGCGCTCGCCCGTGCCCGCGAACAGCACGGTGTGGTCGCCCACGATGTCGCCACCGCGGATGGTGGCAAAACCGATGCTGGACGGGTCACGCTCACCGGTGACCCCCTCACGGGCGTACACCGCGCAGTCTTTCAGGTCGCGCCCCAGCGCCTCGGCAATGACCTCACCCATCTTGAGCGCCGTGCCCGAGGGGGCATCCACCTTGTGGCGGTGGTGGGCCTCGATGATTTCGATGTCGTAGCCGGTGGACAGCGCCTGCGCCGCCATCTGCAACAGCTTGAACGTGACGTTGACCCCCACACTCATGTTGGGCGCCATGACGATGGCAATGTGCTCGGCCGCGCGGGCGATTTCGGCTTTTTGCTCGTCTGAGAAACCGGTGGTGCCGATCACCAGGTTCACCCGGTGCGCCACGCAGGCCTTCAGATGGGCCATGGTGCCTTCGGGCCGGGTGAAATCGATGAGGCAATGCGCCCCGCCCAAACCTTGGGCCAGGTCGGCGGTGATGGATGCGCCCGTGGTTTTGCCCAGGAAGGCGGCGGCGTCCTGCCCCAAGGCCGGACTGGACGAGACGTCCAAGGCGCCACTGAGGTGGCAATCGTCGGCCGCACACACGGCTTCGACCAGCATGCGGCCCATGCGGCCACTGGCCCCGGCCACGCAAATGTGGTGTGTCATGAAAAATCAGCGGGCTGGAGCTTCCAGCGGAGGGTAGTTGACGATGGGCGGGGCCAGCGGTGCATCGCTGGCCGGGGTGGGCCGGGCGGAACGGTTGCGCTCGGCAAACTCTTTCAGGCTTTCCTCGCTGGCCTCCAGCACGGGCGGTTTGCCTTCGCGTTTGCGGCCATCGAGCGAGGCCACAAATTCGGCCTCGGTCGGCAACTCGTCCGATTCGATGTGGTCGAGCACATCACCCTTGAAGAAGGCTGTCAGCTTGCGCTGCTGGGGCGGCAGGCCCGGCTTCTTGTAGGTGAACACGTAGTCCCAACGGTCGGCATGGAACACGCTCACCAGCAGCGGCGTGCCCAGGATGTCGCGCACCTGGGTGCGGGGCATGCCCGGCTTGACCGCCTGAGCCTGCTCGCGTGACACGAAGTTGCCCTGGATGATCTCGATGCGGTAAGGCGTGACCCACTGGCCCACCGACCCCACCGAATCCACAGCCGATTTGAGGCTGGAACAGCCCGACAGGGCCACAAGCACAAGCCCAACGGCCAGCCCGTGCAGGCGTCGGTCGCGTGTCTGGTTTGACGAATCGAGCATCGGTCTGATCGGGAAGAAATCCTGCACGGGGCAGGGACAAGCCCCAAGAGCGCATCGGCCCTGCGGCGATATGATCGGACCATTGTACTGGCGGGTCTGCGTGGCCCGTGCGCCTCTTCAACCGACCTCCCTCATCGCCCCCGTGACCAACATCGACGAACTCAAGAGCAACGGGCTCAAGGCCACCTTGCCCCGCCTCAAGATTCTGGAAGTGTTCCAGCGCGGATCCCAACGGCACATGACGGCCGAAGACGTGTTCCGCGTGCTGCTGGAAGACCGTTCCGACATCGGCTTGGCCACCGTCTACCGCGTGCTGATGCAGTTTGAGCAGGCGGGCCTGCTGTCGCGCAGCCACTTTGAATCAGGCAAGGCCGTCTACGAGCTGAATGAAGGCCAGCACCATGACCACATGGTGTGTGTGGACTGCGGTCGGGTGGAAGAGTTTTTCGACGCCGAAATCGAGCGTCGCCAGCATGCCATTGCGGCAGAAAAAGGCTTCAAGTTGGAAGACCACGCCTTGTCGCTGTACGCCCGCTGCGTCAAGGACAACTGCCCGCACCGCAACTAGGCCACTCAAGGCCCCGGCCACCGTCGGTCAGTGGCCCTGCTCCATGGCACGGCGCTGGCGCTGCACAAACTCCTGGTAGGTGTCCACGCCCCGCAGTTGCAGGATGGTGTTGCGCACGGCTGCTTCCACCAGCACGGCGATGTTGCGTCCGGCCACCACCTGGATGACGGTCTTGCGCACCGGAATGCCCAGAATGTCCTGGTACAGGGGCTCGTGGGGCATGCGCTCGTAGTCGCGCTCCATGGTTTCGCGGCGAACCAGGTGCACGATGAGCTTGAGCCGCATGCGGCGGCGCACCGCCGTCTCGCCAAAAATGGCCTTGATGTCCAGCAGACCGATGCCACGCACCTCCAGCAGGTTTTGCAGCAGGTCGGGGCAACGCCCTTCGATGGTGGTCTGGTTGATGCGGTACAGGTCCACCGCGTCGTCGGCCACCAGGCCGTGACCGCGGGAAATCAGTTCCAGGCCCAGCTCGCTTTTGCCCAGGCCGGACTCGCCGGTGATCATCACCCCCATGCCCAAGATGTCCATGAACACACCGTGCATGGACTGGCGTTCGGCAAAGTGCTTGGACAGGTAGGCCCGCAGCACGTCGATCACGAACGCCGCCGACTCGTGGGTGGAAAACAGCGGAATGTGTGAACGTTCGCACAGCGACACCAGAGCGTCGGGGGCCACCTGGTTGTCGGCCACGATCAACACCGGAGGCTCCAGCGTGACGATGCGGGCCACCCGGCGGGCGCAATCTTCCGCGGTGGCGCTGGCCAGGTAGGACACCTCGCGCTCGCCGATCACCTGCACCCGATAGGGGTGGATGTAGTTCAGGTAACCCACCAGATCGGCACCGGAGCGGGCGGCACGCACCGCGAGGTCGTCAAACCGGCGCTCGGACGCCCCCAGGCCCGCCACCCACTGCCACCTCAGCGACTCCCGATGATCCTCGAACAGGACGTCGGCGCTGATGACGGACGGTTTCATGCGCTGGCGTGGGCCGACTGCCAAGCACCGATCAGGCCGTGCAGGGCCTCGGCGTCCGGAGCCGATTGCATGCGGTCGCGCAGGCTGCTGTCACTCAGCAACTCGGCGATTTCCGACAGGATTTCCAGGTGTTTCTGCGTGGCGGCTTCAGGCACCAGCAGAAAAATCATGAGGTTGACCGGTTTTTCATCCGGTGCATCGAATCCGATGGGGTTGGCCAGCTGAAACACCGCCGCCATGGGCTGTTTGAGCCCCTTGATGCGTCCGTGCGGGATGGCCACGCCGTGCCCCAGCCCCGTGGACCCCAGACGCTCCCGGGCAAACAGGCTGTCAGTGATCAATGCCCGGTTCAACCCGTGCTGGGATTCGAACAAAAGCCCAGCCTCCTCGAATGCACGCTTTTTGCTCGTGGCGTCCACGTGGACAAGCACCTGCGTGGCAGGCAGGATGGCAGAAAGACGGTTCATGGCAATCGGATGGATGCAGACCTAGGAGGCGCGATTATGCATACCGACCTCATGGGCTGTCACAACAGTGGGATAAAAAAAGCCGCCAGATTCTGGCGGCTTGGCGTCAATGCGACAGTCGGTTGAACTGCCGCATGCACAAAAAACATCACATCAGTCGCTTGGCGGAATCGTGATGGTGCTCCTGGGCCTTGTCCTTGTAGCGAATGACCTGGCGGTCAAGCTTGTCGGCCAGCTCATCCAAGGCCGCGTACAGGTCCTCATGGGCACTCTCGGCAAACAGGTCTTTGCCCTTCACATGGATGTTGCACTCGGCACGCTGCCGGGCTTCCTTTTCCTTGTGGTTGTCCACCGTCAACAGCACCTTGACGTCCACCACCTGATCAAAGTGGCGGGTGATGCGATCCAGCTTGGACGAGACGTAGCTGCGCAGGGCAGGCGTCACTTCGAGGTGGTGTCCGCTGATGGTGAGATTCATACTAACTCTCCGTTTCTCCAGGTTGACAAAGCATCCGTCAGACCTTGGTCCGACGGATCCAGTGAAGCGCGCTTGAGTCCACTATGCCGCCGTTCGGGCGGGCTGACAAGCGGATCAGGTCAGATTTCTGCGGTTTTTTTTTGCTTCGCCAAACCGGCCAAAATGGCCACTTCGGTGGCACCATGGTGAGTGGTTCACCAGCAGCCCGAGAAAGCATCGGCATGTCCCTGGACACCTTGATCAGCAGCAGCCTGCTCCAGCCCCGAACGCCCACCCCCACCACGGGAAGCACCGCCTTGGTCCTGATGGGCGGCGGGGCCCGAACGGCCTACCAGGCGGGCGTGCTCAAGGCACTGCACCACATGCTGGCCCGAGAAACACCGCAAGGCGGCGCGGCAACATTTCCATTCCAGATTCTGCTGGGCACGTCCGCCGGGGCCCTGAATGCCACCTACCTGGCCAGCGTGGCCGACAAAGGCCTCGCCGCCCTGTCTTCGCTGGGCGATTTCTGGTCCACCCTGAAGTCCGAGCAGGTCTACGACCTGGCCACGCCGACGTGGGCGCGATCCGGACGCCTGCTGGCCGGATGGGCGCTCAGCCGCCAGGTCAAGAAGCACCGGGCCCTGCTGGACAGCACCCCGCTGGTGAACACGCTGCACAACGCCATCGACCTGATGCGCCTGGAAAGCAACCTGCAGCAGGACGTGCTGCGGGCCGTGGCCGTCACCGCCTCCAGCTACACCACGGGCGTGCACTGGACCTTCTGCCAAGCCAGCCCTCACCATCCGTTGGAACCCTGGGGTCGCCCCGATCGGCGGGCTGACATGCAGCCCATCACCATCGAACACCTGATGGCCTCGGCCGCCATTCCGTTCCTGTTCCGGTCCGTGCCCTTGTGGGTCAACGGGCACAAGGAGTTTTTTGGCGATGGCTCCATGCGGCAGTCCTCCCCCTTGTCACCGGCCATTCACCTGGGGGCCCGCAAGGTGCTGGCCATCGGCGTGGGACAACCCCAGCGGGCGGGCATGGTTCGGCAGAACGAAGACGAGCCCAGCGTCGGCACCATCGCCGGCCATGCGATGGCCAGCGTGTTCAACGACACCCTGCAAACCGACGTGGAGCAGGCCCAACGCGTGAGCCGGACCCTGCGCAGCCTGCCTTCGGAATTGATGCAGGCCCTGCCCTACCAGCCGGTGGATGTGCTGGTCATCCAACCCACCCAGTCCATGGACGAACTGGCCTTGCGCCATGTCCAGGCGCTGCCCGAAAGCACCCGGCACATGCTGGAGGGACTGGGGGCCCTCAGCACCACCCGGGGCACGGCCAGCAGCGCCGCCGCACTGGCCAGCTACCTGTTGTTCGAACGGCCTTTTGTCCAGGCGTTGATGGACATGGGTGAATACGACGCCAGCATGCGGCGCGATGAGTTGCTGGATTTTTTCCGGCGCGGCGACACCCGCTGACGTTTGCGGGTACCCTCACGGCCCCATGCCTGTGCCCATGCCCGCCATTCACATCACCGACATCGAAGCCGCCATCAACCACTGGCGCACCCTCAAGCCGTCACCCGACGGTGTGGCCCTGGCCCCCGAGCTGCGGGCGCTGGCCGAGGTGTACGCCTTGATGATCTGGCACCAGCAAGACCTGGCCGAGGAAGCCTCCATGCCCCAGGCCGCCCGCGAGGCCTGGCTGGCGTGGTACGACACCACGCCCGACACGCCCTGCATTGCCATTTGCTCCACCTCGCAAGGCGACGAGGTGTGCAAAGGCTGTGGCCGCACGTTTGAAGAGGTCCAACGCTGGACCGAAATGACGCCCGCTGAAAAACGGGCCACTTGGCACCGCATCACCCAGGAAGGCGAGGCACTGCGGTTCAACCGCTACGCCGAGCGGGCCATCTGAGGCCTGAAGCCGCCCCAGGGGTTCGCGGCTTCAGGCCGCAGGAATGGCGTAGTGGCCTTGCCCCAACAGGTCCACGCCGCAGCTGAGAGTCTGGATCCAGTCGATGAACTCCCAGACCGCCTGCCCTTTGAGGGGGGCGCCGTGCTGCGGCACGATCATGTCGATGGGCAGGTCCCGCACCATGTTGGCCCACAGGCGAAGCACCTTGGACGACACCATGTAACGGCGGTGGAAGCCCTCCATCTTGGGAATGTGCGCCGCCAACGAGGTGATGGGCACCCCGGCATCGGCCGATGCCATCAGGGACACGCCCAAGTCACCCGTGAACAGGATGCGGCTGACCGGATCCCAGAACTGGAAGTTGCCTTCCGAGTGCATGAAGTGCGCGGGCAGGGCCACCAACTCGGTGTCCCCCACCCGGATGTGCATGCCCGGGTCGGGGATGCCGACGATGCGCCCCACCGTCTTGCCCGGCTTGCAGAAGTGCGGGGCAAACCGCTCCCACAGCCGGGAGATGTACAGCGTGGCCTGGGTGCTGGTCATCCAGCGGTCCAGCGACGCGATGATGTCCGGGTCGGCGTGCGACGCCAGGATCTTGTCCAGCTTTTGAGGCGGGAAGAACCGCCCGATGGTCAACAACAGCTCGTTGTAGGCCACGTTGCCACCCGGGTCGATGATGCAACCGGTGTCTTTGTGGATGACCAGGAACTGGTTGGCCTGCACCGCCTCACCGCCTCCCTCGTCAGACAGGTGGGTGAACATCAGGCACACATGGCCTTGATGGTTGTACAGCTCAATGGCCATGCTTCAAACTCCAGGGAATAAAGACCAACAAATCGTCCATCACAGCCACCGCACACACTCCAGGTGCACGCTGCTTTGCGCATTGCCCAGCGTCAGGCCACCCTCTTGCACCGTGGCTTGGAGCTGCATGCTGCGCTCGGCCAGGGCGGCCAATGGGGCCACCGCATCGAACGGGATGCGCCAGACCTCCAGATTTTGAGGGCGAGTCAGCTTGTTGGCGATGCTTTTCCACCACACCTCGGCGGCATGACCGAAGGCATACACCGCCACCCGGTCGGCTTTGTTGCAGGCCTTGAGGATGGGTTTCTCCTCGGGCTGCCCCACCTCGATCCACAAACGGGTCTGGCCCGTGAAGTCGCGCAGCAGCACATCGGGCTCGTCGGGGTCAGACAGGCCGGCACCGAAGGTCAGCGTGCCATCCCCCCCGCAGGTGGTGTTGAGGTGATGGGCGTTGAGGGCCAGCGCCACCAGTCGGACCATCATGCGCTCGTCGGTTTCGCTGGGGTGGCGGGCCAGCGTGAGCGCATGGTCGGCGTAGTAGCCGTGGTCGATGTCGGCCAGCTGCACGCTGGCCTTGAAGATGGTGGATTTGGTGGCCATTGTTATGCTTTTGATAGCTGCTTGCGCTTATGTAAAAAGCGCTAGAGGCCATTTTTATTATCAATCAGACGCGACGTGCCAGTTCCGCGGCCTTGCCCACGTAGCTGCCCGGGGTCATGGCCAGCAGGCGGTCTTTCTCGGCTTGTGGAATGTCGAGCGAGGCGATCAGGCCGTGGAGGGCTTCGGCGGTGACGGTCTTGCCGCGGGTCACTTCCTTCAACTTCTCGTAGGCACCCTGCACGCCAAAGCGGCGCATCACGGTCTGGATGGGTTCGGCCAGCACTTCCCAGGCAGCATCGAGGTCGGTGGCCAGGGCTTCCTCGTTCAACTCCAGCTTGTTCAGCCCGGTCATCAGCGACTGGTAGGCCAGCACGGCGTAGCCCAGGGCCACGCCCATGTTGCGCAGCACAGTGCTGTCGGTCAGGTCGCGCTGCCAGCGGCTGATGGGCAGCTTTTCGCTCAGGTGGCGCAGCATGGCGTTGGCCAGGCCCAGGTTGCCTTCGGCGTTTTCGAAGTCGATGGGGTTGACCTTGTGCGGCATGGTGGACGAACCGATCTCGCCCGCCTTGAGCTTTTGCTTGAAGTAGCCCAGGGACACATAGCCCCACACGTCGCGGCTGAAGTCGATGAGGATGGTGTTGACCCGGGCCACGGCGTCGAACAGCTCGGCCATGTAGTCGTGCGGCTCGATCTGGATGCTGTAGGGCTGGAAGGTCAGGCCCAGGCCCAGGGGCTCGGGCGTTTCCACCACTTTCTTGCTGAAGGCTTCCCAGTCAAAGTCGGGCCAGGCCGACAGGTGGGCGTTGTAGTTGCCCACGGCACCGTTCATCTTGCCCATGATCTTGACCGCGGCAATGCGCTCCACCCCGGCTTGCAGGCGCATGACCACGTTGGCGATTTCCTTGCCCACGGTGGTGGGGCTGGCGGTCTGGCCGTGGGTGCGGCTGAGCATGGGCACCTCGGCAAACGCATGGGCCATTTCGCGCAGTTTCAGCAGGATTCGGTCCAGTGCGGGCAGCACCACCACGTCACGGCCGGCGCGCAATTGCAAGGCGTGGCTGGTGTTGTTGATGTCTTCGCTGGTGCATGCAAAGTGCACGAATTCGGCGGCGGCTTCCAGCTCGGTGCGGGCCTCGAACTTGGACTTGATCCAGTACTCCACGGCTTTCACGTCGTGGTTGGTGGTTTTTTCGATGTCCTTGATGGCGTTGGCATCGGCCTCGGAGAAATTCTTCACCAGCCCCAGCAGGTAGGTCCGTGCGCCGGGCGACAGTGGCTTGAACTCGGCAAACCCGGCATCGGACAGGGCGATGAACCACGCCACCTCCACCTGCACCCGGCGATGCATGTAGCCCTGTTCGCTCATGAGCGGACGCAGGGTGGCCAACTTGGCGGCATAACGACCATCGAGGGGCGACAGCGCGGCCACGGCGGACAGAGAAGAGGGGGAAATGGGGGCGGTTTTGGCGGCAGACATGGGCGGAATTGTAGGCAAGGCCCGACCTCGCCACCGCAAAGGCAGACCAACCCGCTGGGTGCCAGGGCCAAAAGCGGCTGGCTACAATGAATTTCAACAGCCCGCCGGGCACTGTACACATTTACATGAAACTCATTGGCAGCCTGACCAGTCCCTATGTGCGCAAAGTGCGCGTCGTGATGGCAGAGAAGAAGCTGGACTACCAGTTCATTCAAGAAGACGTCTGGGCCGCCGACACCCAGATGGACCGCTACAACCCCCTGGGCAAGGTGCCCTGCCTGGTCATGGAGGGAGGAGAAGCGGTGTTCGACTCGCGGGTGATCGTGGAGTACCTGGACACCCTTTCGCCCGTGGGCAAACTCATCCCCAACACCGGACGCGAACGCGCCGAAGTCAAGACCTGGGAAGCGCTGGCCGACGGCGTGCTGGACGCTGCCTTGCTGGCCCGCATGGAACAGACGTGGTCACTGCGTGCGGAGCACGAACGCTCCCAGGCCTGGGTGGATCGGCAGTTGGGCAAGATCCACGCGGCCCTCAAGGCGATGTCGCTCGGCCTGGGCGACAAACCCCATTGCTGCGGGGTTCACCTGAGCCTGGCGGACATTGCCGTGGGCTGTGCCCTGGGTTACCTGGACTTCCGCTTCCCCGCCATCGACTGGCGAGGCCCTTACCCCAACCTGGCCAAGCTGGCCGACAAGCTGGGCCAGCGCCCCAGCTTTGTCGACACCCGACCCCCGGTCTGAGCACCGGGAAAAGAAAAGAGCCGCGAAGCGCCCCGACACGAAGAAGGGAGGGAGGGAGGAGGAGAACCGTCCCGGGATTTCTGGGGTCCGTGGCGGACACCGCAGGCTTCGCGACCTGAAAACCTTTGCTCCGGTCAGACCCCGGGCGCACCGCACAAGTTCCCCCGCTTGAAAAAATTAAAACAATAGCATCAATCGCTTATAAATAAAGCGCCACATGCCATTTTTTCATTCAATATTGAGAGATACCCTCGCACGCCGAGTCAGCACCCGCATGGCCCCCCAGGTCAGCAGCGCCCCTGCCACGACCCCCACCAGGTGCGCCGACTGAACCACCGAAATACCCAGGCCGTCGCTCCACACCACGGGCCGTGTCCACGCCTGCTCCAACCCCAGCTTCACGCCCAGCCCCAGCGCCAGCACCCACCCCCAGCGCCGGACCTGAGGGCCTCGCTCAACGCCCAGCAGCAACTGGACGGCCACGACCGCCACCGCCGCATGGACCAGCCCGGACAAACCCACGTAATGCCCCACCAAAGGCCACCCGACCTGACACAAGGGAATCAGCGGCCAGGCCAACACCCAGGCCAGGCTGGCACGGCCATCGGGCCGCAGCACCCAGGCCATGGCGGCCAACGCCCCCACCGCCAACTGGTTGCTGATGAGGTGCGGGGTGTTGCGGTGCACCCAGGCGCTGGTCCACAGCGTCCAGGGCCGCTGAAGCCAGTCGTCGGCCCGCCAGGTCATCCACGCCCCCAGGCCGTCGCCCATCCACCACACCAGCATGCTGACCACCGCATGGCCCACACACAGACCCAACCAATACCGGGAACGCATGCCGTTGCGCGGCCTCAGCGGTTGCCCAGCACCTGCGCCCACAGGCGCTGGATGGCGGCCCGTTCTGCGGCCACCGCGTCGGGGTCCACGTGGGTGGGGGCCTCGTCCAGCCGGGCCCGGTGCTGGATCTGGCGCAACACCCGGTAGGCATCAGCCGCCGCAACCCCCACGCCAGCGGGCAGCAGCCCCACGGCCTCGGCCCGTTGCAGCAAGGCGATGTTGCCCACGTTGTCCTGCAACAGCGTGTGCCGCCCCGACTCGGCCAGCACCAGGTGCTGGACCACGAACTCGGCATCCACCATGCCGCCGGGGCTGTGTTTCACGTCAAAACGACCACTCGGCACCGGATGGGCTTGCGACACCTTGGCCCGCATGGCGCGGATTTCCCCGGCCAGGGCCTGGGCGTCGCGCGGGGCGGTGATGACCGTCTGCCGCACCGCGTTGAAGCGCCCCTCCAACGCCACATCGCCCAGCACACAACGGGCGCGGGTGATGGCCTGGTGCTCCCAGGTCCACGCGGTGTTGCTGCCCCGGCCCTCCTGGTAGCTGGCATAGGCTTCAAACCGGGTGACCAGCAGGCCGGAGTTGCCGTTGGGTCGCAGCGCCGTGTCGATTTCGTACAGGTCGCCTTCGCCGGTGCGCACTGTGAGCCAGTTGATGAGCTTGCGGATGAGCTGGGCATAGGTGTCCGGGGCGTCCGGGTGGTCGTCGTCGTAGACGAACACGATGTCCAGGTCGCTGCCGTAACCCAGCTCCTTTCCGCCCAGCTTGCCGTAGCCGATGATGGCCACCGACGGGTGCTCGCGGTGGCGCTGCTTCAGCCGCTGCCAACACCACTGCACGGTGACCCGCAGCACCGAATCGGCCAGGGCGCTCAGGTCGTCGGCCACCTGCTCCACGGTCAGCACCCCCTCGACGTCGCGGGCCAGGGTGCGGAACACCTCGGCATGGTGTGCGCGGCGCAGCAGGTTGAGCAGGCTTTCCTCGTCGTCTTCACAGGTGGAGCGCAGCGCGGCCAGCCGGGAGGCCAAGTCGTCCTCGAACTGGCGGGCATCAAAGCGCTCCTGGAACAGCTCGCGCCCAGCCAGCTCGTCGATCACGCCGGGGTGCGCCAGCAGGTACTTGGCGGGCCAACGGGCCGCCCCCAACAGGCGCAGCAGGCGCTCGTGCACCGACGGGCGCTCTTGCAGCAGCGCCAGGTAGCTTTCGCGGCGCAACAGGGGTTCGATCCAGTCGGCCATGCGCAGGGTGGCGGCCTCGTTGCAGCGGCCCTCGTCCAGCCAGGCCGCGGTGCGCTGCACCAGGCGAACCAGCCGCTGGCGGGCGTCGTCACGCAAGGCCAGCACACGCGGGTGGGTGCTCCAGGCGGCCACGCGCTCGGCAAACGCCGGGGGCAAGCCCAGCAGCAAGGCCGCCAGGTCGGACTCCGGTGGGTCGGCACGCCCGGCGCACCCCTTGCCCCGGCACCCCGGGGTGGGCGCACCCAGCAAAGTATCGAATTCTTGCGCCACCACCTCGCGGTGGGCGTCCAGCGCATGCAGGAAGGGGCACACACCGTCAAAACCCAGGGAGCGGGCCACCCAGGCCAAGTCGTCGTCGCGGGTGGGCAGCAGGTGGGTCTGCTGATCGTCCAGGTACTGGATGCGGTGCTCCACCCGGCGCAGAAAGCGGTAGGCGTCGGCCAGGGCCGCGGCGGTCTGCGGCGGCATGAGTCCGGCCTTGGTGATGCGGGCCAGCGCGTCCAGCGTGGGGCGGGTGCGCAGCTCGGGGAACTGCCCACCCCGCACCACCTGGAGCAGTTGCACGGTGAATTCGATTTCCCGGATGCCCCCGCGCGACAGCTTCACGTCGTTGGCCCGCTCCGGGTGCCCCGCGGCCCGCTTGCTGGCGTGGTCGCGGATCTGGCGGTGCAGGGTGCGCAGCGCGTCGAACACGTTGTAGTCGAGGTAGCGCCGGAACACGAAGGGCAGCACCACGCCACGCAAGGCCTGGGCGCTGCCATCGGCCACGCTGGCCGTGGGGGCCACCACACGGCTCTTGAGCCAGGCAAACCGCTCCCACTCCCGCCCCTGCACCTGGAAATACTCTTCCAACGCCCCCAGCGACACGGCGGGCGGGCCGGAATTGCCATTGGGGCGCAACGCCAGGTCCACCCGGAACACAAAGCCGTGCTCGGTGGTCTCGCCAATGAGCTGCTGCACATGCCGCACCAGCTTGCCAAAGTACTCGTGGTTGGAAATGCGCGAGCGCCCCTGGGCGTTGCCCGCGGTTTCGCCGTCGTGGTCGTAGACGTAGATGAGGTCGATGTCGCTGGACACGTTCAGCTCGCGGGCGCCCAGCTTGCCCATGCCCATCACCCACACCTGGGCCACCGCGCTGCCGCCGTCCACTCCGCTGGTGGGCCGCAGGGGCGCACCATGCAGCTCGTCGAGGGTGGCCTTGGCATGGGTGACTGCCGCATCCAGCGCCAGCTCGGCCAATTCGGTCACCCCGCGGGTGACCACGGCCAAATCGGCCTGCCGGTCGCAGTCCAGCACGGCCAGCCGAGCCATCAGCAGCTGCCGGGTGACCCGAAGCGCAGCCCCCAGCGCCAGCCCGCGGGCCTGCAAGGCCTCCAGGGCCTGGCCGAGGGTTTCGCGGGTGGGGGGACCTTCGGGCAGCAGCGTCAGCCAATCGGCGTACCGCCGGTGCACGCGCTGCACCAAACGAGAGTGCTCGGACAAGGGGCCGGAGGCCAGGGAGGCCGCCGGGACAGATTCAACACAAGGCTGATGGGGCACGGACATCCGGGAGGTCTCGGGCAAGAAAGTCGGGCAACGCGGACAGAAGGCGATAATTTGTGCATCGATGAGCCGTTTGTTCCCCGCCCCTTACCGCCTCCTTGCATGGGGCGCCGCCCTGGCCAAAGCCATGTTGTGGCTGGTGGCTGCGGGCTGGTTGCTGGCGGGGCTCACGCTGGGCGCGATCCACGGAATCATTGTGCCGCGAATCGCCCAGTGGCTTCCCGACCTGGAAGTGCTGGCCACACGGGCAACCGGGATACCGGTGCGCATCGGCCACATCCAGGCCCACAGCCAGGGCTGGATTCCCTCGTTTGAACTGTCCGATGTGCGCCTGGTGGACCCCCAGGGGCGCGACGCCCTGGTGCTCAAGCGGGTGCTCACCGCGGTGTCGGTGCCCTCGCTGTGGCGCATGGGATTCGAACAGATCTACATCGACCAACCCGAGCTGGATGTCCGACGGCGCACCGATGGTCACATCGAGGTGGCGGGCCTGGACCTGATGGCCACCACCGACGACCAGAATGCGCCCAACGCCGCCGCCGACTGGTTTTTTGCCCAGACCGAATTCGCCTTGCGCGGCGGCACCGTGCGCTGGACCGACGAGCTTCACCACCAGCCGCCCGTGACGCTGGAACAGGTGGACCTGGTGGTTCGCAACCCGGGCCGCCGCCACCTGTTGCGACTCGATGCCACACCCGCAGAAGGCCTGTCAGGCCGTTTCACCCTCATGGGCGCGTTTCGTTCCCCGCTGTTTTCGCTGCACCCGGGGCGGGTGGGCGAGTGGCGCGGCACGGCCTACACCCACATGCCGTCGGTGGACCTGGCCCGGCTCGCCGCCCCGGTGCACCTCACGTCCTCCCTGGGGCTGTCGGTGCAGGAAGGACACGGCGCCCTGCGTTGGTGGGTGGATGTGGACGGAGGGCAACTGGTCAGCACCACGCTGGACCTGGCGCTGACCGATGTCCAGGCCCGTTTTGCCCAGACCCAGCAACCCCTGTCGCTCAAGACCTTCGAAGGCCGCGTGGAGCTGACGCACCAGCGGGGTGGCTGGGAACTGTCCACCCCCCAGATGGCGTTCGAAACCGCGTCGGGCACCCGCTGGCAGCCGGATCGCCTGCGCGCCTCCTGGCACCCCGACGACGACCGTCAGACCGACCCCACCGGCACCGGCCGGGGTGAGCTGAGTGCCGGACGGCTGGATTTGCGGGCCCTGAGCGAACTGGCCACCGCCCTGCCCCTGCCGCCCGAGGTGCTGAGCCAGCTGGCCTCCCTGCAACCCGCCGGACAACTGGACACCCTGACCCTGAACTGGCACGGCAACCAGCAGGCCTGGGACCGCTACAGCGCCAAGGGCAAAGGCAGCGGCCTGTCCCTGGCCGCCGCCTTGAACCCGCCACCCGGCCACCCCCTCAGCCCCAAACCCCGCCGCCCCGGGTTCAGCGGCGCGGCGGTCGACTTCCAGTTCGACCAGCAGGGCGGGCAAGCCAAGCTGGACGTCGAGCACGGCGAACTGGTGTTCCCCGGCGTGTTCGAAGACCCCACCGTGCCCATGGACCGGCTGACCGCCGACCTGCGCTGGACCCTGCAGGGCAGCGACATCCAGGCCCAGTTCCAGAACGTCAAGTTCAGCAACGCCGACGTCCAGGGCCAGGCCAGTGGCCAGTGGCGCACCAGCAAGCCGGACACCAGCTCGTCCCGCGACCGCTTTCCCGGGGTGCTGCAGCTGGACGGGTCGCTTTCGCGTGCCAAAGGAGACCGGGTGCACCGCTACCTGCCCCTGGTGGTGGCCCAGGACGCACGGCGTTACGTGCGCGAGGCCATTGTGGGTGGCGAGTCGCACGACGTGCGCTTCCATGTTCACGGCGACCTGTGGGACATGCCCTTTGACGACCCGGTCACCGGCGACTTCCGCATCACCGCCAAGGTCAACCGCGTGGACTACGCCTTTGTGCCCCCGGGCTGGCAACCCGAAGCCTCCCTCAAATGGCCCGCGCTGCGGCAGCTGGAAGGTGAGTTGGTGTTTTCGCGCAGCAGCATGTCGCTGCAGGTGGCCCGTGGCTCGGTGGCCGATGCCCCGGGCCTCAAGGTCACCCGGGCCAGCGCCCGCATTGCCGAACTGTCCGACAAGGCCGTGGTGGAGGTGAACGCCCAGATCGAAGGCCCCTTGGCCGACGCCCTGGGCGTGGTGCGCCGCAGCCCCTTGGCCGACATGACCCAAAAGGCCTTGAACGACGCCAAGGGCAGCGGTCCGGCGGTGGTGCAGTTCGGGCTCAAGCTGCCGGTGGCCCACCTGGCGCAAACCTCGGTCAAGGGCACGGTCACCCTGCCCGGCAACGACCTGCAGGTGAGCCGCAACGCCCCGCTGCTGGCGCGAACCCGCGGCGTGGTGGAGTTTTCAGACAAGGGTTTTCAGGTGGTGCAGGCCAGCGCCCGGGTGGCCGGGGGGGATTTGCAGTTCTCGGGTGGCATGCGGGACGCCGACCCCGAAGGCCTGCTGAAATTCCAGGGCCAAGGCACCGCCACCGCCGAAGGGCTGCGGCAAATGCCCCAGCTGGGCCCGGCGGCGCAGCTGGCCCGACACGCCCAAGGGAGTGCGCCCTACCAGATCCAGCTCCAATGGGGGCCGCTGGGCCCCGAATGGGCCGTGCAGACAGCCCTGCAAGGCGTTCAGGTGAACCTGCCTGCGCCCCTGTCCAAACCCGCAGGGCAGGCCTGGCCCCTGAGCTACCGCAACAGCCTGCAACCGCCGCCCGCCGCCAACACCGGCCCACAGGAACTGCTGCAGGTGGACCTGACCACCCCCGAAGCCCCCTTGCTGGCCCTGCGCCTGCAACGGCCCGCGACACCCCAGGCCACGGCGCCCTGGCGCGGCGTGGTGGCGGTGGGCGCCACGGAAGTCGCCAACCCCGTGGCCTTGCCCAGCGCGGGCGTGTCGGCTCGGCTGAACCTGCCTGAGTTGGACGCCGATGCCTGGGATGCCGCGCTGAGCCAGCCCCAGGCGCCCCCGACATCCGGCAGCCGAAGTGACCCCGACAGCGGCCTGTCGGTCGACCAGGTCCAGCTGCAAACCCCCCGACTGACGACAGGGGGCAAAACGCTGACCCAGCTGAAAGCCACCGCCCGCCGCCGCGACGACCAATGGTCCGGGCAGGTGCAGGCCCGTGAGCTGGAGGGTCAGTTTGACTACACGCCCCCCGGCCGCGATGCGCCCGCCCGCAGCAGCGGGCAACTGCGGGCCCGCCTCAAGCGCCTTCAGCTGCAAAATCACCCGGGGACCGAAAACGCCGCCTCCGCCTCCACGCCCCCACCCGCGGTCACCTCGCACGGGCTGCCCGCGCTGGACGTGGAAGTGGCGGCCCTGGAGGTGGATGGACGGGCGTTGGGCGCCCTGTCCCTGCAAGCCGTCAACCGCACCACGGAGCGCAACGCCAACGAATGGCGGCTGCACCACTTCAGCCTCAAGCTCCCGGAAGCCGAACTCAGCGGCTCGGGCAACTGGGTGACGGTGGGCGCCAGCAGCCCCGAGGCCTCCAGCCAGGCCCCGCGGCGCACCGCCCTCAACCTGGTGCTGGACATCCACGACGCCGGCGCCTTGCTCAACCGCTTTGGCATGACCCACGTGGTGCGCGGCGGCAAGGGGCAGCTCACCGGTCAGTTGGCCTGGCTGGGCATGCCCTATGCGCTGCACACGCCCAGCCTGACGGGCCAGTTGCACATCGACCTCAACAGCGGTCAGTTCCTGAAAGCCGATCCCGGCATTGCCAAGCTGCTGGGGGTGCTGAGCCTGCAATCGCTGCCGCGCCGCCTGGCCCTGGATTTCCGCGACGTGTTCTCGCAAGGCTTTGCCTTCGACTTCGTGCGCGGCGACGCCCAGGTGGAGCGCGGCGTGGCCCGCACCAACAACCTGCAAATGAAAGGCCCCAGCGCCGCGGTGCTGCTGGAGGGGTCGGCCGACATCGGCAGCGAAACCCAGGACATCCGGGCCGTGGTGGTGCCCGAGCTGAATGCAGGCACGGCGTCGTTGATCGCCACCGTCATCAACCCCGCCATCGGCCTGGGCACCTTCCTGGCCCAGGCCATCATCCGCCAGCCGCTGATCCAGGCCTCCACGCAGACGTTCCGCATCCACGGCCCCTGGGCCGATCCGGTGGTGGACCGTGTGAAGGACGTGCCCGATGCTGCCCCCACCCCCCCATGAACCCAGGAGACCGCCCATGAACCCCCGTGTTGCTGCCATCCAGATGGTGTCGGGCACCGACGTGCACGACAACCTGGCCCAGGCCCGCACCCTGCTGGCCCAGGCCGCCACGCAAGGTGCCGAGCTGGCCGTGCTGCCCGAGTATTTCTGCCTGATGGGCCAGCGCGACGCCGACAAGCTGGCCTGGGCCGAACAACCCGGCCAAGGCCCCATCCAGTCCATGCTGCGCACGGCGGCGCGTGAGCTGGGCCTGTGGGTGGTGGGCGGCACCTTGCCCATGGCCACCGACCGCCCCACCCACGTGGCCAACACCACCCTGGTGTTCAACCCGCAAGGCGAGTGTGTGGCGCGGTACGACAAGATCCACCTGTTCCGTTTCGACAATGGCCGCGAGCGTTACGACGAGGCCGCGGTGCTGGTCCCCGGGCAGCGCCCCGTCACCTTCCAATGGACACCCCGCGACGGCCTGGCCCCGCTGACGGTGGGCCTGAGCGTGTGTTACGACCTGCGCTTTCCCGAGCTGTTCCGACAGCTGCAGGCCGACCTGCTGCTGGTGCCTGCCGCCTTCACCCACACCACGGGCCAGGCGCACTGGGAGGTGCTGCTGCGTGCACGCGCCATCGAAAACCAGGCCTTTGTGCTGGCCAGCGCCCAAGGTGGCCTGCACGCCAACGGGCGGCGCACCTGGGGCCACAGCCTGGTGATCGACCCTTGGGGCCAAGTGCTTGCGCTGCAAGGGCCGGGCGCGGGTGTGGTGCTGGCCGACCTGGACCGAGCCGTGCTGGCCCAGACCCGCAGCGACCTGCCCGCCCTCCAGCACCGCGTGTTCTGACACCGCGCAGCGGGCTCAGGTGACCCCGACACCCCCGACCACCGACCCGGTCTCGCCGGTGATCCACCCGCCCATGGGCGGGATGGAACGTCGCGGCCAACTGCGCCGACGGCTGTTGTGGACGGCCATGGTGGCCTTGCTGCTGGGCCTGGTGGGCACCGCCATCGTGCTGGCCCGGCGGTTCCAGGAAAGCCACATCCAGCAGCAGCTGCTGCAGGAAACGGCCACGCTGGTCAGCGACATCCGCACCGGCCTGAACCGCAACATCCAAACGCTGCAAGCCCTGCACGACCTCAACACCAGCCCCGGGGCCTGGTCGGGTCCGGCGCTGGAAATCCTGGAGCAGAACCGGGAAATGGTGCAGCTGGAATGGCGCGACAGCGCCATGCGGGTGCTGGCCTCCAGAACCAGCCCTTTTCACGCCAACAACAGCCTCCGCCGCCACCGCATCGAACGCACCCAGGACGTGACCAGCACCTGTGCCCATGCCCGTCGCACCAGCGCCCCGGCGTACTCCTCCAGCTACTTCCTGCCCGACGGGGAGGGGCATGGCCTGGAGTTGATCGACATGTGCATGCCCCAGGCATCACACGGCGACGTCGGCAGCTACCTGGTGGCCACCTACACGCTGCACGGCCTGTTGACCGAACTGCTGGAACGCACCGCCGTGCGAGGCCGCGGCGTGGCCCTGACGGAAGTGGATGGCACCCGGCTGGCCATCATCGGCGCACGCCCCCCCGGGCCTGCATGGGTGACCGAACAACTGCTGGAACTGCCGGGCACGGTGATGATGCTGCGACTGGAAAGCCCCAAGGCCCGCTTTGACATTGCCTCCAGCGGCGTCACTGGCCTGGTGGCGGCCCTGTCGGCGCTGCTGCTGGGGGTGGTGAGCCTGCTGGGGCGCGACATGCGGCGGCGTGTGCGGGTGGAAAAGCAATTGGCCGAGGCCCTCACCTTCCGCACCGCCATGGAAAACTCGCTGGTCACCGGCCTGCGGGCGCGGGACCTGCAAGGGCGCATCACCTACGTCAACCCGGCGTTCTGCCAGATGGTGGACCGCAGCGCCGACGAGCTGTTGGGTGCCAGCATGCCCTTTCCCTACTGGCCGCCCGAGATGGTGGACGAATACCAACGCCGCCAGGCCATCCGCCTGGCCGGGCAGACGCTGCCCCGGGAAGGCTACGAATCCATGTTCATGCGGCGCGACGGCACGCGCTTTCCGGTGCTCATCATCGAGGCCCCGCTGCTCAACGCCCAAGGCGTCCAGACGGGCTGGATGAGCGCCATCCTGGACCTGACCGAACAACGCCGCGTCGAAGCCCTCTCCCGCGCCAGCGAAGACCGCCTGCAAGCCACGGCCCGCCTGGCCACCGTGGGCGAAATGGCCTCGCTGCTGAGCCACGAACTCAACCAACCCCTGTCGGCCATTTCCAGCTACGCCACCGGCTCGCTGAACCTGCTGGACGCCGAAACCTCCCACCAACCTGGCAACACGCCGGTGCGCGAGGTGGCCGAGGCCCTGGTGCGCATCCAGACCCAGGCCGACCGCGCCGCCCGTGTGATCCGCAGCGTGGGCGACTTTGTCCGCCGCCGCGACCGGCAGCAGGAACTGGTGCGGGAACAGGTGGCGGTGGACAGCCTGCTGGCCGCCATCCTGCCGCTGGTGGGTTTGCAGGCGCGCCGCGAAAACATCCAGTTGGCCGTGGACGTGCCCCCCAATTGCCCCCCCGCCCTGTGCGACCGCACCATGATCGAACAGGTGCTACTCAACCTGGCCCGCAACGGCATGCAGGCCATGCCCCAGGGTCAGCCCTCGGTGGCGTCGGGCCTGCGGGTGCTGAGCCTGGCGGTGCGCCCCACCGCGGTTCAGGATGGGCGGGCCTGGCTGATGTTCAGCGTCACCGACCACGGCAGCGGCCTGCCCGACGACGTGGCCTCCAAGCTGTTCACGCCCTTCTTCACCACCAAGGCCGAAGGCATGGGCCTGGGCCTGAGCCTGTGCCGCACCGTGGTGGAACAACACGGCGGACAACTCACGCACGAACCGGCCCAACCCTGCGGCACGGTGTTCCGCTTCACGCTGCCCATCGCTTCCGAAACCAGAGCAGCCCAACCATAATGGGCGTCACCATGGCACAACATCCGCTGCACCACAAAGTGTTCATCGTGGACGACGACGTCGGCGTGCGCGACGCCCTGTCCTGGCTGCTGCGCACCCGTCGCCTGCTGTCCGACACCTTCGACAGCGCCGAGGCGTTCCTGCTCGACCCCATCTGGCAGTCGTCCCCCCACGAAGCCTGCTGCCTGTTGCTCGACGTGCGCATGCCGGGCATGAGCGGGCTCACCCTGTTCGAGCGCCTTCAGGCCCTGCCCTGGGCCGCCACCGTGCCGGTGGTGTTCCTGTCCGGCCACGCCGACGTGGCCACCGCGGTGGACGCGGTCAAGCGCGGGGCCTTTGATTTCTGCGAAAAGCCGTTTTCCGACAACGCCCTGGTGGACCGGGTGGAAAAGGCCCTGGAAGCCTCACACACGCAGGTGCTGCGGCTGGCCCGGGAGCGGGAGATCCAAGCCCTGCTGACCCAACTCACCGAGCGCGAACGCGAGGTCATGGACCGCGTGATTGCCGGGCTGCCCAACAAGCTGGTGGCCGACGACCTCAACATCAGCGTGCGCACGGTGGAGGTGCACCGCTCGCGGGTGTTCGAGAAGATGGGCGTCAAGTCCGCGGTCGAACTGGCCAACAAACTCCTGAAAAAATAGCTGCTTGCGCTTATAGAAAAAGCGCTAGAGGCCATTTTTATTGTTATTTTTTGCCTCATCATCGGGGCGACGTTCACCCCCGGGGCGCCCCGAAAACATGGTCCACCAGACGATCAGCACCAGGATGACAAGCGCACCCAGCGCTTCCAGCAACAACAAGGTCATGCCAGGCATTCTAGAAAGCCCCCCCTTCACCCCATGGGGGCCGCGGGCTTGGCGTGCCACCGCGTTGCTGGCCATGACGCTGGGCCTGCTGGCCGGGTGTGCCAGCCCGGGCCGCGCCCCCGTTTCAGCCCCACTGCCAGAGCCGCCGCACACGTCCAGCCCCGCGGACAGCCCGCCCCTCGCCGTGTCAGACCCCGAAGCCCTGGCCGAGCTGAACGATGCCCTGCTGTGGGCCGCCAGCCAGCCCGCGCCCGCGCCCCTGACCCGCCCCCGCAGCCAGTGGCTGCCCGCCGCCTGGACCGACCTGCCCGGGCTGCACAGCGACCTGGCCGCCGCCGACTGGTCCACCGCCTGGAACGCCTGGGTGCGCAGCTGTGAGCGCCCGGCCAGCGCCTGGCCCACGCTGTGCCGTCAGGTGCGCCCCTTGATGCTGGCCGCCCCCGCCAGCCAACTGGCCTGGATGGTGCGCCACCTCCAGCCCTACCGCGTGGCCGCCAGCGACGGCAGCCTGCCCAGCGGGCTGCTGACCGGCTATTACGAGCCCGAGTTGCGTGCCAGCCGGGTGCGCAGCGCCAGCCACCCGGTGCCGCTGTACGCGCCCCCGGCGGGGCTGAACGGGCAGCAGCCCTGGTTTTCGCGGCAAGACATCGACAGCCGCCCCGACGTGCAGGCCCAACTGGCCGGGCGCGAGATCGTCTGGCTGGCCGACCCCATCGACGCCCTCATCGTCCAGATCCAGGGCTCGGGCCGGGTGAAGGTGACCGAGCCCGACGGCAGCGAACGCACCGTCCGCCTGGCGTTTGCCGGGCACAACGGCCACCCCTACCGCAGCGTGGGGCGCTGGTTGCTGGACCGGCGGGCCATCACCGACGCCTCGTGGCCCGCCATCAAGGCCTGGGCGGCGCGCAACCCCGACCAGCTCAACGACATGTTGTGGAGCAACCCGCGCACGGTGTTCTTCCGCGAGGAGCCGCTGGGCCCGCTGGATGCCGCGTTCGGCCCGCGGGGTGCCCAAGGCGTGCCCCTCACGCCCCAGCGCTCCATTGCGGTGGACCCCGGGGCCATTCCCTATGGCACGCCGGTGTGGTTGGCCAGCCCCGGCCCCACGGCGGTGCTGCAACGCCTGGTGCTGGCCCAGGACACGGGGGCGGCCATCACCGGGGCCGCGCGGGCCGACTACTTTGCGGGTTGGGGGGACGAGGCCCTGGCCATCGCCGGGGGGCTCAAGCAGCCCTTGCAGTTGTGGGCCCTGTGGCCGCGCGCGGGGGTGGGCGCCCCCTGAACCCGGTGCCTGCTGCGGGCCGGGTCAGCGCCCGCCGTGGCTGGCCCACCAGGCCTCGAACGCCCGGGCGTCCATGGGCCGCGCCACCAACCAGCCCTGGATGAGGTTGCAACCCTGCTGCGCCAGGAAGCTGCGCTGCTCGGGCAGTTCCACCCCCTCGGCCACCACGCTCAGACCCAGCGCCCGGGCCATGGACAGGGTGGCGCAAACGATGGCTTCGTCCTCCTTGTCGCCCGGCAGGTCGTGCACAAAGGAGCGGTCGATCTTGAGGCTGTTGAGCGGCAGGCGCTTGAGGTAGCCCAGGCTGGAGTAGCCGGTGCCAAAGTCGTCCAGCGACAGCCGCACCCCCATGCGGGCCATGTCGCCCAGCCGCTCGACCAGCTCGGGCAGGGCCTGCATGAGCGCGGTTTCGGTGATTTCCAGTTCCAGCCAGTCGGGGTCGGCCCCGGTTTCGTCCAGGATCTGGCGCAGGCGCGGGATGAAGGTCGGGCGGCCAAACTCCACCGCCGACACGTTGACCGCCATGGTCAACCCGGTGATGCCCTGCTGCTGCCAGCGCCGCCATTGGCCAAACGCCTCGCGCATCACCCAGGCGCCCAGTTCGTCGATCTGCCCGTTGGCTTCGGCCTGCGGCACGAACTGGTCGGGCATGAGCAGGCCCCCGTCGGGGTGCTGCCAGCGCACCAGGGCTTCGACGCCCACGATCTGGCCGGTGGCGCAGTCCATCTGCGGCTGGTAGTGCAGCACCAGTTCGTTCTGGACAAGGGCGCGGCGCAGGCCGCTTTCCACCTTCACCCGCTGGGCCACGCTCTGGTCCATCTGCGGTTCGAAGAACGACCAGCCATTGCGCCCCGACGCCTTGGCCTGGTACATGGCCATGTCGGCGTGGCGAAGCAGGGCATCGACATCGGCATGCCCCCCTTCAAACCAGGCCACGCCGATGCTGGCCGACACATGCACCTCGTGTTCATGCAGGGTGAAGGGCTGGGTCAGCTGCTCGATCATCTTGGTCGCGACGGCGGCGGCATCGTCCCGGGAGCGCAAGCGGTTGAGCAGCACGACAAACTCGTCCCCGCCTTGACGGGCCATCAGGTCGTGCGAGCGCATGCAGGCCTGCAAACGCTGGGACACGGCTTGCAGCAGCAGGTCGCCCATGTTGTGGCCCAGGCTGTCGTTGACGTCCTTGAAGTGGTCCAGGTCCACAAACAGCACCGCCAGACGGTCTCCATGCCGCCGGGCTGCGTCCAGGGCCTTGCGGGCTTCGCCCACCCAGTGAAGGCGGTTGGCCAGCCCGGTCAGGGGGTCGAACATGGCCAGTCGGTGCAGGCCTTCGTTGCTCTGCGCCAGCTCCCGGGTGCGCGCCACCACCAATTGCTCGGTACGCCGGGCATGCCCGGTCTGGACGATGAGGAACACCCCCAGCAGCCCCACAGCCATCAGGCTCACGGTCAACGTGACCCAGGAGATCCAGCCCCGCTCCTGGGTTTCGAAATGCGAGCCCGACGCCACCTGGAACAACCACTGCCGCTCACCGAAATGCACGGGCAGTGACACAAAATGGTGTGGGCGCATGCCGTCGGGCTCCTCGCAACCCAACGGCCCGCTCAGGCGCTGGTTGGCGGCAGGGGCCTGGGGATCGATCAGGCACACCGTGAGGTAACTGGTGTCCAAACCTTCCAGGGCGGCCTGCAACACATCGTCCATGCGGAACACCGCCGACACCACCCCGCGCACCCGCAGCGACGAGGGCCCCATCGCGGTGGGGTCGTAGGCGGCCTGGTACATCACCACGCCCCGCTGTTCACCGGTCTCCTGCACCAGGCGGATGCCCTCGGTCACCTGCGGTTGCCCGGAGTTCAGCGCCGCCCGAACGGCGCGGGCCGTGGCCGGCAGCACCATCACGTCCAGGCCCAGCACCGACCGATTGGGCTCCAGCGGTTCCACAAACAAAATGGGCAGATAGGCTGCCGAGGGCGGTGCCACAAAGGTCTGGCCGTCCTGGTTGCGACCGCGGATTTCGTACCGGGTGCCCCCGAGAGCCGCCCGGTGCCGCGTGCGCGCCAGGGTTTCGAAGGCCGACCGATCCGCGTGGTTCACCCAGGGGCTCCAGCCAAAGTTCTGTGTGCCCGCGTAGCGGTTGAGCCAGATGGACGTGGTCAGCTCAAACGTGCGGGGGTCCTCGTCGGACGTCAGTTCCTTGAGTCGGGTCACGGCCAGCACGGCATCGGTCTGGGCATCCAGGCGCCGCTGCAACCGCTCCCTCAGGGCGTGCGAGGCTTGGTCAAACCGCTGTGCCAGCGCACGTTGCTCGCTGCGCAGGATCTGGCTGAACGACACCGCCACCACCGCCAGCGCCAGCACCATGGGCAGGGCCACGGTTTTCCAGCGCGGCCGCCAGGACTCGGCGGGCCGCCCAAAGGCCACCAGCATCAAGGGCGTGACCAGCACCGCCCCCAGGGCATCGCCTTGCCACCAGGCCCACCAACTGAATGCGGCTTCGGCCGGGGGCATGGCCCCGGAATGGACCAGCAGAGGCACGGACAGGCTGGCGTTGAGGCAATGCCCCAGCGGCACCAACACCAGCATGAACAACAGGGTTCGCCGAGGCGTGTCCACATCGTGGGGGTAGCCGCCAAACCGCCGCGCCAGCGCCGCGGTCAGCCCGGCCTGGACCACGGCCCCGAAGGGCGACAACAGCACGGTCAAGGGCCATTGCGCCATGGGCAACTGACCACTGGCCAGCCACTGCACCACCGCGGAACCCAGCCACACGCCAGGGGCCGCCCACCAGCCCCACACCAGCATGGCCCCCAAGGCCACGCCGGCGGGCAGAAACACCATGGAGATGTAATGGGGCGGCGTGCTGATCTGCAGAGACAGCCATCCACTGGCCACATACGCCAGCGCCACGGCAACACAAACAAGCACTCGAAACAGCATGGGGCATCACCTGGCCAATCAGCGAACCAATGTAGCCGAAAGCCGGATCACCGTGCCAAATGCCCCAAGGGCAGCGGAGCTGCGGCCTTGACCTCGCCCAACGAAAAGCTGGTGTGCAAGTCCTTGACGTTGGGCAGGTTGATGAGGCTGTTGAGCGCAAAGCGCGAAAAGCTGTCCAGGTCCTGCGCCACCACCTGCAATTCGAAGGTGCCGTTGCCGCTGATGTAGTGGCATGAGATGACCTCGGGCAGACGGCGGATGGCCTCCTCCAGCGCCCGGGTCGCATCGCCCGTGTTGCGCTCGGCGTCCAGCCGCACAAAGGCCAGCACCCCCAGCCCCACCTTGCGCCGGTCCAGCTCGGCCCGGTAGCCCAGGATGTAACCCGCCTGCTCCAGCGCCCGCACCCGTCGCCAGCAGGGTGCCGCCGACAAGCCCACGCGGCTGGCCAGCTCGGCATTGGTCAAACGGCCATCGGCCTGCAGGGCTTGCAGGATGGCCAGGTCAAACTTATCCAGCGTTTCCATAAAGGGCATTATCAAGAAATATTCTTTCCCAACCTAGGTGAATTTGGGCATGAAAAGCAAACACTTATCGCACAACTGTCCCTACACTGTGCCGTTCGCGCCGCTGCATGGCCATGACCCCACCCGGGCTGCACGCCCCCTGCAGACGGAACCCCGGCCCATCCCTGCCGATCCAAAAAGCCGCCTTCAGGAGACAAACCATGAACGCACCCTTCTCCCGCGAGATGCCCGAGCACATCCGCCGGGCCCTGGAAACCGTCACCCTCGACGACAAATACAGCCTGGAGCACGGGCGGGCGTTCATGAGCGGGGTGCAGGCCCTGGTCAAGCTGCCCATGCTGCAACGCCAGCGCGACGCCTTGCAGGGCAAGAACACCGCGGGCTTCATCAGCGGCTACCGGGGTTCACCCCTGGGGGGTTACGACCAGGCGCTGCAAAAGGCCAGCAAGTACCTGAAGGCGCAGAGCATCGTGTTCCAGCCCGGGGTCAACGAGGAACTGGCGGCCACGGCGGTGTGGGGCACCCAGCAACTGGGTTTTGCCCCCAAGGGCACCCAGAAGTTCGACGGCGTGTTTGGCATCTGGTACGGCAAGGGGCCGGGCGTGGACCGCTGCTCCGACGTGTTCAAGCACGCCAACATGGCCGGCACCACCCCCTGGGGCGGTGCCCTGGCGATCGCAGGTGATGACCACGTGGCCAAAAGCTCCACCGCCGCGCACCAGAGCGACCACATCTTCAAGGCCTGCGGCCTGCCGGTGTTTTTCCCCACCAACGTGCAAGACATCCTGGACCTGGGTCTGCACGCCTTTGCCATGAGCCGCTTTGCCGGGGTGTGGACCGGCATGAAGACCATCCAGGAGATCGTCGAGTCCAGCGCCACCGCCCTGATCGACCCGGAGCGGGTGAACATCGTCCTGCCCGACTTCCCCATGCCCTCTGGCGGCCTGCACATCCGCTGGCCCGACGCGGCCCTGGACCAAGAAGCCCGCCTGATGGACCACAAGTGGTACGCCGCACTGGCCTATGTGCGCGCCAACCGCCTCAACCACAACGTGATCGAAAGTGCCGATGACCGCCTGGGCGTGATCGCCAGCGGCAAGGCCTACAACGACACCCGCCAGGCGTTGCGGGACCTGGGCCTGGACGAGGCCACCTGCCACCGCATCGGGCTGCGCCTGCACAAGGTGGCCGTGGTGTGGCCGCTGGAGGCGCAGACCACCCGCGAGTTCGCCGCTGGCCTGAAGGAAATCCTGGTGGTGGAGGAAAAGCGCCAGGTCATCGAATACCAGCTCAAGGAAGAGCTGTACAACTGGCGCAGTGACGTGCGGCCCAACGTGCTGGGCAAGTTCAACGAGGTGGAGGGCGATTTCTCCGGCGGTGAATGGAGCATGCCCAACCCCAGCGCCCACACGCTGCTGCGGGCCAACGCCGACCTGTCGCCCGCCCTCATCGCCCGTGCCATCGCCCAGCGGCTGAAGAAGCTGGGCGTGCCCGACGACGTGGCCGCCCGCATGGACCGCCACCTGGACGTGCTGGACGCCAAGGAGCGCGGCATGCTCACGCTGTCCGTCGGCACCGAGGTCGCACGCCAGCCGTGGTTCTGCTCCGGCTGCCCGCACAACACCAGCACCCGGGTGCCCGAGGGGTCGCGCGCCATGGCAGGCATCGGCTGCCATTTCATGACCATCTGGATGGACCGCGACACCATCGGCTTCACCCAGATGGGCGGCGAGGGCGTTCCCTGGGTGGGACAGCAGCCGTTCAGCAGTGAACAGCATGTGTTCGCCAACCTGGGCGACGGCACCTACTTCCACAGCGGCATCCTGGCCATCCGCCAGAGCATTGCGGCCGGGGTGAACATCACCTACAAAATTCTGTACAACGACGCCGTGGCCATGACCGGCGGCCAGCAGGTGGGTGAGCGGCCCGAGGGCCACAGCGTGGTGCAGATCGCCAACAGCATGAAGGCCGAGGGTGTGACGGCGCTGACCATCGTCACCGACGAGCCCGAGAAGTAC
This sequence comes from Hydrogenophaga soli, assembly GCF_054777695.1. Lineage (NCBI taxonomy): Bacteria > Pseudomonadati > Pseudomonadota > Betaproteobacteria > Burkholderiales > Comamonadaceae > Hydrogenophaga > Hydrogenophaga soli. The sequence continues at coordinate 324,008 of NZ_BAAHAK010000004.1, read as the reverse complement.
AGCGGCGTGACCGGCCTGCCCACCGGGCTGGAGATCCACCACCGCGACGAGCTGGACCGCATCCAGCGCCAGTTCCGCGAGATCCAGGGCACCTCGGTCATCATTTACGACCAGACCTGTGCCACCGAAAAGCGCCGCCGCCGCAAGCGCGGCACGATGGCCCAGGCCACAAAGACCGTGGTCATCAACGACCTGGTGTGTGAAGGCTGTGGCGACTGCGGGGTGCAGAGCAACTGCCTGTCCATCGAGCCGTTGGAAACCGAGTTCGGGCGCAAACGCACCATCAACCAGAGCAGCTGCAACAAGGACCTGAGCTGCATCAAGGGCTTTTGCCCCAGCTTTGTGACCGTGGAAGGCGAGCTGAAAAAGGCCAGCCGCACCGAAGGCAACCCCCACGCGCCTGCCACCAACCTGCCCGAGCCGCTGCCCACCCCCCTGAGTGCCCCGTGGGGCATTGTGGTGGCGGGTGTGGGCGGCACCGGGGTCATCACCATCGGACAGCTGCTGGGCATGGCCGCGCACATGGAGGGCAAGGGCATCGTCACCCAGGACGCCGCCGGTCTGGCCCAGAAGGGCGGCGCCACCTGGAGCCACATCCTGATCGCGCCCCGCCAGGACGACATCTGCACCACCCGCGTGGGCATGGCCACCGCCGACCTGATCCTGGGCTGCGACCCCATCGTCACCGCCGCCAAGGACACGCTGCTGCGCATGCGCGAGGGTCGCACCCGCGTGGCCCTCAACAGCGTCAGCACCCCCACCGCGGCCTTTGTCCGTGACGGCAACTGGCAAAACCCGGCCGAAGCCTGCGTCTCCAAGGTCTCACAGGCTGTGGCCCCGGCGGACCTGGGCCTGTTCAACGCCGAAGCCATGGCCAGCACGCTGATGGGCGACACGCTGTACATCAACCCCATGCTGCTGGGTTATGCGTGGCAAAAGGGCTGGATTCCGCTGGAACGCGGCTCACTGATGCGCGCCATCGAACTCAACGGCGTGGCGGTGGACGCCAACAAACGCGCCTTCGACTGGGGCCGCATGGCCGCCCACGACCCCGCCGCGGTGCAACGACTGCTGACCCCGGCCCAGACCATCACCCTGCACAAGCGGGAACCCCTGGAGCAGGTGATCGCCCGCCGGGTGGCCTTCCTCACCGACTACCAGGATGCCGCCTACGCCCAGCGTTACCAACAGTGTGTGGACACGGTCCGCATGGCCGAAGCCAAGCTGGGCAAGACCAGCCTGACCGAGGCCGTGGCCCGCAACCTGTTCAAGCTGATGGCCTACAAGGACGAATACGAGGTGGCCCGCCTGCACACGCTCGACAGCTTCCAGCAACGCCTGGACACGATGTTCGAGCCGGGCTACCGCGTGGGCTACCACCTGGCTCCGCCCGTGGGAGGCAAGCGCAACGACAAGGGCGAAGGCGTCAAACAGCCTTACGGCCCGGCCATGCGCACCGTGTTCCGCTGGCTGGCCCCGCTCAAGTCCCTGCGCGGCACGGCGCTGGACCTGTTTGGCCGCAGCGAGGAGCGCCGCACCGAGCGCCAGTTGATCACCGACTACCAGGCGCTGGTGGAGCAGGTGTTGAGTCGCCTGTCCGCCGCCACCCATGCGCAGGCACTGGAGCTGGCGCAACTGCCCGACGGCATCAAGGGCTTCGGGCATGTGAAGGCCCGCAACCTGGCCGCCGTCAGAACCCGGTGGGCCACGCTGGCATCGGCCTGGGAACAAGGCGGCTCACGCGGCTGACCCCGGGCCCGGTGCCCCTGACGGCAGAGGACATTGAAAGCGAAAATGACCTCTGCCGCTTTTATTTACTGAAGTTGATGCTCTCATTTTTGCACTTCAGCCTCCACCCCCTCGACCTCACCCCGCCCGACCCCACGGAACCGCCGGGTCCCCCCGAGACACATACAATCAGGAACTTTGCTTGGCCGCGCCCTGCGGCCACAGCTGTTTTTGGAATCTGGAGCCTCCCTGTGTTCATTTCTACCGCTTACGCCCAAACCGCTGGCGCCACCGACCCCCAAGGCACCCTGATGGGCATGCTGCCCCTGGTGCTGATGTTTGTGGTGCTGTATTTCGTGATGATCCGCCCGCAAATGAAGAAGGCCAAGGAACACAAGACCATGATCGAGGCGCTGGCCAAAGGCGACGAGGTGGTGGTGGGTGGCGGCATGCTGGGCAAGGTGACCAAGCTGGGCGATGCCCACATCACCCTGGAAGTGGCCAACGGCGTGGAAATCCAATTCCAGCGCGCCGCCGTGGTCCAGGTCCTGCCCAAGGGCTCCATCAAGTGATCTGCTGAACGGCACACGCATCATGAACCGATACCCCCTCTGGAAGTACGTGATCATTGGGATCATGTTGCTCCTGGGCAGCCTGTACAGCATGCCCAACCTGTTCGGCGAGGCCCCGGCCATCCAGGTTTCCCCCGTCAAGGCATCGACCAAGGTGGATGCCGGCACCCTGGCGCAGGTCGAAAAGGTCTTGCAGGACAGCGGCCACTCGGCCGGCCTGATCCAGTTGGAGGGTCACTCGGTCAAAGCCCGCTTCAACGACACCGACACCCAGATCAAGGCCCGTGACGCCCTGGAAAAGGCGCTCAACCCCAACGCCGCCGAGCCCACGTATGTGGTGGCCCTGAACCTGGTGCCCCGCACGCCGAGCTGGTTGCAAGCCCTGCACGCCAACCCCATGTACCTGGGCCTGGACCTGCGCGGCGGCGTGCACTTCATGCTGCAAGTGGACATGCAGGGGGCCCTGTCCAAGCGCGCCGAAGCGCTGGCGTCCGACCTGCGCACCTCACTGCGTGAAAAAGGCATCCGCCACGGCGGCATCACCCGCAACAACCAGTCGCTGGAAATCCGGCTGCGCGATGCCGCCGCCGTGCAGGCCACCCAGAACCTGCTGCAAGACCAGTTCCCCGACCTGATCGCCACGGTCAGCGCCGATGCGGCGGAAACCCGCATTGCGCTCAACCTCAAGCCCGAAGCGGCCCGCAAGGTTCAGGAACAAGCGCTGAAGCAGAACATCACCACGCTGCACAACCGCATCAACGAGCTGGGCGTGGCCGAACCCGTCATCCAGCAGCAAGGCCAGGACCGCATCGTGGTGCAACTGCCCGGTGTGCAGGACACGGCCAAGGCCAAGGACATCCTGGGCCGCACCGCCACGCTGGAGCTGCGCATGGTGGACGAAAGTGCCGAAGGCCGGGCCGCCGAAACCGGCGCAGGCCCGGTGCCCTTCGGGTCCGAGCGGCATCTGGACCGCAACGGCCAGCCCGTCATCACCAAGCGCCAGGTCATCCTGACCGGCGAGAGCCTGACCGATGCCCAAGCCGGTTTTGACAGCCAGACCCAGGAAGCCGCCGTGCACCTGACGCTGGACGCCAAGGGGGCCCGCATCTTCCGCGACGTCACCCGCGAGAACGTGGGCAAGCGCATGGCCATCCTGCTGTTCGAAAAGGGCAAGGGCGAAGTGGTCACGGCCCCCGTCATCCGGGGCGAAATCGGTGGCGGGCGGGTGCAGATCTCGGGCCGCATGAGCACCGCAGAAGCCAGCGACACCGCCTTGCTGCTGCGCGCCGGTTCGCTGGCCGCGCCCATGGAAATCATCGAGGAACGCACCATCGGCCCCAGCCTGGGCGCTGACAACATCAGCAAGGGCATCCACAGCGTGATGTGGGGCTTCCTGGTGATCGTGGCCTTCATGTGTGTGTACTACGCCATGTTTGGCGTGTTCTCCAGCCTGGCGCTGGCGGTCAACCTCATCCTGCTGGTGGCCGTGCTGTCCATGCTGCAAGCCACCCTGACGCTGCCCGGCATCGCCGCCATGGCCCTGGCGCTGGGCATGGCCATCGACTCCAACGTGCTGATCAACGAACGGGTGCGCGAAGAGTTGCGCAACGGCTCGTCGCCGCAAGCCGCCATCAACGCCGGTTATGAACACGCCTGGGCCACCATCCTGGACTCCAACGTGACCACACTGATCGCCGGTCTGGCCCTGCTGTTGTTCGGTTCGGGGCCTGTGCGCGGCTTTGCCATGGTGCACTGCGTGGGCATCCTCACCTCCATGTTCTCGGCGGTGTTGTTCTCCCGCGGCGTGGTCAACCTGTGGTACGGACGTCAGAAGAAGCTGAAGTCGGTGTCCATCGGCACGGTGTGGAAGGCGGTCGATGCCAGCTTGCCTGCCACCCCCTCGAAACAATCCTGAATGGAGCCCTGACATGGAATTTTTCCGGATCAAGCGGGACATCCCGTTCATGCGCCACGCGCTGGTGTTCAACGCCGTCTCGTTCATCACCTTCGCTGCCGCGGTGTTTTTCCTGTTCACCCGCGGGCTGCACCTGTCGGTGGAGTTCACCGGGGGCACGGTCATCGAGGTGGCCTACCAGGAGTCGGCCGACATCAACGCCGTGCGCCAGACCATCGAGAAGCTGGGCTACCAGGATGTGCCGGTTCAGAACTTCGGCACCTCACGCGATGTGCTGATGCGCTTGCCCGTTTTGGAGGGTCAGAATTCCGGCCAACAGACCGAAACGGTGATGGCGGCCCTCAAAGCCCAGAACCCGGCGGTGGAGTTGCGTCGCACGGAGTTTGTGGGCCCACAGATCGGCAAGGAGCTGGCCAGCGATGGCCTCACCGCCCTGGCCCTGGTGGTGGTGGGCATCATGATCTACTTGGCGTTCCGCTTCGAGTGGAAATACGCCGTGTCGGCCATCATCGCCAACCTGCACGACGTGATCATCATCCTGGGCTTTTTCGCCTTCTTCCAGTGGGAGTTTTCGCTGGCCGTGCTGGCCGCTGTGCTGGCAGTGCTGGGTTACTCGGTCAACGAATCGGTGGTGATCTTCGACCGGATTCGCGAAACCTTCCGCAAGCAGCGCAAGATGACCCCCGTGCAGGTGATCGACCACGCCATCACCTCCACCATCAGCCGGACCATCATCACCCACGGATCCACCCAGATCATGGTGCTGTCCATGTTGCTGTTCGGGGGTCCCACGCTGTTCTACTTTGCGCTGGCGCTGACCATTGGTATCCTGTTCGGCATCTATTCATCGGTGTTCGTCGCCGCCGCCATTGCCATGTGGCTGGGCATCCGCAGGGAAGATTTGATTCGGGCAGACAAACGCAGCTCCAACCCTGACGATCCCAACCACGGCGCGACGGCCTGACGCCCCGCCCCCATTGTTGGTCCGTCGTGAAGCATCCATCCGAACCATTCGTTGCACTGGCCCACGCCACCCGACAGCGTTTTTGCTCACAGGCGGGGCTCATCCTGCCCAAGGTCGTGCAAGCGGCCCAGGATGACCTGACGCAGCAGATCACGGACGCCATGTCTGCCCGCGAGGCCCAGTCCCTGCGGGACACGGTGGCCGAGTTCAATCGCCAGGCCCCCGTGTGGATCGACAACCTCAGGGCCGCGTTGCAGCGGCAACTGGCCTCACTGGGCAAGGACACGGGGCCAGACACGCTCCACACCCAAACCCTGGAGCTGATGGCAGAAGAGGCCGTTGAGGTGCAGCTCATGGCCTCCCGCCTGGGGGCCCGCATCCAGGAAGTGGCAGGGCAAGCCTTGACCGACCTGCGCGTCCGACTGCTGTTTGCCGAAGGGCGCACCGAGCTGTTTCCCCAAGACCCGGTCAAGTCGGACGTTCTGGCGCAACTGTTTTTGAGCGAATGGGTTCAAGCGGGCCTGAGCGCCAACCAATGGAAATTGCTTCAGCGGGTCATGCTGAGCGCCATTCCCAAGCAACTGCACGATGCCTACATCGAGGGCAATCGGTTTCTGGTCACCAATGGCGTGATGCCGACCATCGACCTGCGCCAAGCCATGCGCAGGCAGCCGTCGTCCGGCAGGGCAGACGCGTCTCCCACGTCGTCGTCTGGCGCGTTGGACCCTTCCCCCAACTCAATGCCCCCCCTTGCGCAAGGCCCCATCGGCAATCGGGAGCGAAGCCCGGAATGGTTGTCGTGGGCACGCGACCGCGGACAAGATGTGCTTCAGCGCATCCGACGGGTGTTCGATGAACAGCTGCCGACCACCGCCCGAGCCGCTTCATCCACGCCCCCCCAGGTGTCGCCTCACCTGAAAGCCCTGCTGGACGAAGCCCCGACCGTGCGCTTTGCACAGATGCCGTCAACGGGGACACCCGCTGTCGGCGCCCCAGGCATGGAAGCGGTGCCTGTGGACATGGAGCGCTACATCCAGTGGGTGCGCCAGCAAAGCAATCAGCTGAAGCAGGCCACCGACTCGCCCAGCGAGAAAGCCACCATTGAAGTGGTGGCGCTGATGTTCCAGAGCATCCTGACCGAAGACCGACTCAAGCCCACCCTGCGGGTGTGGTTTGCCCGCCTGCAGATTCCCGTGTTGCGGGTGGCGCTGGCCGAACCGGACTTCTTCAGCTCACTGCAACATCCGGCCCGCCGCCTGATCGACCGCATGGGGTCGTGCGCCTTGGGTTTTGATGCCAGCCTGTCTGACGATGACAGCGCCAAGGCCCTGGAGGCCGAAATCCGCCGGGTGGTCCAGGTCATTGAGCAGTACCCCGAAACCGGGCGCCGGGTGTTCCAACTGGTGTACGACGAGTTCCAGCACTTTCTGGCCAATCACCTCCAGAAGCGGGGCCAAGCGGGCAAGCTGGTGAGCGTGGCGCAACAGGTCGAACTGAAGGAAACCCTCACCGTTCAGTACACCATCGAGTTGCGCAAGCAACTGGACAACATGCCGGTGCGTGAGGTCATCCGGGAGTTCCTGTTCAAGGTGTGGGCCGAGGTTCTGGCGGTGGCCCACGTCAAGCACGACCCGCAACACGAAGTCATGGTGTTGCTGAAACAGACCGCTTCCGACCTGCTCTGGGCCGCCAGTGCAAAGCCCACCCGGGCCGAACGCAGCCAGGTCATCGCCCAGCTGCCCAACCTGCTCAGCCGCCTGCGCAAGGGCATGGGCTTGCTGGGCATCGAAGCGGACGAGCAAAACGAACACATCAAACGCATCAGCGACACCCTGGCCGATGCGTTCATGTCCCGAACCGAAACCATCCCACCGGAACAACTGGCCGCAGTCACCCGCAACCTGTCGTCGCTGGAAGACTTCTTGCCCCAGGAGGACACCGCCGACCTGGAGCTTGACCAGGACAGCATCGAGATGATCACCGGCGTCGATGCCTCCAACATCGAAATCATCACCCACGGCGGGCAGACACCGGGCGAAGCCGTCAGGGCCTGGGCCAAGGAGCTGCAGCTGGGCGCGTGGTTCACCCTGGACCACAATGGGCACATCGCCCAGGTCCAGCTGGCCTGGCGCAGTGACCGTGGCCAGCTGTGCCTGTTCGCCACCGCCCAACAGCGCTATTTCCTGATTCAGACCACCCGAATGGCGTCTTACCTTCAGGCGGGCCTGCTGGTTCCCGCCGAAGAAGAGTCGCTGACCGTGCGCGCCACCCGTGCAGCGCTCGAAAAGCTCGACGCCAATCCCGAGCGCCTGCTGGCCTGACGCCACACAGGGTTGGTCAGGCGCAAACCACCCGCTGGAACAAGCCACCCGGCAGGCGTGCCACGGCCCCGTCCAGCTCCAGTTCCAACAACCGCGACTGCAGGGCCGCCGTGGGCCAGCCGGTGCGGGCCTGCAGTGCGTCCAAACCGACGGGATCGTGGCCCAGCGCATCCAGCAGGGGATCGGACGGTTCTGCCTCGGCAAACGGGTCATCGGCCACCCGGGCGGTTCGCCGGGCATCGGTCAACTGCAACTCTTCCAGCACATCCTGCACCGTTTCCACCAGTTTGGCCCCTTGCCGGATGAGCGAATGGCAGCCCCGGGACTGCGGCGAGTGGATGGACCCGGGAATGGCCAACACCTCCTTGCCCATGTCGGCCGCACAACGGGCGGTGATCAACGATCCGGACGCCAACGCGGCCTCCACCACCAGGGTGCCCTGGGTGAGCCCGGCAATGAGGCGGTTGCGTTTGGGAAAATTGGCGGCCTGCGCGGGTGTGCCCAAGGGGTACTCGCTCAACAACACGCCGTGTGATGCAATCCGATGCGCCAAATCACGGTGCTGACGCGGATACACCCGGTCCAAGCCCGTCCCCACCACGGCCACCGTGCCACCGCCACCGGACAGCGCCCCTTCGTGGGCAGCGCCATCCACCCCCAAGGCCAGGCCGGACACGATGCAAACCCCCTGCGCCGCCAACGCCTGCGCAAAGTCCCGCGCCGTCTGGGCTCCTTGCGCGGTGGGGTTGCGGCTGCCCACCATGGCCAACCGGGTGCCTTGACGCAGCCACGGCAACTGCCCCTGTGCGTACAGCAGCAAGGGCGGATCGGGAATGTGCAGCAGGTCGGGCGGGTAGTCGGGATCGGCCAGGGTCAACACATGGCGCAACGGTGCGCCCCCCAACCATTGCTGCAACACCTCCCACTGGGATGCCAGGGCCTCCGGTTCCGTCAGCAAAGCCTGCGCCTGCGCTGCGCTGACCACCTGCCGCAACGCCGACACCGACTGCGTCCACAGGCCGTCTGGCGTTCCGAACGCCGCCAACAGCTTGCGGGCCGCCACATTGCCCACCCCTGGGGTGAGGCTCAGCCGCAGCCAGTCGCGCCGCGAGACGTCCACGTCAGGGGGTGTTGAATCGGTCACCAACCTTGACGCCATCGGTGATGTCGAGCACCAGGGCATACGACAGGCGCTCGAAGGTGCGGAACACCACCATCACCCCGTTGCGCTCGCTGGGCAAATGGATGACGGCCTTGGTGTCGTCGGTCTTGTCCTGCATCACCCGACCGTCCTTCAGCACCTGCAGCACATGCCCCACCTCGATGCCTTGCTCAGTGCCCTTGTCGATCAGCACCACCTGGTTCTGACCGGCGAAACGAACCGCCGCGCCATACACCGAGACGATTTGCCCGTTGATGGGTTCCGGCGGCACGCGGGGGACAAACGCAACGTGACCGCGATCGCCGATGGGCAACAACCGGTCGCCCACACGTATTTCCTCTTTGGTGGCCACGATGTCCACCGTGGCGGGCTCGATTTCAATCTGGCGCTGACCGTTCTTGACCCCGAGCTCGCGCAAGACCTCGGGCCGCTTCAACACGGCCTTGCCCACGTACTGCGCTTCGTAGCCCAACACTTCTTGGGTGGAGGGGTCCTTGACGGGCACCGCGTTGCGGAACACCCGGAACTGGCGTGGTTCGCCCGGCTCGGTGGACAGGCCCCCGTCTTCCGCGCCATGGACGGAACGGGCGTAGGCCCGGTCCCCCTTGCTCAACAACACACGCCCCTCTTGGGCCGCCACCAGTCGGGGGGCGCGCGCCAAGTCGCGCTCCTCCACAATCTGCGCCTCGACCAGGAAGGGTTCGATGATGTGCAAGGGCAGGGTGGGAATGGCCGACTCCGCCAACGACTCGTAACGGGTGCGCGGCTCCACTTTGACTGTGCCCGCGGGGGCCGATCCATCCACCTTCAGCAGTGCCCGTCCGTTGGTGGTGTCCAACACCAGCACCTGCCCCGGATAAATCCGGTGCGGGTTGTGGATGTCCTTGAGGTTCATGCCCCACAACTCGGGCCAGCGCCAGGGGCTGCGCAGGAACAAACGTGAAATGGCCCACAGCGTGTCCCCGCGCTTGACGGTGTAACGCTGCGGCGCATCGGCCGCCAGCTCGGACAACGGCACCCCCGCCTGGGCCACCTGCTGCGCCGTGGTCCGCTGCTGCGGGGTGACGGGGTAGGTCTGCGCCAGGGCGTTCAGACCAGTGCCCATGCACAGCGCCAGAGCCGCCCACTGGAGCCGACTCCTGCGCGACAAGGCCACGACACGGGCGGAAATGGGGTTGCAGTTCAGGCTCACGGCAGAGGGGGTGTCCGAAAACTTCATGGTGACGGCGGGCAAAGAATCTTTTCATTGTGCGCCCATGGCCCTCAACAGGCAACGGCGATGGCCGCCCTGCCTCGGGCTGCGCAGCAAAAGTGGCGAAAATAGCGACATTGTTGCCTGTACCGATCCCTGCCATGCCCCTGCTGCCCATCCTGCGTTACCCCGATCCCCGTCTGCACAAGGTGGCTGCTGCTGTCGAGCAGGTAGACGATGCCCTGCAACCGCTGATCGACGACATGTTCGAAACCATGTACGACGCCAACGGCGTGGGCCTGGCCGCCACCCAGGTGGATGTGCACCAACGGCTCATCGTCATCGACGCCAGCGAAGAACGCAACCAGCCCCTGGTGCTGATCAACCCCACGCTGCTGTGGGCCAGCCCCGAAAAGCAAAAAGGTGACGAAGGCTGCCTGTCGGTGCCCGGCATCTACGACGGCGTCGAGCGCTCGGTGGCCGTCAAGGTCCAGGCCCTGGACCGCAAGGGCCAGATGCAGACCCTGGAAGCCGAAGGCCTGCTGGCCGTGTGCATCCAGCACGAAATGGACCACCTGATGGGCAAGGTGTTCGTGGAGTACCTGTCGCCCCTCAAACGCAACCGCATCAAGACCAAGATGCTCAAGGAAGAGCGGGAAGAACGCGCCAGCGAACGCCCCGGCAAGGGCAGCCGCTGATGCCCGGCCTGCGCGTTGCCTTTGCCGGCACCCCCGAATTTGCCCGCGTGGCGCTGGAGCGCCTGCATGCCGCCGGGTTCCACATTCCGCTGGTGCTGAGCCAGCCCGACCGCCCGGCAGGGCGGGGCATGAAGCTCCAGGCCTCGCCGGTGAAGCAATGGGCCGTGGCCCAGCACATCCCCGTGGCCCAGCCCGTCAGCCTGCGACTGGACGGCAAGCACCCCGACGAAGCCGCTGCCGCCCGGCAGGCGCTGCTGGAGGCCCGCCCCGACGTGCTGGTGGTGGCGGCCTACGGGCTCATCCTGCCCCAATGGGTGCTGGACCTGCCGCGGTTGGGTTGCATGAACATCCACGCCTCGCTGCTGCCGCGCTGGCGGGGGGCCGCGCCCATCCACCGCGCCATCGAGGCGGGTGACGCCGAGACGGGCGTGACCATCATGCAGATGGACGCCGGGCTGGACACCGGCGACATGCTGGTGGTGGAACGCCTGTCCATCCACGCCAACGACACCACCGCCACCCTGCACGACCGCCTGGCCGAGCTGGGTGGGCGGCTGATGGTCGAGGCCCTGGAAATGGCCGCCTGCGGGGGCCTGACGCGCACGCCCCAACCCGCCGAGGGCGTGACCTACGCCCACAAGATTGACAAGGCCGAAAGCAGCATCGACTGGTCACACAGCGCCGACGCCATTGCCCGCCGCATCCGCGCCTTCGACCCTTTCCCCGGCGCTGCCACCATCTGGCGGGGCGAAACGCTGAAGGTCTGGGGTGCGCACACCACTCAAAACATCGAAATTAATAGCAAAAATATCAATACCAAAAAGCGTGAAGGCACGATTTCATCCTCATCGCCTGACGGCGTGACCGTGGTTTGCGGCCAAGGGCAGCTGACCCTGACCCACCTGCAACGCGCGGGTGGCAAACGCCTGCCCGTGGCCGACTTCCTGCGGGGCTGCCCCCTGGCCGTGGGCGACGTGCTGGGAACCTGCCCGGGCGACACGGATCACACGGCGGCCCCAGCCTGAAGCCCCACCTGCCCCCCCATCCACACCCGCTCACCCCCCGTTCCCCGCCCTGCATGTTCTGGAAAACCGAATACCGCCGTCACCCCGAGTTCATGCGCGGGGTGCGCGACCTGATCAGCGTGGCCACCGGCATCGGGGCCTGGGGCCTGATGACCGGCGTGGCCATGGTCAAGTCGGGCATGAGCACGGTGGAATCGGTGGTCATGACCCTCACCGTGTTTGCCGGCAGCGCCCAGTTGGCGTCCATCCCGCTGATCGCCGCTGGGGCGCCGCTGTGGGTGATCCTGGCCACCGCCTTCTGCGTCAACCTGCGGTTTGTGGTGTTCTCGGCCCACCTGCGCCCCTACCTGATGCACCTGCCCTTGCGCGAGCGTCTGGTCAGCGGCTACCTGACCGCCGACCTGAGCTACGTGTTTTTTGCCAAGCGTTTCCCGCACCCACCCCATGCCCAGACGACGCCCGAAGAGCGGCTAGCCCAGCAGGCCTACCTGATGGGCAACTGCGGCATCAACTACGTGGCCTGGATGAGCGCCAGCCTGATCGGCATTGCCACGGCCAACGCCATCCCCACCCAATGGGGCCTGGGGTTTGCGGGCATCCTGGCGCTGCTGGGGGTGCTGCTGTCGCTGGCCACCTCCCGGCTGCGGGTGCTGTCCATGGGTGTGTCCGGGGCGGCCGCAGTGGCGGCCTATGCGCTGCCGCTCAAGCTCAACATCGTGGTGGCCATCGCCGTGGCGGTGGCCCTGGCCTTGGGCCTGGACGCCCTGCGCCCGCGGACGGCCCCGGGAGCCGCCCATGGCTGAAGTCGACCTCTGGAACCTGCTGACCATCGTGCTGATGGCCGGGGTGACCGTGCTCACCCGCTGCCTGTTTTTCCTGTCGGACCAACCCTGGACCCTGCCGCACTGGGCCCAGCGCGGCCTGCAATACGCCCCCATTGCCGCGCTGGCGGCGGTGGTCATCCCCGAGGTGGTGATGACCCAGGGCCACCTCATCCACAGCTGGCAAGACCCGCGCCTGTTTGCCGTGGCCGCCGGTGCGGCCTGGTTCTTCTGGCGCAAGGGCTTGCTGGGCACCATCGTGGTGGGCATGGCGGTCTACCTGCCCTTGCGGCTGGGGCTGGGCTGGGGCTTCTGAACGTTCACACCGCCTTCATCCTGACGCCTTAGGCTCGCGTGCCCGCTGCCGTCCTTCATCCCCATGACCCACCCCTCACCACCCACCCCCTCTCCCGCCCGTGCCTGGCGTGTGTACGCCCTGGTCTGGCTGCTGGCCGCTTGGCTGGTCACGGCAGGCAACCTGCCGCTGTGGCAGCAGGTGTGGGCGCTGCCCGAAGTGGGGGGCCTGCGCGGGGCCTTGTTTGTCGCCGGGTTTGGCACACTGGTGCTGGGTTTGCTGAGTGCAATGCTGGCCCTGTGCGCCTGGCCCCGGTTGTTCAAGCCCATGGCGGTGCTGGCCCTGCTGTCGGCCGCGGGGGCGTCGCATTTCATGCGCGAGTACTCCGCGGTCATCGACCCCAGCATGCTGCTCAACGTGGTCCACACCGATGCGCGTGAGGTACGGGACCTGCTCTCGCCCGGCCTGCTGTGGACGCTGTTGTGGGTGGGCGTGGCCCCGTCGGTGTGGCTGTGGCGGCAGCCCGTGGCCTGGCAACAACCCCAGACCGGCGGTTGGAAACCATGGCTGGGCTGGGCAGGCAAGCGCCTGTTGCGCAACATCGGCCTCATCGCCCTGGGGATGGCCCTGGGAGGGGCCGCCCTGATGGCCATCTTCCAGGACTTTGCCTCGGTCATGCGCAACCACAAGCAGGTGCGCTACCTGATCAACCCGCTCAACAGCTTTTACGCTGTGACCTCGGCCACCTTGGCCTCGGCCCCGCACGCCACCAAACCCTTGCTGCCCATTGGGGAAGACGCTCGCCTGGGCCCCACCTACACGCCCCAGGCCCGCCCGCTGTTGCTGGTGATGGTGGTGGGTGAAACCGCCCGAGCCGCCAACTTCTCGTTCAACGGTTACCCCCGCCAGACCACGCCCCTGCTGGCCGAACTGGCCCGCACCGACGGCCTGCTGTGGTTTGGCAACACCCGCTCGTGCGGCACCAACACCCAGGCCTCGGTGCCCTGCATGTTCTCGCACCACGGCAAACAGGCCCACGAGGCCAGCAAGGACCGCTACGAAAACCTGATGGACGTGCTGCAACGCGCCGGGCTGGCGGTGACCTGGATCGACAACCAATCCGGCTGCAAGGGCGTGTGCGACCGCGTGCCCAACATCAACACCCGAGAGGGCCGCGACCCTCAGTTGTGCCCCGATGGCGAGTGCCTGGACGGCATCATGCTCAAAACCCTGCCCGAGCAACTCAAGGCCCTGCCCGCCGACGCCCGCCAGCGCGGCACGGTGGTGGTGTTCCACCAGATGGGCAACCACGGTCCGGCCTATTTCAAGCGATCCCCCGCCAGCCACAAGTCCTTCCAGCCCGAGTGCACCCAAAACGCCTTGCAGGCCTGCGCCCGCGAGGAGGTGGTCAACGCCTACGACAACGCCCTGCGCTACACCGACCAGGTGCTGGCCGACACCATCGCCTGGCTGAAGACGCAAGACGCCGACACCGGCCTGATCTACATGTCCGACCACGGCGAGTCGCTGGGCGAGAACAACCTCTACCTGCACGGCCTGCCCTACGCCATTGCGCCCGACGAGCAAAAGCAGGTGCCCTGGGTCACCTGGTTGTCGCCCGCGCTGAAAAAACGCCTGTACCTGGACGACGCCTGCCTGCGCACCCTGGGGGAACGCGCCTGGAGCCACGACAACCTGTTCCACAGCCTGCTGGGGCTGGCGGACGTGCAAACCCAACTCCACCAAGCGCCCTTGGACGCATTCGGCCTGTGCGCCGCGCCCGTGCCCAAGCATCAATGACGATAGCAAACAAGCCAACAGCAGAAAGCGCTGGAGGCCAAAAACACTCAACGATCTGGCCCCACCCCACACACGGGGCCTGGCTGCTGCTGGCCCTGGTGGTCCTGGTCGCCTTGGACGCCAGCGGGCTGGACATGCCGCTGGCACAGGCGTTTGGCAACGCCCAAGGCTTTGCCCTGCGCGACCACCCCTGGCTGGCCCAAGGCCTGCACGATGGCGTGCGCAAGCTGGGGTGGCTGCTGTTGCTGGGCCTGACGCTGACCGTGCCCTGGCCGGTGGGCGGGCTCAAGGCCCTCAGCCGTGGCCAACGCGCCTGGATGGTGGGCAGCATCTGGGCATCGCTGGTGGTGGTGGTGGTGCTCAAGGGACTCAGCCGCACCAGTTGCCCCTGGGACCTGGCCGCCTTCGGGGGCACCGCCCAGCACGTGTCCCACTGGCTGTGGGGCGTGGCCGACGGCGGTCCGGGGCACTGCTTTCCGGGCGGCCATGCGTCCACGGCCTTTGCCTTCCTGCCCCTGGCCTGGTGGCTGTGGTCGGTGAACCCGGTGGCCGCCCGGCGCTGGGCGGTGTTCATCGGGGTGTGCGGTCTGCTGCTGGGGGCGGTGCAACAGGCCCGGGGGGCCCACTTCCTCAGCCACAACCTGTGGACCGGCTGGCTGTGCTGGGCCACCACCTGGGGGCTGCACCGCCTGGGCGCACGCACACCATAACGGTTTGCCTACAATGGGTCGGACACCCCCTGTCGGGCGTTGCTGAAAGACCTGAGTGAGTCAGACCAGTCCCCCCCCACTGACCCTGTTGGCCGTTGACGACGACCCCACCACCCGTCGGTTGGTGCAAGCCGTGTTGGGCAAACAGGGCTACACCGTCCTGGTGGCCGACAACGGCAGCCGCGGTGTACAAGCCTTCCATGTGCACAAGCCCGACCTGGTGCTGATGGACGTGCAAATGCCCGACATGGACGGGTTCGACGCCTGCGCCCGCATCCGGCAGATCGACGCCGATGGCACCCCCATCATCATGCTCACCGGCAGCGAGGACCTGGAGTCCATCGAACGGGCCTTCAACGTCGGCGCCACCGACTTCATCACCAAACCCATCAACTTCCCGCTGCTGGCGCAACGGGTGCGTTATGCCCTGCGCAGCAGCGCCCTCAACCGCGAGGTTCGGGGCGTGCGGCAGCGTCAGGCCTCGGCCCGGCGCATTGCGGGCCTGGGCTTTTGGGATTGGGACCCGCACACCGACCAGCTGGACTGGTCGGAAGACGCCGCCAGCCTGCTGGACCTGACCGACATTCCACGCCGCCTTGACGGCTTGCTGGCCCTGGCCCACCCCTCGGACCGGTTGCGGGTGAGCCAGGCCTTTCGCGGCCTGTCCAACGCCAACGCCCGGTTGGACATCGAGTTCCGCCTGACTGACCGGAGCCACAGTGGCGAGCGCATCGTCACCATGACCGGTGAATGGCCCGAAGACCACGACCGCCCCGCCAACATCCGGGTGTTCGGCGCCTTCCAGAACGTGACCGACTCCCGCCGCACCCAGGCCCTGGTGGACTACCTGGCCCTGCACGACGAGCTGACCGGCCTGGCCAACCGGCGCATGTTCGTGCGCCAGGTGCGCGAAGCAGTGGCCGGCCCCGACCTGGGCCAGGACGTGCTGGCCGTGGGCTGGCTCAACCTGGCGCGCTTCCATCGCGTCAACGAAACCTTTGGGGAGCATGCCGGTGACGCGCTGCTGGTGCAGGTGGGCCAGCGCCTCAAAAACGCCACCACGGGGTATGTGGGTCTGGCCCGGGTGGGTGGCGATGAATTTGCGCTGGCCGTGCGGGGCCGCGACGAGGCCGACACCGATGAGCGACTGGAACGGGTGCTGCAATCGCTGGACGTGCCCTTCCTCATCGACGGGCAGGAGGTGTTCGTGTCGGTCTGCGCGGGTTTGGCCCTGCACCCCCAACACGGGCGCGAGGTCGAACAACTGCTGACGCTGGCCAAGGAGGCGCAAGGACTGGCCCGCGCCCAGGGTTTCAAGTCCCTCAAGCACGACGGCCAGAACGGCGGCCCCCGCCGCTTTGCCTCGCTGGACGTGGAGACCGACCTGCGCAAGGCGCTCAAGAACCACCAGTTCGAGCTGTACTACCAACCCCAGGTGGCCTTGCGCAGCCGACGGGTGGTGGGGGTGGAGTCGCTGTTGCGCTGGAAACACCCCACCCGCGGCACGGTGCCCCCGGTGCAGTTCATTCCGCTGCTGGAAGACCTGGGGCTGATCCACGAGGTGGGCAACTGGGTGATCCAGGAGGCCTGCCGCCAGGCCAAGGCCTGGGACGACGCCGGTCTGCCCCTGCGGGTAGCCATCAACCTGTCGCCCCGGCAGTTCATGGGCCGCGACCTGTACGACCTGATCGAGGACGCCGTGCACCACAGCCAGGTGCGCCCCGAGTTGGTGGAGTTCGAAATCACCGAAAGCCTCGCCATGCAGGACCCCGACCGCGCCATCGACCTGCTGGGCAAGCTGCGCAAAGGCGGGTTCAAGGTGGCGCTGGACGACTTTGGCATTGGCCACTCGTCGCTGGAGTACCTGCTGCGCTTCCCCGTGGACACCATCAAGATCGACCGGGCCTTTGTGAGCCGCGTGACCGAAACCGAAACCGACCGCGCCGTGGTCCGGGCCATCACCACCATTGCCCACTCGCTGCAGCTGACCACCATTGCCGAAGGGGTGGAAACCCAGCGCCAGTGCGACTTCATGGAGGCCCTGGGGGCCACCGAAATCCAGGGTTATTTCATCAGCAAGCCCATCACCGCCACCGACATCGAGGCGGTGGCCCCCCACTTCCTTCATTCACCCGGCGAATGACGCCCTCGCGCCGGGTCCTCCGGCGTCAACCCCGCTCCAGATAGGCCGTGAGGGCCTGGCGAGAATCGTCGGCCACCGCGCGCAGACCGGGCACCAGGGCCTGACAGGTGGCCGCGTCCCCCGCCAGCGCCGCCTTTTCCACCGCGGACGCCAAGGCCGCCAGCCGCCGTGCGCCCAGGTTGCCCGCACTGCCCTTGAGGGAATGGGCCGCCGCACGCAGCGCCGCTCCGCCGGGGGCCAAGGCCTGCTCGATGGCTTGGACCTCGGCGTCCAGCCCGGCCAGGAAGCCGACGACGATCTCGCTCAGGGCATCGTCCAGCATGTCCTTGAGTTCGTCCAGCACGGCATCGTCCAACACGGGCTGGGAGTCGAAGGGGGTGTCGCTCATGGAAAGTTGCTCGGAAAAGATGACCGCGGTTGAGCACATTTTGTGCCCAAACAGTGTCCGCCGCATGGCCCACACGGACCTGACGCCAACCGGTAACCCCCAGGTAACGGGGACGGCCCATAATCAAAACAAACTCGAACCCAACGCCCGTGGTGCCACGGCACCCCCATCCCCTCGGAGACCTTGTTCATGCCCCGCGCCACCAAAATTGTTGCCACCCTCGGCCCCGCGTCCAGCCAACCCGACATGCTGGAGGCCATGATCCGCGCCGGGGTCAACGTGGTGCGGCTCAACTTCTCGCACGGCAAGGCACAGGACCACATCGACCGCGCCACGATGGTGCGTGAAGCCGCCCAGCGCGCCGGGGTGGAGGTGGCCATCATGGCCGACCTGCAAGGCCCCAAGATCCGCGTGGGCAAGTTTGCCGACGGCAAGGTCATGCTGGAAAACGGTGCCCCGTTCGTGCTGGACGCCGCCCGCACCGAACCCGGTGACCTCGGCGGCGTGGGGCTGGACTACAAGGAGCTGCCCCGCGACGTCAAACCCGGCGACACCCTGCTGCTGAACGATGGCCTCATCGTGCTCAAGGTCGATGCCGTGCGCGGGGCCGCCGTGCACACCACGGTGGTGATGGGCGGCGAGCTGTCCAACAACAAAGGCATCAACAAGCAGGGCGGGGGCCTGACCGCCCCGGCCCTGACGGCCAAGGACATGGACGACATCCGCACCGCCATGGCCCTCAAGGCCGACTATGTGGCCGTGAGCTTCCCCAAGAACGCCACCGACATGGAACTGGCCCGCCAGCTGTGCAACGTGGCCTGCACCGACGGTCACCGCCCGGGGCTGATCGCCAAGATCGAGCGAGCCGAGGCCATTCCCGAGCTGGACAACATCCTCAAGGTCAGCGACGGCATCATGGTGGCCCGCGGCGACCTGGCCGTGGAAGTGGGCAACGCCGCCGTGCCTGCGCTGCAAAAACGCATGATCAAGCTCGCCCGCGAGCACGACAAGGTGGCCATCACCGCCACCCAGATGATGGAAAGCATGATCCACGCCCCGGTGCCCACCCGCGCCGAGGTGAGCGACGTGGCCAACGCCGTGCTGGACGGCACCGACGCCGTGATGCTCAGCGCCGAAACCGCTGCGGGCAAGTTCCCGCTGGAGACCGTGCGGGAAATGGCCAACATCTGCCTGGTGGCCGAGCAGGCCCACCACGGCGACCTGGACGCCAGCTTTGCCGGCCAGACCTTTGCCCGCATCGACCAGTCCATTGCCATGGGCGCGCTGTTCACCGCTTACCACCTGGGGGCCAAGGCCATCGTGGCGCTCACCGAGTCGGGCTCCACCGCGCTGTGGATGAGCCGCCAGAACGCGGGCATCCCCATCTACGCCCTCACCTCCACGGTGGCCAGCCAACGCAAGATGGCGCTCTACCGCAACGTGCGCCCGCTGCGCATGGACACCAGCTCCGACCGCGACACCGCCCTGGCCCAGGCCGAAGCCAGCCTGAAACTCAACGGCGCCCTGCGCAGCGGCGACCTCTACACCATCACCTGCGGCGAGCCCATGGGTGCCCCGGGCGGCACCAACATGCTCAAGGTATGCCGAGTGGAGTGAGCGACCACCCGGTGGCGCGCGGCACCCACCTGGTGCGGCGCAACCGCCTGCCCCGCAGCGTCGGGGTGCTGCTGTGCGGCATTTGCATCCTGGGTAGCCTGCCCGACCTGGGGCACAACCCCGTCTACCCCTGGGCCGCGGTGTATTTCATGCTGCTGTGGCCGCAGATCGCCTACTTCTGGGCCATCCAATCGGCCAACCCGCTGCGGGCCGAATACCTCAACCTGTGGGTGGACGCCATGCACGCCGGGTTCTGGATGGTGGCCATCCAGTTCAGTCTGGTGCCCTGCATTGCCCTGGCCATGGCCACCTCGCTGAGCAACATCACCGTCGGTGGGCTGCGGCTGGTCTGGGTGGCGTGGATGGGCAACTTGGCCGGGGTGGCCCTGGGGGCCCTGGTCTGGGGCTGGCACGTTCAACCGGAAAGCAGCCTGCAGGCCCAGTGGGCCGCCGCGGCCCTGATCGTGGGCTACCCGCTGCTGATGGGGCAGACCCTGCACCGGCTGGCCATGCACCTCAAGCGCAAGCAGCGGGAGCTGCGCTACCTCAGCGAACACGACCCGCTCTCGGGCGTGCACAACCGCCGCCACCTGGACGCCTGCCTGAAACACACCTTCCACCAGGCGCAACGCACCCCACGCGCCGTCACCCTGGTGCTGTGTGATGCCGACGACTTCAAGGCCGTCAACGACACCCACGGCCACGGGGTGGGTGATGCGGTGATCCGCGAAACCGCCGCCGCCCTGGCCGAAGCCGCCCGCCAAGGCGACGTGGTGGCCCGCCTGGGGGGTGACGAATTCGCCACCGTGCTGATGGACGCCTCGCCCGAACAGGCCCAGGGCTACATGGCACGTGCCCAGGCCCTGATGGACGCCAGGCTGAACGCCCTGGTGCCCGGCATGCGCCTGGAACTGTCCTTTGGCATCAGCCCCCTGGACCCCACGCTGCCCAACCACGAACGCTGGCTGGAACATGCCGACACCCTGCTCTACACCCACAAGGCCGAAAAGACCCGGCACCCGCCCGCCCTGGGCCACACCCCCGACTTGAGATAATCGGCCTTCTTTCCGTTGCGCGCCCTGCGCTTTCTGCCCCTCAGTCCATTCCGCCATGACCGCTGCCCTGCACACCTCCGCCCTCACCTCCCTGCCACTGCTGGCCCGCGGCAAGGTGCGCGACAACTACGCCGTGGGCGACGACCGCATCCTGATGGTGGCCTCCGACCGCATCAGCGCCTTCGACGTGATCATGGGCGAGCCCATCCCCGGCAAGGGCGAGCTGCTGACACGCATGGCCCTGTTCTGGTTCGACAAGCTGGGCCCCAATGGCCTCAACATCTGCCCCATCCACCTCACTGGCGACGCGCCCGAGAGCGTGGTCACCCCCGCCGAAGTGCCGCAGGTGCAGGGCCGCTCCATGCTGGTCAAGCGCCTGAAGCCCATCCCCGTCGAGGCCGTGGTGCGTGGCTACCTGGCCGGCAGCGGCTGGAAGGAATACCAGGACAGCCGCAGCGTGTGCGGCGTGCCCCTGCCCGAGGGCCTGAAAAACGCCAGCAAGCTGCCCCAGCCCATCTACACCCCGGCCGCCAAGGCCGCCGTGGGTGAACACGACGAAAACATCACCTTCGAGCGCACGGTCGAGATGATCGGCCTGGACCTGGCCACCCGCATCCGCGACATCTCCATCCGCCTCTACAGCGCCGCCGCCGAAATCGCCCTGACCAAGGGCATGATCATTGCCGACACCAAGTTCGAGTTCGGACTGGACACCGACGGCACCCTGGTGCTGATGGACGAGGTGCTCACCCCCGACTCATCGCGCTACTGGCCCGCCAACCAGTACGCCGAAGGCCAGAACCCCCCCAGCTACGACAAGCAGTTCCTGCGCGACTGGCTGGAAACCGCCAAGGTGGGTGGCGTGTTGTGGGACAAGACCGCCCCGGCCCCCCACCTGCCCAAGGACGTGATTGAAAACACCGCAGCCAAGTACCGCGAGGCGTTGACCCAACTGGTGGGCTGAAGCGGGCGACTCTGGCGCCTCCGGCGGGTCCGGCGGCTCAGGCCACCCAGCCCGTGCCCCAGCGCCACACCCGGTCGGCGCACTGCCGGGTGGTCTCGATCAAGCGGGCATTGGCCTCATCCGAGCGCATCACCCAGGCCTGCGCCGCATCGGCGCTGCGGCCAAATTGCTGGTGGCGGGCCACCAGGCGCTGCACGCGCAGTGCGTCGTCGGTTTCCACGTACCACACCTCGTCCAGCAGCGGGCGCACCTCGCGCCAGCCGGGGGTGTCCATCAGCAGGTAGTTGCCTTCGGTGACCACGCAGGACACGGCGGGCGGCACCGCCAGCGCCCCGGCCACGGGTTCTTCCAGCTCGCGGCGGAATTCAGGGGCGTACACCACCTCATCCGGCAACGGCGTGCGCAGCCGACGCAGCAGGGCCACGTAGCCGTGGGCGTCAAAGGTGTCCGGGGCGCCCTTGCGCTCGGCGCGACCCAGGCGCTCCAGCTCGGCCTGGGCCAGGTGAAAGCCGTCCATGGGCACTAGGCGGGCGCTGTCGCCCGCCGCGTTCAGGCCCTCAACCAGCGCCTGCGCCAGCGTGGACTTGCCCGCACCGGGCGCCCCCACCAGCCCCAGCAGGAACCGGCGACCGTCGGCCTGCGCCTGGGCCAGCTGCTGGCGCAGCCGGGCCAAGGCCTCGGCGGGCGCAGCCACCGGCACCGTGGACGCCGCTGACGCCATGCTCAGCTCAACACCACACTGGACAGGCGGCGGCGGTAGGTGGCCACGGTGGGGTCTTCGGGCGGAATCTGGCCCTCGGCCACCTTGGGTTTGGGCGGCTCGATCAGGTCCAGGATGGCCACGTAGGTCTTGCGTGCCAGGTCGCTGCTCCAGGCCTTGTCGCGCATGAGAATGTCCAGCAGCTCGTCCATGGCGTCGGTCCAGCGCTGCTGGGCCATGCGCAGCTGGGCCAGGCCAAAGCGGGCGTCAAAGTCACGCTTGTTGGCCGCAATTCTTGAAGAAAAATCGGCCTCAGCGCTTTCTTCAGAAGCGTGAGCAGCTACAGAATCAATAGCTTTGATCCAATGGTTCAGCGCATCCAGCTTGCGCACCCCGGCCGACTTGGCGATGACCGGTGCAAACGCCACCTTGGCCTCGTCGTCCAGGCCCTGCTGCAACAGCAGCTTGACCAGGTCGAAGCGGGCGTCGTCGTTGTTCGGGTCGGTGTCCACGGCCTCTTGCAGCTTGGCCAGGGCGGTGGCCACGTCGCCATCGGCCAGGGCCTCCAGGGCTTCTTCTTCCTCGGCTTCGGCGGCCAGTTCGTTTTCGGCGGGCACGTGTTTGTCCAGGAAGGCTTTCACCTGCCCCTCGGGCAACGCGCCCATGAAGCCGTCCACCGGCTGGCCGTCTTTCATCAGCACGCAGGTGGGGATGCTGCGGATGCCAAAGGCCCCGGCCAGCTCCTGCTCGTCGTCGGAGTTGATCTTCACCAGCTTGAAGCGGCCGTTGTAGGCCTCTTCCACCTTCTCCAGCACCGGCCCCAGTGACTTGCACGGGCCGCACCAGGGGGCCCAGAAGTCCACCAGCACGGGCACGGTTTTGGAGGCTTCCACCACCTCGGTTTCAAAATTGGCCAGCGTCACGTCGATCATGTCAGCACCTGTGGTGTGGGGGGCAAAAAGTAGAATCCGAACTTTACCGGAAGGCCCGCCGCACACCATGACCACCGCCACTGCAACCCCCCCGTCTTCGTCCCAGGCCGCCATCCAGGTGGGAGTGGTCATGGGCTCGTCCAGCGACTGGGACACCCTGCAGCACGCGGTGGACATCCTCAAGCAGTTCGGCATTGCGCACGAGGCCCGCGTGGTCTCGGCCCACCGCATGCCCGACGACCTGTTTGCCTACGCCGAAAGCGCCGCAGCCCGGGGCCTGAGTGCCATCATCGCCGGGGCCGGTGGGGCCGCCCACCTGCCGGGCATGCTGGCCGCCAAGACCGAGGTGCCCGTGCTGGGCGTGCCCGTGGCCAGCCGCCACCTGCAAGGCGTGGACTCGCTGCACAGCATCGTGCAGATGCCCAAGGGCATCCCGGTGGCCACCTTCGCCATCGGCACCGCCGGGGCCGCCAACGCCGCGCTGTTTGCCGTGGCCATGCTGGCCACCACCCAGCCCGCGCTGCGCCAGCAACTGACCGCCTTCCGCGCCGCCCAGACCGAGGCCGCCCGGGCCATGGTGGTGCCGCCCGTGTCCGCCTGAGGAGTCCGCATGAACCAACCCCTCCTCCCCGGCAGCACCTCCCCCCGTGGCCAGCAACTCACGCTGGGCGTGATGGGCGGCGGCCAACTGGGCCGCATGTTTGTCCATGCCGCCCAGGCCATGGGCTACTTCACCGCGGTGCTGGACCCCGATCCGGCCAGCCCCGCCGGGCGCGTGAGCCACTACCACATCCAGACCGCGTACGACGACGAGCAGGGCCTGGCCCAGCTGATGCAGCGTTGCGACGCCATCACCACCGAATTTGAAAACGTCCCCGCCCCCGCCCTGCTGACCCTGGGCGCCCACCGCCCGGTGGCCCCGGCGGCCTCGTGCGTGGCCGTGGCGCAAGACCGGGTGAAGGAAAAGGCCTTGTTCGTGGCCGTGGCCCAGGCCCACCCCGAACAGGCGGTGTTCCCCGCGCCCTATGCCGCCATCGACACGCCCGAGCTGCTGGCCGCCGTGCCCGCCGACCTGCTGCCCGGCATCCTGAAAACCGCCCGCCTGGGCTACGACGGCAAGGGCCAGGTGCGGGTGAGCACCCGCGAGGAACTGGCCGCCGCCTGGGACCGCCTGGGCCGTGTGCCCTGCGTGCTGGAAAAGATGCTGCCTTTGCAGGCCGAGTGTTCGGTCATCGTGGCGCGTGGGGCCGACGGCCAGGTGGTCAGCTTCCCCGTGCAGCGCAACCTGCACCGCGACGGCATCCTGGCGGTCACCGAAGTTTTTGAACAAAATCTGCCTCCAGCGCTTTCAGAGAAAGCGGTGAGCGCTGCAAAATTCATTGCAAACCACCTGCACTACGTGGGGGTGCTGTGCGTCGAGTTCTTCGTGATCGACGACGGCAGCGAACACGGTGCGCTGGTGGTCAACGAAATGGCCCCGCGCCCGCACAACAGCGGGCACTACACCCAGAACGCCTGCACGGTGTCGCAGTTCGACCTGCAGGTGCGCGCCATGGCGGGCCTGCCGCTGGTGGAACCGCGCCAGCACAGTGCGGCCCTCATGCTCAACCTGCTGGGCGACCTGTGGTTTGCCCCCGGCCAGCCCGAAGTCAGCCGCACGCCCGCCTGGGACCGCGTGCTGGCCCTGCCCGGCACCCACCTGCACCTGTACGGCAAGCTCGACGCCCGCCCGGGCCGCAAGATGGGGCACCTGAACATCACCGCGCCCACGGCAGAAGCGGCCCGCGCCACCGCCTTGGCGGCCTGCGACATCCTGGGCCTGCCCGCGTTCTGAACGCCGGGCCGCTGACCCCATGCCGCGCCTGCTGACGCCCGACACCCCCGGCCTGGACGCCGCGGCCCACCAACTGGCCCAGGGCCGCCTGCTGGGCCTGCCCACCGAAACGGTGTACGGCCTGGCGGCGGACGCCGGGCAGCCGGAGGCGGTGCGCCGCATCTTTGCGGCCAAGGGCCGCCCGGCGGACCACCCGCTCATCGTCCACCTGCCGCCCGACTGGGCCCCGGGCGTGGCCCACCACGCGCACAGCGTGCCCGGCTGGGCCACGGCGCTGATGCAGGCCTTCTGGCCCGGCCCGCTGACGCTGATCGTGCCGCGCCAGCCCGGCGTGGCCGAGGCGGCCGCGGGTGGCCAAGATTCGGTGGGCCTGCGCTGCCCCGCCCACCCTGCCGCACAGGCCGTGCTGCAAGCCGCCCAGGCGCTGGGCGTGCGGGGTGTGGCCGCGCCGAGCGCCAACCGCTTCGGTCGCGTCAGCCCCACCACCGCCGCGCATGTGATGGGCGAATTCGAAGCCCTGGACGCCGAGACCCTGGCCGTGCTGGACGGCGGGGCGTGCAGCGTGGGCATCGAGTCCACCATCGTGGACGCCACCCGGGGCCGCCCCGTGTTGCTGCGCCCCGGCCAGATCACCCCCGCCCAGCTGGAAGCCGCCTGCGGCCAGCGTGTGCTGACGCCCGAGCAGGCGCAGGACACGCCCGCCCCCCGGGCGTCGGGCACGCTGGCCTCGCACTACGCGCCCACCGCCCGGGTGCGGCTGATGAGCGCCGCCGAGCTGGACGCCGCCGCGGGCGTGCTGCTGCACACGCCCCCCAAAACCACCCGGGAAGCAGCCCGCCCGGCCATTGCCATCTACAGCCGACAAGCCCCCAAGGGCTGGCAGGCCCAGAACCCCCACTGCACCTGGCGGCGCATGCCCGACAGCGCCGACGCCTGCGCCCACGAGCTGTTTGCCGTGCTGCGCGAGCTGGACGCCCAGGGCGTGACCCTGATCTGGGTGGAAACCCCGCCGCCCGACGCCCCCTGGGATGGTGTGCGCGACCGCCTGGCCCGCGCCGCCGCCTGAAGCCCGCCCCCGCAAAGCGCCCGAACTAAGATACGCGGTCCCGTCCAAGACCGATCATCCCCTGGAGAGTTTGCCCATGACCGCCCACCTGCCCGCCGCCCACCGCCTTGAACCGTCTGCCCGGACGGGACTGTCCCGCCGGGGGGTGTTGCGAGGCGGGGTGGCGCTGGGCACGGCCAGCCTGCTGGCCGCCTGCGGCTCGGGCGATGTGGTGTCGGCCATCAACCCCAGCCGTTTCATCGCCTTTGGCGATGGCTTGAGCGACGTGGGTCAAGCCGGTTCGCGCTACACCGTCAACGACGGCACCATCAACATCTGGGCCGAGCATGTGGCCAGCCGCTACGGCAAGACCCTCACCGCCCAATCCAAGGGCGGCCTGGGGTTCGCCCAAGGACACGGCCCCACCGAAGCGCTGCCGCGCACCCTGGCGGCGCAGATCGACGCCTTCCTGGCCAGCAACACCTTCCAGACCGATGACGTGGTGCTGATCAACCTGCCCATGGCCGACGTGTTGGCCCCCGTGGCCGCCGTGAAGGCCGGCACCCTGACCGAAACCGCGGCCCTGGCCCAGGTGGACACCCACGGCAACGCCCGTGCCGACGACATGAAGCGCCTCATTGCCGCAGGCGCCAAACACATCGTGGTGTGCGGCGTGTACGACCTGAGCCGCTCGCCCTTTGCCGCCCAGCAAGACCAGAAAGGGCTGTTCAGCCTGGCCTCGCTGCGTTTGAACGACGCGTTCAAACTGGCGGCCGTCAACCTGGGGGCCAACCTGCTGTTTGTGGACGCGGCCTTCCTGGTCAACCGCAACGCCGACGACAAGACCGGCCCCGCGTTTGGCTTTGCCAACCGCACCACGGCCCTGTGCACCACCCCCACCGCCTTCAGCTGCAACGACAGCACCCTGGCGTCCACCAGCAAGGCGTCGTACCTGTTTGCCGACAACCTGCACCTGACGCCCAACGGCCACCTGCAACTGGGCGATTACGCCTACCTGCAGTTGCACTCACGCTGGTGATCGACCGCGCCCGGCTCCCGCACACGGGCCTGGGCAAACCATCAGCATGGGTTATGAAAACGCTGCTTGGTTAATCTATCTTCTGGAATGGGCGGCACAGGTGCACACTGCGGGGCACCTTCAACCCCACAGGAGACTGTTGTGCTCATCGGATGCCCCAAGGAAATCAAGAACCACGAATACCGCGTTGGCCTGACCCCGGCCAGCGTGCGTGAACTCACCAGCCGCGGCCACGCCGTGCTGGTGCAGCAGGGCGCCGGGGCCGCCATTGGCCTGTCCGACGAACAGTACGTGGCCGCCGGGGCCACCTTGGCCGCCGACGCCGCCGAGGTGTTTGCCAAGGCCGACATGGTGGTGAAGGTGAAGGAACCCCAGCCGCAAGAGTGCGCCATGCTGCGCCCCGGCCAGATCCTGTACACCTACCTGCACCTGGCCCCCGATCCCGAACAAACCGCCGCGCTGGTCAAGTCCGGCGCCGTGTGCATTGCCTACGAAACCATCACCGGCGTCGGCGGCGGCCTGCCGCTGCTGGCCCCCATGAGTGAAGTGGCCGGGCGCATGGCCATCCAGGCCGGTGCGGCGCACCTGGAAAAATCCAAGGGTGGCATGGGCGTGCTGCTGGGCGGCGTGCCCGGTGTACCGGCCGCGCATGTGGTCATCCTGGGCGCTGGCGTGGTTGGCACCCATGCGCTGCAAATGGCCGTGGGCGTGGGAGCCCGCGTCACCGTGCTCGACAAGAACGTGGACCGCCTGCGCCAGCTCGACCTGATCTTCGGCAACCGCATCAGCACCGTGTACTCCACCGCCCTGAGCGTGGAAGAAGCCGTGCTCGACGCCGACCTGGTGGTGGGCGGTGTGCTCATCCCCGGGGCCGCAGCGCCCAAGCTGGTGACCCGCGCCATGATTGCCCGCATGAAGAAGGGCGCCGTGGTGGTGGACGTGGCCATCGACCAGGGCGGTTGCTTCGAAACCTCGCACGCCACCACCCATGCCGACCCCACCTTTGTGGTGGACGGCGTGGTGCACTACTGCGTGGCCAACATGCCCGGCGCCGTGGCCCGCACCTCCACCTTCGCCCTGAACAACGCCACCATCGGCCACGCCGTGGCCTTGGCCGACAAGGGCTGGAAGCAGGCCCTCAAGGACAACGTGCACCTGAAAAACGGCCTCAACGTGTGTGAAGGCCAGGTGACGTACGAAGCCGTGGCCCGTGACCTGGGCTACACCTACGTCAACGCCGACAGCCTGCTGGGCTGAGTCCCCGCGCTGTCAAGACGCTGCGCTGCCGTCGTTGTCCCCGTTGTCGCGGTAGCGCAGCTTCATGCCCAGGATCACGCTGGCCAGCGCCAGCGTGATCGCATTGGCCACCACCACCGGCCAGGCCTGGAGCAGCAGGCCATACACCAGCCACAGGCTCACACCGACGGTGAACACCGAGTACATGCCCAGCGAGATGCCGCGCACGTCCTTGGTCTTGAAGGTGTGCCACGCCTGCGGGGCAAAGCTGACGGTGGTGAGGGAAGCGGCCACGGTGCCGATGAGGTCTGTCAAAGTCATGGGAATGCCCAAAAAGGTGGAAGGGGTCAGCGGCCTTGGCTGGCCACCCATTCCAAAACGGCGTCCAGGGCCGGACGGGCCAGCCCCGCGTTGGGGTGGTTGACAATGGCCGCCACGGCCCAGGGTCGGCCATCGCGGGCCTGCACATAACCCGCCACCGCCACCACGTCGCGCAGGGTGCCGGTCTTGACCTGGGCATTGCCCAGGGCCTTTTGCAAAATGCCCCGCTCGCCCATGCGTTTGGCCGTTCCATCCACGCCCGCCACCGGCAGCGACTGGGCCAGCACCGCACCCGCCGCAGGGTGGGCCGCCGCGTCGCGCAGCAAGGCCACCAGCCCCTCGGCGGTGATGCGCTCGTGGCGCGACAGGCCCGAGCCGTTGTCCAGCATCGGCGCGGCGACGCGGCTGCCCCAGCGGTCTTTCCACCACTGCAACACCCGCGCCCTTGAGCGCTCGAACGAGCCCTGGCCGCTCAGCTCCTGGATGCCCTGGCCCTGGGGGTCCAAGCCCTGGGCGGGCACGCGGCCCAGCGTCAGGAACACCTGCTGCGCCATCACGTTGTTGCTGAACTTGTTGACGTCGGCCACGATGTCGGACAACGGCAGCGAAGGGGCGTTGACCACCAGCCGGGCGCTGGCGGGCACGGTCCCGGCGCGCACGCTGCCGGTCATCAACCCACCCCCGGCACGCCACAGCCCCTCCAGGGCCCGGGCGGCGTAACGCTCGGGGTCCACATAGGCCACAGGCCAGGTCTGGGGGCCGCAACGGGCGGGGAAACTGCCCGCAAAGCGGATGGCCTCGGGCGAGTCGAAGCGGGCCTGCAGGGCGCTGCGCCAGTCGCCGCAGGCGGTGGGGCTCAGGGGCACGGTGGCATCCACCTTCACCCCGGCCAGCGGGGGCTCGAAGCTGACGCGGGCCACGCCCTCGGCGGCGCTGGGCTCAAAGTTGAGGATGACCGACTTGAAGTTGACCAGCAGCGCCTCGGGCGTGGCGTTGTAGGGGCGCAGCCGCTCGCCGTCGAATGCCGACGGGTCCACCGGCGGCACCTGGTACAGCGACTGGTCCAGCACCAGGTCGCCATGGATGACGCGGATGCCCGCGTCCTGCACCTGCTGCAGGGCGGCGGTGATGCGCTCCATCACAAACTTGGGGTCGCCCCCGCCTTGCACGTACAGGTTGCCGCGCAGCAGGCCGTCGGTCACCGGGCCGTCCACCCAGAAGCGGGTGTGCCACACAAACTGCGGACCCAGCAGGTCCAGGGCAGCGTAGGTGGTCACCAGCTTCATGACCGAGGCGGGGTTGACCGGTTTGTCCGCCCCCACCCGCAGCGCCAGCGGGGCCTGCGGGTCCACTGGCGCGGCGGCGACCACCAGGGCATCAACCGGCAAACGCGCCTTCACCAGCGCTTGGCGCACCGGCTCGGGCAGGCTGGGCGAGCGGCCCGGTTGGGCCCATGCGGCCGCCGTGGGCCAGCCGCACGCCACCACCAGGCCCACCGCAGCGGCCAGCACAGCACCCACTGACACCGGGCTGCGCTCCCGACGCCCCGCCGGGCTCACCCTCCCACCCCGCAGATTCCGCCCTCCGCCCACCTCCGGCGCGACGGGGCGGCTACGATTGGCGGATGTGGAACGAATCGGAAACCAGGGCATGACGGCAGAGGGCAACGCAGAACGTCCGAGTATCGGTCCTGAAGGATCGGCCTGCGGACCGCTCAGGCTTCTGGCCCTGGACACCAGCACCCACCGGGTGTCGGTGGCCTTGCAGCACGGCGGGGCCAGCGCCCCCGCGGATGGCACGGGGACAGGCCCCGCGGACGAATGGGCTGGGGAAGGCGGGGCCCAAGCCTCGGCCACCTTGCTGCCCGGCATCCAGGGCCTGCTGGCCCGGCGCGGGCTGGCGCTGGGCGACCTGGACGCCATCGTCTTCGGCCAGGGGCCGGGGGCCTTCACCGGGCTGCGCACCGCCACCGCCGTGGTGCAGGGGCTGGCCTACGGCGTGCGCTCCGAACGCCACCCCCTGGGCTTGCCCGTGCTGCCCATCGACACCCTGCTGGCCGTGGCCGAAGAGGCGCGACACCAGCACGCCCACACCGGCGCGCTGTGTGTGGTGTCGGTGCTGGACGCCCGCATGGGCGAGGTGTATGCCGCCATCGACCACTTTCCCGACGGCCAGCACCCCCAGGCCCAGCGCCTGGGCGGCCCGTGGCTGCTGGCCCCCGCACAGCTGCCCGCCTTGGTGGAGGCCACCTTGCCCCCCCACGCGCCCTGCCTGTTGGCCAGCAACGCCTTGAACCTGCTGCCCCCGCTGAACCGGCCCCACACCGCCTGCGAGGCCTGGCCCACCGCCGCCGCCCTGCTGCGGCTGGCCCCGGCCCTGGTGGCCCAAGGACACACCGTGACCGCCGCACAGGCCCAGCCGCTGTACGTGCGTGACAAGGTGGCCCAGACCACGTCCGAACGCATGGCCGCGCACGCCACCCCATCCGCCGCCCCATCCGCCACCGAGCACCGCCATGGCTGAGCGCAGCCTGCACCTGGAGCCGCTGACCGAGGCCGACCTGGACCTGGTGGCCGACACCGAAAAACGCGCCTACGCCCACCCGTGGACGCTGGGGCATTTCCGCGATTCGCTGCGCTCGGGCTACCCCGCCACGCTGCTGACCACCCCCGTGTTGCCCGGCGATGCCCCGTTGCAACGCACCGCCAGTGGCCGCATGCTGCTGGGCTACTGGGTGGCCATGGCGGGCGTGGACGAGATGCACCTGCTCAACATCGTGGTGGCCCCCGAGCACCGCCGCCAAGGCTGGGCCAAGGTGCTGATGCAGGCCCTGGCCGTGCACAGCACCGCACAAGGCGCCCACAGCCTGTGGCTGGAGGTGCGCGAGAGCAATGCCCCCGCCCAGGCGCTGTACACGCAACTGGGCTTTCAGACCGTGGGGCGTCGCAAGCAGTACTACCCGCTGGGCCACGGCCTGCGCGAAGATGCGCTGCTGATGAGCCTGGACCTGACCGCCCGCCCGGACACCCCCGCCCCATGACCGACCCCGCCCTGCACAGCCTGAACCTGGACGAGCGCCAGCGCGCCATGCTGGCCGCCATGGGCATCCGCCAGTGGTGGCCCGACCCCGCGGCGCAGCCCCAGGCGGCCCCCGCGTCTGCACAGGCCACGCCCTCCACGGCGCACGCGCCCGCGGGCAGCCCTGCGGCGGTGGCGACCACCCCGGCTCGCCCCCCGGTGCAAGCGCCCACCGCCGGGGTTTGCCCACCCGCCAGCCAAACTCCTGAAACCATAGCTGCTCACGCTTTCAATGAAAGCGCTACAGGCCCATTTGATGCTCAAAACTCGCCCCACACCGACTGCGGCTGGGACGAGCTGACCGAGCGCATCCGCAGCTGCCAGGCCTGCGGCCTGTGCCAGGGCCGTCGGCAGGCCGTGCCCGGCATGGGCAACCGCCAGGCCCGCTGGATGATCGTGGGGGAAGCCCCCGGCGAGCAGGAAGACCACCAAGGCCTGCCCTTCGTGGGGCCTGCCGGGCAACTGCTCGACGCCATGCTGGCCGCCATGGGCCTGCAACGCGAGGCCGATGTGTACATCGCCAACGTCATCAAGTGCCGCCCACCGCACAACCGCAACCCCGAGCCCGAGGAAGTCGCCCGCTGCCAGCCCTTCCTGCAACGCCAGATCGAGCTGGTGCAGCCCGACCTGCTGCTGGCCGTGGGCCGTTTTGCCGCCCAGACCCTGTTGCAAGGCGTGGTGCCCGACGTGGAAAAACTCCCCCTGGGCCGCCTGCGCGGACGCGTGCACACCGTGAACCAGCGCCCCGTGGTCGTCACCTACCACCCCGCCTACCTGCTGCGCAGCCCCTCCGAAAAAGGCAAGGTCTGGGCCGACCTGTGCCTGGCCATGGAGCGCCTGGGCCACAACCCGCTTTCTACAATCCAGCCATGACCTTCACCGAGATGCTTGGCGCTGCACGCGCCCGGAACAACAGCCTGCTGTGCGTGGGCCTGGACCCCGAACCCACCCGCTTCCCCGGCACCTGGCAGGGCGATGCCAGCAAGATCTTCGACTTCTGCGCCGCCATCGTCGATGCCACCGCCGACCTGGCCATGGCCTTCAAGCCGCAAATCGCCTACTTTGCCGCCCACCGCGCCGAAGACCAGCTGGAACGCCTGATGGCCCACATGCGCCGCGTGGCCCCCCACGTGCCCGTCATCCTGGACGCCAAGCGCGGCGACATCGGCTCCACCGCAGAGCAGTACGCCAAAGAAGCCTTCGAACGCTACCAAGCCGACGCCGTGACCCTCTCGCCCTTCATGGGCTGGGACTCGGTGGCCCCATACCTGAAGTACGAAGGCAAGGGCGCCTTCCTGCTGTGCCGCACCTCCAACCCCGGCGGCGACGACCTGCAGGCCCAGCGACTGGCCGATGTGGACGGCCAACCCAAGGTGTTTGAGCACATTGCCCGCCTGGCCCAGGGCCCCTGGAACACCAACGGCCAACTGGGCCTGGTGGTGGGCGCCACCTACCCCGCCGAAATCGCCCGCGTGCGCGAGCTGGCCCCCACGCTGCCCCTGCTCATCCCCGGGGTGGGCGCCCAGGGCGGCGACGCCCAGGCCACGGTGCAAGCCGGGCTGACGGCTGCGCCGGGTGGCAGCCAGGGGCTGATCGCCGTGAATTCGTCCCGCGCCATCCTGTACGCCAGCAACGGGGCCGACTTTGCCGATGCGGCGCGGGCCGAGGCCGAGCGGACGCGCAGTCAACTCAATGCAGCACACTCGCCTTGATCCGACATGGGTGGCCGCCGTCTTTTTGACCTTGCTGCTGCTCTTGGGTTGTGGTTTGTGGATGGGCGTTCGAGCGGGTAAGTACCAGGCCCAGCTTCGTCAAGGAGGGCCCGCGTGGCCCTGGTGGAAGCGGTGGTTGCCGTTGGGGTCAATGGCCATTCTGGTTCACGTCATTTGGTGGGTGACTGGGGTGAACCAGGGTCTTTCGTGGAGGGCTGCGTTTGAGCAAACTATCAGCGCCATGCTGGGCATGGTTTTGGAATTGGCGCCGCACTTGCTCCGTTTGTTCATCCAGCATTGACCGTCACCCACGAGTACTTTGTTATCACCATATTTCGCAGCAAAGACAACCAATTCACTCCGCTGCGACTCGATCAATTTTTCATTATTTCAACAATACACAGGAGGATCATGTGTCATCTGCACTCAATCAAAACGTTTTCTTCGTCAAAGAACATGTGGGCATGTTCAAGGCGGCAAACAACTTTGACATTCTAAATCCAGAAACCCGGCAAGTGGTGCTGACTTGCCGCGAACCCAATCTGGGTTTGTTTTCCAAGATTTTTCGGTTTACCGATTACAAGCGCATGACGCCTTTCGACATTGAAGTGGCGACCCCTGAGGGTTCCCTGGTGTTGAGCATTCGGAGGGGCATCAGCATTTTTCTGTCTGACGTCAAGGTTTTTGACCACAAGAATCGGCCCATTGGCGGATTCAAACAAAAACTGGTTTCAATCGGCGGGGCGTTCAATGTGCTGAATACCAACAATGAATCCATTTGCGCACTGAAAGGCAAATGGACTGGCTGGGATTTTTCTTTTGTTCAGGGCGAACGCAAACTGGCTCGTGTGACCAAGAAATGGGCTGGATTGGGAAAAGAACTGTTCACTTCTGCTGACAACTACGTGCTGGAAATCGATTCATCGGTGCCCGCCAATGACCCCGTTCGTCCATTGATTCTGGCGGCGGTGTTGTGCATCGACATGGTTCTCAAAGAGTGATGAATTTCCGGGCTCACCGGGACATCACTTCCGCCCCTTGCGCGGGGTGTCGAACTTGCGCCAGTACTGAAATTCGTCTTCGTGCACCTCGATGTCGATTTCGGCAACCCGGGCTTGCAGGCGCTCCTGCACGGCGGCCACGGCCTGGTTGTAGATGACCGGGCCGATTTCTTTCACAAAGAAGTTGAGCCGTGCACCCGCGGCGATGTTGCCTGAGCGTCGCAACCCACCCGCCAAAGCCCCCCAGTCCCGAGCGCACAATGGCGGCTGTACGCCCGGTTCTGCCGTGGACCGGAACTGACCCACCCTCACAAGGACTTTTCATGATCGGCTACGCCACCCTCGGCACCAACGACCTTGACCGCTCTGCCGCGTTTTACGACCCCGTGCTGGCCCTGCTGGGCGCACAGCGGCTGTGGGCGT
Organism: Hydrogenophaga soli; assembly: GCF_054777695.1. Lineage (NCBI taxonomy): Bacteria > Pseudomonadati > Pseudomonadota > Betaproteobacteria > Burkholderiales > Comamonadaceae > Hydrogenophaga > Hydrogenophaga soli. The sequence continues at coordinate 289,317 of NZ_BAAHAK010000004.1, read as the reverse complement.
TCGAACGCGGCATCGGCTGGGGCACCGAGCCTGACCAGCCTTCGCTGGGCATCCTCAAACCGTTCGACGGCCAGCCCGCCAGCGTGGGCAACGGCACCATGGTGGCCCTGCTGGCCCCCTCCATTGATCTGGTGGACCAGGTGCACAAGCTGGCCCTGGTGATGGGTGGCCAGAACGAGGGCGACGTGGGCCCCCGTGGCGAAGGTTTTTACGGCGGCTACTTCCGCGACCCCGACGGCAACAAACTCTGCGTGTACTGCCGTCCCTGATGCCCCGCCCGCTGCTGTTCACCCCGTACACGATGCCATCGCCTGCGGGGGGGCTGGTGTTGCCCAACCGCATCGTGGTGGCGCCCATGTGCCAGTACTCGGCCACCGACGGTCTGGCGGCCGATTGGCACCAGTTCCACTGGACCAACCTGCTCAACGGCGGGGCGGGTCTGGTCATTCTGGAGGCCACCGCGGTGGAGCCCGGTGGGCGCATCTCGCCCGGCTGCCTGGGCCTGTGGGACGACGCCACCGAAGCCGCCCTGGCCCAGCGCCTGCACCGTGCCCGGGCACTCGCCCCGCGGGTGCCGGTGTGCATCCAGCTCAGCCACGCCGGGCGCAAGGCCAGCAGCGCCGCGCCCTGGAACGGCGGCGCGCTGTTGCCGCCCGAGGCTGGCGGCTGGGTGCCACAAGCCCCATCGGCCCTGCCGCACCTGCCGCATGAAGCGCCCCCGGCGGCCCTGACGCACGACGACCTGGACCGCATCGAAGCCGCATTTGTCAGCGCCGCACAGCGGGCGCAGCGTGTGGGCATTGAGGCCATCGAGCTGCACGCCGCCCACGGCTACCTGCTGCACCAGTTTCTGTCCCCGCTGTCCAACCAGCGCGACGATGTGTGGGGCGGCGGTTACGAGGGCCGCACGGCCTACCCCAAGCGCATCTTCAACGCCGTTCGGCGGGTGTTTGACGGCCCGCTGGGCCTGCGCCTGTCGGCCACCGACTGGGTGGAGGGCGGCTGGACGCCACAAGAAACGCAGCGCCTTGCGCTTGAATTGAAAGCGCTGGGTGCCGATTTTGTTCACATTTCGTCTGGCGGCGTGTCGCCCCAGCAGCAGATTCCGGTGGGCCCGGGTTATCAGCTGCACCTGGCGCAGGCCGTGCGCCACGCGGGCCTGCTGCCCACGCTGGCCGTGGGCCTGATCACCCAGGCCCGGCAGGCCGAGGCCGTGTTGCAGCAAGGCCAGGCCGACCTGGTGGCGCTGGCCCGGGCGTTCTTGTACGACCCGCGCTGGGGCTGGCATGCCGCGGCCGAGCTGGGGGCCAGCGTGCAGGCCCAGCCGCCCTACTGGCGATGCCCCCCACGCGAGGCCGGGGCGCTGTTCGACGGCGCCCGCATCGGCATGCGTTGAGGCAAGATGCTGCCCATGCAAATCCTGAGCCTCAACATCGGACAAGCGGCCCCCCTGGACGTGGGTGGGCGACGCATCCTCAGCGCCATTGGCAAGCGGTCGGTGGTCGGCCCGGTGGCCGTGTCAACCCTGGGCCTGGCGGGCGACGAGCAGGCCGACCCCAGCGTGCACGGCGGCCTGGGCAAGGCGGTGTACGCCTACCCCACCGAACACATGGCCTTCTGGCAGGCGCAGCGGCGCGAACACGGTGTGAGCCTGTTCGACGAGCCGCTGCCCCCCGGCTTCATGGGTGAAAACCTCAGCCTCAGCGGGCTGCTGGAGGCCGACGCCTGGGTGGGCGACGAGCTGCACTTTCCCGACTGCGTGTTGCGCGTGAGCGAGCCACGCCAGCCCTGCTTCAAGTTCAACGCCGTGATGGGCTTTGCCCAGGCCAGCAAACGCATGGCCCAAAGCGGCTTTTGCGGGTTTTACCTGTCGGTGGTGAAGACGGGCCACCTGGAGGCCGGACAGGGTTTTGAACTGCACCCCGGATCGCGCCAGCTCAGCATCGCACAGGCGTTTGCGGGCAAACGAGGAAAGCACCTGACGTGACCCCAACCAACGGATCCCACACCACCGCCGACGAGGTGGCCCAGGTTCACGCCGTGTTCGCCGAGCGGACTTGGCGCGCCGTGGCCCTGGTCAGCGTGATGGCCTTGATCGGCCTGCCCCTGCGCTCCATCGCCTCGGGCCGTCCCATTGAAAACCTGCTGTTGGCGGCCATGCTGATGCCGCTGGGCTTCCTTGTGGCCTACCTGGTGCGCCGCCGCATGCCCACGTGGTTGTACGAGGGCACGCCACTGGCCCTGTTCCTGCTGGGCAGCGGTGTGGCCACGTTGCTGACCGGGCTGCAAGGCAACGGCATCGTGTTTTTTGCGATCACCAACGTGCTGGCCGCCATGGTGCTGCCCAAGGGTCGGCTGCTGTGGGTGATGGCGGGTTCGCTGGCCTGGGTGTCGCTGGTGGGCCTGGCCTACGTGAACGGCTGGTTGCCCGTGCGCCTGGGCCCCCAATACCCCACCAACCCGGTGGTGTGGGTGTATGCGGTGTCAACGGTGTCGCTGCTGGCCTATGTGGTGGTGATCGGCATCAGCGACCACCAGGAGTCCCTCAAGCGCCTGATGCGCGAGGTGATGTCACAGCGCGAGGAAATTGCCCGTTTGGCCAACCACGATGCCCTCACCGGCCTGCCCTCGCTGCGCCTGGCGCGTGACCGCCTGGACATGGCCTGCAGCCAGGCCACCCGCAGCCGCCGCAAGGCCGCGGCCCTGTTTGTGGACCTGGACGGTTTCAAAAGCGTCAACGACGGGCTGGGCCACAGGGCCGGCGACGAGGTGTTGCAGGTGGTGGCCGTGCGCCTGCAAAGCCGTGTGCGCGGCGTGGACACGGTGGCCCGCATCGGGGGTGACGAGTTCCTGGTCATCCTCAGCGGCATCGAGTCCAAGGACGACGCCCAGCGCGTGGCCGCCAAGCTGCACGAGGCGGTGGTGCAACCCATCCAGACCCACGCCGGGGCCCAGGTCAATCCCCCTCGCCTGGCCCAGGTGGGGGCCAGCATCGGCATCGCCCTGTTCCCCGACGACGCCAACACCCCCGAAGCCCTGCTGGCCGTGGCCGACCGCTCCATGTACGGGGTGAAGCACGCGCGCCGGGTGGATTGAGGTCAGCGGACGGTGGCGGGGCCAGCCCCCGCCGCGCCACGGAGGGCTGGTATGAGGGCGATCAGGGGCGGGCGGGCTGTGTCAGCAGCCGCTCGATGAGGGCCTGCCGGGAGGTCACACCGGCCTTGGCCTGCAAGCGGTTGATGTAGCTTTTGAGGGTGCTGACCGTCACCCCCAGGTGGTCGGCCAGCTGCTGGGAACTGGGCTGCCGCGTGGTGGCCACCAGGATGCGTTTTTCCTGCAAGCCCCATGGCACCCCCTGCAGCGAGCGGGCCACCGCCACGTCCAAAGGCTCGTGGTGGCTGATCCGCACCAGCACCTGGGGTTGGGCATCGTCCAGGGGAAGCATGAGTTCGGCATGGCAGTCGAAACGGCCCGCGGGCAAATCGGCGCTGAAGTGCAGGGGGGCCACATCGGAGCCCTGACGGGCTTGATCAAGCAGGTGCGCCACCGCAGTGCGCACTTGCGGCGGCAAGGCCTCCAACCCGTCCGAGCACCAATCCAACAGCCCCTCGCCCATGCTCTGGTACAGGTACAACAGCTCCACCCCCTGGGCGCTGCGCGCCAGCATGCGCCCCTGCATGTCGAACTGAAACTGCGCAGCATGCCTCAGCCGGTGCGAACAGGGTGGCAACCGGGTGGAGGGCGTGCGTCCCAGGCCCTGGAGGCGGTCGCGGGCACGTTTGAGGCGTTGGTTGTCGGCATCCGAAAACGGCCCCGCCTCCTTGGCCCGGTACAGGTACAGGAAACCCAGACACTGCCGCTGTGCATCCAGCAAGGGGGCGCAAATCCCCCAGTGCACTCCCAGGAGGTTGAGCGCCTCCTTGTAAACCCAGTGGTCTTCATCCCCAGGCATGGCCTGGAGCTGACGGATCAGGTCGCCATCGGTCTGGAGCTGGAGGTCGAGCGGAAAGTCCTTGAACACGTCGGCCATGCGGGTTTTCTGGATGGACAGCACGGAACCGTTGGTCCGGTCCATCCAGGCGGCGGCGGGTTTGAGCGGATCTCCGGCCACCCACACCACAACGCTCATGTCGGCCTGGAAGCCGCGCTTGAGCGCCGCCATCACCGTGGGCATGAGCACAGCGCCGGGGTATGGCAGCTCTGCCAACAAGGCCAGATGCTCCAGCCAGGTCGTTTCCTGACGCGCCGACAACGGGAAAGAAATCATGGGTGCCCCCACGCTGGGTTGTGCCGCGTCCCCGGCCACCAGCGCCCATCGATGGCGGCCATGACTGTTCAGCAAGCATTCATAAAAATGCCACTTTACACAGGAAATGCACCGGACAGGGCAGCCCCCATCTGTCGTCCCGCGGCCAGCCCCTGGGCAAAGGCCTCCTCGAACGTGGACATGCCGGAGGCATCGCTGTGGGCCCAGAGCAGGCGGGCGGACTCTCGCTCTGCTTTTGATAGCTGCTCACGCTTTTTGAAAAAGCGCTGGAGGCCTATTTCATTCAAAAATCCGGGGCATGGCACGCCCATGCCGTGGCCGTGGCGGGCCACGCTGGCGTGGGTGATCAGGCCGGGCAGGTCGGGATGGGCATCGCGCCACTCGGCCACGGCCTGTTCCACCCAGTGCGTCCACGGTTGCGCCAGCAGCTGGCGGCGGGCGTCCACGCCGGTGCCCAGGGCGCGGTAGTGGGTCAGCACCGTGGGGGCCTGGGGCGCACGGTGCAGGGCCTGGTGGGTGGCATCCACGTAACCCAGGCCACCCGACCCCGTGGCCGCCGCGTCGGGGCGGTAGGCCACGTTGTCCCACGACGGGGCCGCGCCGCCCCGGTCGGCCAGCGGCTGGCGCAGGTGCAGGTTGGTCACCACCCAGGCGGCGTGGCGCACGCGGGCGGCCTGGGCCCGCAGGCGCTGGGCCGCGGGCCAGGCGTCGCTCTCCAGCACGCGGGTCAGCACTTGGGCGGGCAGCGCCAGCACCACCTGCTGCGCCAGCCAGCGCACGCGTTCGCCGCTGGCGGCGTGCTGGGCGTCCACCGCCACACCCTGGCGTGTCCGCGCCACGCGCTGCACGGCCCAGCCGGTGTGCAGGCGTTCGCCCAGCGGCGCGGCCATGCGGCGCACCACAAAGGCATTGCCTTCGGGCCAGGTGAACACGGTGGCGCCGGCCTCGCCCCGGTCGGCAGGGGCCAGGTCGCCCGGCAGCGCAAAGCCGTGGCGGGCGGCAAAGTAGTGCACGCCCGCCCAGGCCGACACCTGGGTGAGTCCGGCCCCGTATTCGTCGCGGCACACGTAGTCCAGGTACCAGCGCAGGTGGGGATCGGTCAGGCCCTGCCGGGTCAGCCATTCATCAAAAAACAGAGCATCCAGCTCAAGATGCAAAAGCGCAGAGGGTGAATTGGGCTTGTGATTCACCACGCCACGCCCCGCCCACGGCGGCGCCGATCGTCCGCCCCATGGCCCCTGCCCCTGGCCCACCCAGTGCCCGACGAAGGGCACCTGGAAGGGCAGGCCCTGCGCCCGGGCCGTCTGCTGGGCGTGGCGCACCTGCTCGCCAAAGCGGCGGTATTGGTCCAGGGTGGCCGGGCCCACGCCTTGCAGGGGCAGCAGGCCGCTTTGCCATTGGCCGTTGAACCACAGGCGTTCCTGCGGGCTGTGGACCAGGTGGCGTTCGTCGGGTTGCCAGCGACCCGCGGCGTCGCGGTGCAGCAGGCCCAGCTCGGCCAGCAGGGCTTGCAGGTCGGGGTTGTCGGGGCCGGGCACGGGCAGGTAGTGCGCGCCCCAGGGGCAGGCCAGCCCTTGCAGCGTGCCGGCACGGGCGTTGCCGCCGACTTCGTCTTCCAGCTCCAGCAGGGCAAAGTCGTGCTGGCCCTGCTGCATCAGGCCCCGTGCGGCGGCCAGCCCGGCCACGCCGCCCCCGGCAATCAGGGTGCGGACGCGGCGCACCCGCCCGGGGGTGGCCCGTGCCGCCTGCGCGGCATCCCGCACCAGGGAGTGGCCGCGCTGCGGGTCGGGGCCCACAAAACCGCCTTGCACCCGGCTCAGGTCCAGCGGGGCGGCGGGGTCGGTGGGCGGAGAACAGGCGGCCACCAGGGCGGCGGCAGCCCCGGCTTGCAGCAGTTCGCGCCGCGCCAGCCGGGGGGTCACTTCATCACCCGGCCCCATTCGGCCTCGTAGGTGTGCACCAGCACCTGGTTGCTCAGGCGGTTGACCTCGGCGGGCACGCGGGCCATGTCCAGCGGAAAGTCGAACAGCTGGGGCAGGCTTTGCGGGCTGAGGAAGCGCAGGTCCGCGGGCCACGGGGCATCGGCCCCGGGCAGGCGCCAGGGACGGCGGCAGGCGATCACGTAGCCCCATTCGCCAAAGCTGGGCACATGGGCGTGGTAGGGCGCGGTGTGCAGGCCCACCGATTCCAGCGTGGTCACCACAGTCCAGAAGCTCTGGCGGGCCACCAGGGGCGAGGTGGTCTGCACCACCGCATAACCGCTGGCGGCCAGGTGTTGGTCCAGCAGGGTGTAAAAGCTCTGGGTGTAGAGCTTGCCCACGGCGAAGTTGGTGGGGTCGGGGAAGTCGACCACGATGGCGTCGAACACCTCGGTGCTGTCTTGCAGCCAGGTGAAGGCGTCGGCATTGACCACGGTGACGCGCGGATCGGTCAGCGCATGGCCGTTGAGCGCGGCCAGCGCCGGGGTGCGGGTGAACAGCTCGGTCATGGCCGGGTCCAGCTCCACCAGGGTGACGTGCTGCACGCTGGGGTGCTTGAGGATTTCGCGCACGGCCATGCCGTCGCCGCCGCCCAGCACCGCGACCTTGCGCGGTGCGCCGTGGGCCAACAGTGCGGGGTGCACCAGGGCCTCGTGGTAGCGGTATTCGTCGCGCTCGGCAAACTGCAGGTTGCCGTTGAGGAACAAGCGGTGGCCCAGCCGCCCCTCGCCAGACTGGCGGGTGACCACGATGCGCTGGTAGGGCGAGGTGGCGGCGTACACCACCTGCCCGCCGTAGAACTTGTCTTCGGCCCGGGTGGTGATGGCGTCGGCCCCGGCAAAGGCGGCCAGCAGCACCAGCAGCGTGGCCCCGCAGGCCACGGCGTGTGAGCGGAAGTGCCGCAGCTCAGCCCGGAACAGCCACAGCGCCCACAGGGCCACCACCGCATTCATCAGCCCGAACAGCAGGCCGGTTCGCACCAGGCCCAGCTTGGGCACCAACAGCAGCGGAAAGGCCAGCGACACGGCCAACGCGCCCAGGTAGTCGAAGGTGAGCACCTGCGACACCAGGTCGCGCAGCACCACGTTGCGCTTGAGGATGCGCATGACCAGCGGAATCTCCAGCCCCACCAGCACACCCACCAGCAGCACCAGCCCGTACAGCAGCACCCGGAAGGCCCCGGGCGCGTAGGCGTTGACGGCGAACAGCGCGGCGGGCAGCAGCCCCCCGGCCAGGGCCACCAGCAGTTCAATGCGCAAAAAGTGCGCGGGCAACTGGCGGTTGAAGAAGCGCGACAGGTACGAGCCCACCCCCATGGCAAACAGATAGGTGCCGATGACGGTGGAGAACTGCAACACCGAGTCGCCCAGCACGTAGCTGGCCAGGGCCCCGGCGGCCAGCTCGTAGAGCAGGCCGCAGGCGGCCACGACGAACACGCTGACCAGCAGCGCCACCTCCACCGGCGGTGGCTTGGGTGGGCGGGCCGTGCCGGTCACACCGGACGCGGCCTGGGCCTCGCTCATGAATGCGCGAGCGCCTGCTTGAAGTTGCGCCAGTAGGTACCGATGCGGTAGAGCGCACGGATCATGTCGCCCAACGCGTCGGGGTCGGTGTCGATCAGGTGGCCGGGGCGGGCGGGATCATGGCCCTGGAAGTACAGCAGCACCGGGGCCACCATGGCCCAGTGTTCCTCGTCTTCCAGCAGGTGCTTCCAGGTGTCGTCGTGCTGGATGGCGCTGAAAAACCCCACCGACCAGTCGCGGCCCAGCCACTCGCCCACGCGGCGGTCTTCCTCGTCCAGTTGCACGGGGTGAATGACGTCGTCCGGGTCCACCTCGCCAATGAGGGGGATGAACATGGCCTCGGTGCCCTGGTTCATCACCCGGTCGGTGGACTCGGGCGTGAACGCATGCTGGATGTCGCGCCAGCGGCGCAGCACCAGGCTGAGCAGGCGGTCGCGGGCCTCGGGGCTGCTGCACGGGGGCATGCTGGCTTGGCCAAACACCACCTCCAGCCAGGCGGCGGTGTCCACCGGGTTGGGGCTGAGCACGCAGCCCACCAGGAAGCCGTCGGCCATTTCGGCCGTCATGCAGTCGTCGGGCAAGTCGGGGTGGTTGAGTCCGTCGAACAGTTCGTCCTGCTCGTCTTCGCTCAGGGGTTGGTGGTCGGCCAGGATGGCCGGGTGATGAGCGATGTAGTCGACAAAGGGGTTCATGGCAATACCTTGACCGTTATCCGTGAATGGCCGCAGCCACGATGAGAGAGATGCCCAGGCTCATGGCCGCAACCACCATGCCCAGTGCCATGTTCTGTTTTTCCACCAGCTCCTCCCACAGGTTGTAGGGGGTGAGCTTGTCGATGACGATGAAGGCCAGCCAGAACACAACGACGCCCAACAGGGCAAACACCACCGATCCAAAGAAGGCGGCGGGCCTGAACCATTCGAGTTCCATGAGTTGCACTCCTGAGGGTTGTCCGTTGCGCCGTATTGTGAACCCTTGGCGGGGCCGTTCACACGGTGGTCACCAAGGTGAGGCACAACCGATGCTCCCCATGATTTTTCACCTCCTCTACTGCGATGACCACCCTGCAAACCCCTTCCCGTCGTGAGTTCGTCCTTCGTCTGGCCTCTGTGGCTGCGCTCTCCAGCGCGGGCGCGGCCCTGACCGCCTGCGGCGGCGACGGAGATCCCCCACAGTTCAACCACGGCGTGGCCAGCGGGGACCCGCTGAGTGACCGCGTCATGCTGTGGACGCACGCCCAATACCCCGGGCTCCATGAAGATGTACCCCTGACCTGGGAAGTGGCCACCGACGCAAGTTTTGCCACCGTGGTCGCCAGCGGTAACACCACGGCCACGGCCGCCACGGGGCACACCGTCAAGGTCGATGCCACGGGACTGAAAGCGGGCACGGAGTACCGCTTCCGCTTCCGCAATGGCACCCACGCGTCGCCCGTGGGCCTCACCCGGACCCTTCCCGCCGCCGGGGCCACCGAGGTCAAGCTGGCCGTGATGAGCTGCTCCAACTACCCGGCAGGCTACTTCCACGCCTATTCCGAGGTGGCGAAATCAGGGGCTCAGTTTGCCGTGCACCTGGGTGACTTCATCTACGAGTACCCCGCAGGGGGCTATGCCAGCGCCGATGCCGTCGCCCTGGGCCGCGTGGTCAACCCCACCCACGAGTGTGTGAACCTGGACGACTACCGCAAGCGCTACGCACAGTACCGGTCCGACCCCGACAGCAAAGTGCTGCACGCCAGCCTGCCGCTGATTGCCGTGTGGGACGACCACGAGATTGCCAACGACACCTACAAAGACGGCGCAGAAAACCACAGCGCCGCCACCGAGGGCTCATTTGCCGCACGCCGCGCCGCCGCACTTCAAGCCTGGCACGAATGGATGCCCGTGCGCACCCTGGACAAGACCGACCTGCGAAAGATCTACCGCAGCTTTGACTTTGGCGGCCTGGTCGCGCTGCACATGCTGGAAACACGGGTGCTGGCCCGCGACAAGCAGATCGAATTCTCCGAACTGCTTGACCCGGCCACCGCCAGCACGGCGGCTGCCACGCTGGCCTCGCCCACCCGCACGCTGATGGGCAGCCCTCAGTTGCAGTGGCTGCAAGGGCAATTGGCCGCGTCCAACGCCACCTGGCAGGTGCTGGGCCAGCAGATTCTGATGGGTCGCATGCAGTTCCCCGTGAGCGTGCTGAAACACCTCAACCCGAACAACACCACGCCCGCCGGACTGGCCGCGGGGCAAAAGGCCATCACCGACTTCATCACCGCCAAGACCGTGGCGGCACAAGCCCCCGCCACGCTGACAGCCGAACAGAAAGCCTTGCTGGACCCCACCCTGAATCCCCGCCTGGGCTACAACCTGGACGCCTGGGACGGCTACCCTGTGGAGCGTGAAGTGGTACTGCAAACGGCCCGCAAACTGGGCAAACGACTGGTGGTGCTGGCTGGCGACACCCACAATGCCTGGAGCAGCCGATTGACCCTGGCCGACGGCACGGTGGTGGGACAGGAGTTTGGCACTCCCGGCATCAGCTCGCCCGGGTTGGAGGAGTACCTGTCGGCGCTGACACCTGCGCAAATCCAGCAGATCTTTCTGGGCGTGGTGGACGACCTGCGCTACGCCGAGACCGCTCGCCGCGGTTTCGTGCTGATGCGCTTCACCCCCACCGAAGCCACCGGCACGTGGCACTTTGTCAGCACCGTCAAGTCCCGCACCTACACAGTGGACACCAGCGCATCGCTCACCTTCCGGGCCTGACCCGCGGCGGTGGCCGCATCACTTGTGCGAGCCACCGCTGGAATACCCGCCCCAAGACCCGCCCGAGCTGCGCGATGACGAGCCGCTGCTGTTGTAGCAGTTCTGGGTGTTGGGGTCGCAGTCGTTGCGGTCCAGCCAGCTGACGAGGACGATCAGCAGCAGGATGACCAGCACCAGGATGAGCTTGCCCTTCCAGCCCAGCTCGGAGGCGGGCTTGGCGTCCACCCGGGTCAGCAGGGCGGTGGCGTCCTTCAGGCCGAAGGCCGAGGCCACCAGTTCGGCCTTGATCTTGGCCCCGGCCGACCAGGTGACCTCCTTGCCCGCCTCTTCCTGGCTCAGCAGGTTGTTGCCCGAGGCAAAGTCGCGGTTGAAGCTGCGCTGGCCGCGCATCACCGGCCAGTAGAACTCGCCCGCCACGTAGGAGGTTTCGGCCTTGTAGGCGTATTGCAGCTGGTAGGTGGTGCCCAGGTATTTGGCGCTCTTGCCGCCCGGAGACAGCACCGGCGCCCCCGTGGTGGGTTTGACCAGGCTCCAACCCTCGGTGGTGTCCACCAGGAACTGGAAGCCGCGCTGGGCGTTGTACAGCAGGTACTCGCTCCAGCCAAAGTGTTCGTCGGGGTCGTCGGGCTCGGTGCCCATGCGGTGCTGAAAGCCCACCACCTGCCAGGTCTTGCCCTGGAACTGGCCCTGGCTGCCCAGCGCGATCAGGGGCTCCACGGGCTCGTCCTGCTTGGCGGCCACCACCTCCGCACCCACGCCCTGCGTGAGGTCGATGAGGCTGTGGCACGAGCCGCAGGTCATCCGCTGGGTGTTGTCCAGCGTGACGGTGACCGGCGCTCCGCACGACGGGCAGTTGAACTGGCGGCCTTTTTCGTCGCGGGCCGACTCGACCTTGAGCCCGGCCATGTGCAGGTCTTCCAGCCGCACCTCCTGGCCCAGGCTGACGGCCACCGGCTCCCCACGCAGCGTGGGCGAGTAGTCCAGCGTGAGCACATTGCCGGGGCCTTGGTCGGCATGCGAGCGCAGCTCCACCCAGGCAAAGCCATGGCCCGCCTCGGGCAGGCGAGGCAGTTCGCCCTCGGCGCTGCGCAAGGTGGCGGTGTCGTTCTGGCTGACGGCGTAGGTCTGCCCTTCGATGGCGGTGGTGGCCCCCAGGCGGAAGTGCTCGGCCCCCGGCAGTTCGCGCTTGACGGTGCGCGGGCGGCTGTAGACGTGGCTGCCGTTGTCTTCGCTCAAGCTGGCGGGCTGCCCGTCGTCCTGCACCAGCGCCCATTCGGTCCACGGCCCCTGGCTGGCCTGGTACTGCAGGCGGCCCACCACCACAAAGCCCATGCCCTTGTGCTTGCCGGTGGCCCCGATTTGCAGCGGCGAGTGGTCGTCGAACAGTTCGGCCAGCTTGCCCAGGCGCTGCAACACCTCGCCCTGGCGCACCACCGTGCTGTGGCAGTAGCCGCACACGGCGTGGGTGGACTGCGCGCTGCGAAACAGCACGGGCGCACCGCAGCCCGGGCAGGCCGCCCGGTAGGCGCGTTGGGGGGAGGGTTCGGCCATGGTCAGCTATTCAAAAATGATAGCTGCTCACGCTTTTAGAATAAGCGGTAGAGCCCAATTTATCTTGAAATTCAGACGAGTTTCTTCAGCAGCTCGGCCTTTTTGGCGGCAAATTCTTCGTCGGTCAGGATGCCCTTGGCCTTCAGGTCGGCCAGCTTTTCCAGCGTGGCCATCACCTGGTCGGGGGCCACACCTGCTGGGGCGGCTGCGGGCGCTGCGCCTGCTGCGGCGGCTTGTGCCACCGCGCCCTGCGGGTTGAGGCCCTGGGCCAAGTTCTGCGCCAGCACCTGGCCCAGGGCCACGCCCGCGCCCAGGCCCATGGCATCACCGGCAATGCCGCTCCCGCCACCCGCCCCCATGCCACCCACCATGCCGGGAATGGCTTGGGCCGTCTGGTACTGCATGAACTTGCCCATGTCGTTGCCGACCATGCCCATGCCGATCTTCTGGTCCAGGATTTTTTGCAGCTCTTCGGGCAGCGACAGGTTCTGCACCGTCAGCCCTTCCAGCTCCAGCCCGATGGCGGCAAAAGCGGGCGTCAGCTGGGCCGACAGGGCCTCGGCAAACTTGAGCTGGTTGGCCGCCAAGTCCAGGAAGGGGATGCCACTGCCCGCAATGGCCTGGCTGATGTTCTGCAGCACCAGACCGCGCAGCTGACCGTCCACATCGGCCACGGTGTAGCGCTCGCGCGTGCCCGACACCTCGGTGTGGAACAGCTTGGGGTCGGCCACGCGGAAGGCGTAGTTGCCGAAGGCGCGCAGGCGCACGGCACCGAAGTCGGCGTCGCGCACGGTGATGGGTTGCGGCGTGCCCCACTTCTGGTCCAGCTGCTGGCGGGTGCTGAAGAAGTAGACGTCGCTCTTGAACGGGGATTCGAACAGCTTGTCCCAGTTCTGCAGGTAGGTCAGCACCGGCAGCGTCTGGGTGGTGAGCTTGTACATGCCGGGGCCGAACACGTCGGCCACCTTGCCTTCGTTGACGAAGACGGCCATCTGCGATTCGCGCACCGTGAGCGAGGCGCCGTTCTGGATTTCCATGCCCGCCATGGGGAAACGCCAGGCCAGGGTACCGTCACCCTCCTCGGTCCACTGGATGACGTCAATGAACTGTTTCTTCAGGAAATCCATCAGGGCCATGGGCCACCTCCGTAAGGCTGAATGCAGGGGATCGACGGGGGCATGATACCCACGGCTGCACAGGTCGGCCACGCCGTGGCATCCTGCAGGCGCTGGCCTGGGGTGCGTAGTTTCCGCATTATGAATTTCCGCTTCGCATCCTACAATGCCCGACCTGCCCGCATGCCGCACGGCCCATCGCAGGCCCCCTCGGCCCGTTCATCAGAGGAGACACCATGTCACTGAGCCCCGAAGCCAAGCGCAAGGAACTGCGCACCGCCGCCCTCGAGTACCACGAGTTCCCCACCCCCGGAAAAATCGCCATCGCGGCCACCAAGCAGCTCACCAACCAGCGTGACCTGGCCCTGGCGTATTCACCAGGCGTGGCCGCGCCGTGCGAAGAGATCGTGAAGGACCCGGCGGCGGCCTTCAAGTACACCAGCCGCGGCAACCTGGTGGGCGTGGTGACCAACGGCACCGCCGTGCTGGGCCTGGGCGACATCGGCCCGCTGGCGGGCAAGCCGGTGATGGAAGGCAAGGGGGTGCTGTTCAAGAAGTTCGCGGGCATCGATGTGTTCGACATCGAGATCAACGAAAAGGACCCCGACAAGCTGGTGGAGATCATTGCCGCGCTGGAGCCCACCTTTGGCGGCATCAACCTCGAAGACATCAAGGCACCCGACTGTTTCTACGTCGAGCGCAAGCTGCGCGAGCGCATGAAGATCCCCGTCTTCCACGACGACCAGCACGGCACCGCCATCGTGGTGGGCGCAGCCATCATGAACGGGCTGAAGGTGGTGGGCAAAGACCCCAAAAAGGTCAAGCTGGTCACCTCCGGGGCCGGTGCCGCTGCTTTGGCTTGCCTGGGCCTGCTGGTCAAGCTGGGCATTCCGCGCGAGAACATCTACGTCACCGACCTGGCCGGCGTGGTCTACGAAGGCCGCACCGAGCTGATGGACGAGGACAAGATCCAATTCGCCCAGAAGACCGACGCCCGCACACTGGGCGAAATCATCGACGGGGCCGACATCTTCCTGGGCCTGTCCGCCGGGGGCGTGCTCAAGCAGGACATGGTGGCCAAGATGGCCGCCCAGCCGCTGATCTTCGCGCTGGCCAACCCCACGCCCGAAATCGCGCCCGAGCTGGTCAAGCAGGTGCGTGACGACGCCATCATGGCCACGGGCCGCACCGACTACCCCAACCAGGTCAACAACGTCCTGTGTTTCCCCTACATCTTCCGCGGGGCCTTGGATGCCGGAGCCTCCACCATCACCGACGAGATGGAGATTGCCGCGGTGCACGCCATCGCCGAGCTGGCCCAGGCCGAGCAGAACGAGGTGGTGGCCGCCGCCTATGTGGGTGAAAAACTGGCCTTCGGACCTGAGTACCTCATCCCCAAGCCGTTCGACCCACGGCTGATGATCAAGATCGCGCCCGCGGTGGCCCAGGCCGCCGCCGACAGCGGCGTGGCCCAGCGCCCCATCGCCGACATGGCCGCCTACCGCGAGAAGCTGCAAAGCTTCGTGTTCGCGTCGGGCACGCTGATGAAGCCCATCTACGCCGCCGCCAAGCAGGCCACGGCCAAACGCATCGCCTACGCCGAGGGTGAAGAAGAGCGCGTGCTGCGCGCCTGCCAGATCGTGGTGGACGAGGGCTTGGCCCGGCCCACGCTGATCGGCCGCCCCGCCGTCATCGCCCAACGCATCGAAAAGTTCGGCCTGCGCCTGCGCGAGGAGCTGGACTACGACGTGGTCAACGTCGAACAGGACGCGCGTTACCGCGACTTCTGGCAGACCTACCACCAGATGACCGAGCGCCGCGGCGTGACCGCCCAGCTGGCCAAGATCGAGATGCGCCGCCGCCTCACGCTCATCGGCTCCATGCTGCTGCACAAGGGCCATGTGGACGGCATGATCTGCGGCACCTGGGGCACCACGTCCAACCACCTGGAGTACATCGACCAGGTGATTGGCAAGGCCGCAGGCGGCAGCCCCAGCACGCCACAGGACGTGAACATCTACGCCTGCATGAACGGCCTCATGCTGCCAGGCCGCCAGGTCTTCCTGGTGGACACCCACGTCAACTACGACCCCACCGCCGAAGAGCTGTGCGAGATCACGGTGATGGCCGCCGAGGAAATGATGCGCTTCGGCCTCAAGCCCAAGGTGGCGCTGCTGTCGCACTCCAACTATGGCTCGTCCAACCAGCCCAGCGCCGTGAAGATGCGCCAGACCTTCCAGCTGCTGCGCCAGCAGGCCCCCTGGCTGGAGGTGGATGGCGAAATGCACGGCGACCTCGCCCTGGACGCCGAGGCCCGCACCAAGCTCATGCCCAACACCTTGCTGCACGGCGAGGCCAACCTGCTGGTCATGCCCAACATCGACGCGGCCAACATCGCCTACAACCTGCTCAAGACCGCCGCGGGCGGCAACATCGCCATTGGCCCGGTGCTTCTGGGGGCGGCCAAGCCGGTGCACATCCTCACGTCCAGCACCACGGTGCGCCGCATCGTCAACATGACGGCGCTGACGGTGGCAGACGCCAACGCGCAACGCTGAACCCCGTGGGGCATGGACGCCAAAAAGTGACACCAACATGAATTTCTCATGACGTCAACCATGTCCCTGTAACACGCCGTTACACCGCGTCAGACTTGCCTTTTGCCGCCAACTCAGGCAAACTTCTGCCCTCGCTTTTCAGGGTTTACCCGCAAAGGTGGGCATGATTTCAAAAGGGTTGGTGAATCGATTTTGGGTGGCTTTGGCGCTGGTGGGATCGGTGTGGGTGGCGTCACCTGCAGCGGCCTTTCAAGCCAATGAAGCCTCTCGGCCCACCGTGGCCGTGTCGGATCTTCCACCCCAAGGCCAAACGGTCATGAAGCTCATTGCCGCCGGAGGGCCCTTCCCTTACGAGAAAGACGGGAGCGTCTTTGGCAACCGTGAACGTGTGCTTCCCCCCCAGAAACGTGGCCACTACCGTGAATACACGGTCCCCACGCCAGGGCTCAAGCACCGGGGTGCCCGACGCATCGTCTGCGGGGGGAAACAACCCCGAACCCCTGAAGCCTGTTATTACACCGCAGACCATTACGCCAGCTTCCGACTGATTGTCCAGGATCAGTGAGCCGCTTTTTTTGCAAACCGCCAGCCATTTGAAAGAGAACGGAGATGGAAATGCCACTTCGTAACGTCCGCAGCAACATCGTCCAGTCCATCCGCGCCCACCGCGTGGAAGACTTGCAGGCTGCTGCCGAACAGATGGGTCATCACTTCCTGTACGCCAACCTGGCCCAGGCCCAGAGCAAGCAGGACGTGCTGGACCTGATCGCCGCGCAGTACACCTTCCCGTCGCACTTCGGCAAGAACTTCGACGCGCTGTACGACTGCCTGACCGACACCGTGCACAAGTCCGGCCCGCAAACCGGCTTCATCGTGGTCCTGGAGCACATCCCGGCCCACGCCAAGTTCGACAAGGAAGCCCGCGAGCAGCTGCTGGACATCTTCCGCGATGCCGCCGACTACTGGTCTGACCGCAAGATCCCGTTCCGCTGCTTCTACTCGTTCTCGGTGGCCCGCGCGCCCAAGGGCGAACAACCCGCCGAAGACGAAGCCACCGAAGCCATGCCCACCGACAAGCTGGTGGACGTGAGCCCGCTGGCGCTGCGCATGAGCAGCCCGTTCAACGCCGGCTACTGGACCGCAGCGGCCTGAGCAGGCGCTCAGCCCGCGCCCAGCCCGGCCTAGGCCGCTGGGGTGCGGGCAGCCACGGCCTGCACCAGGGCCACATAGTCGGCCACGGGCACTTCTTCGGCCCGGCGCTGGACGTCAAACAACCCGTCCAGGCCACGCTGTGAAAGCCACGCCCCCAGGGTGTGGCGCAGCAGCTTGCGACGCTGGCTGAAGGCCACCTTCACCACCTCGGACAAGAGAGCCGGGTTCAGCGCTGGTGGCTGGGCCAACGGCACCATGCGCACCACCGCACTGTCCACCCGGGGCGGGGGATCAAAGGCATCCGGGGGCACGAACAGCACATTCTCCATGGCATACCGCCACTGCAGCATGACCGTCAACCGTCCGTAATCGGCCGTTGCCGGGGCCGCCACCATGCGGTCAATGACCTCTTTTTGCAGCATGAAGTGCTGGTCTTCCACCGCGTCCACCGCATCCAGCAGATGGAACAGGATGGGCGACGAGATGTTGTAGGGCAGGTTGCCCACCACCCGCAGACGGGGCACGCCCAGGCGGGCCGCCAGGGCCGCAAAATCGACCTTCAACACGTCGGACTCGACCACATCCAGCTGCGGATGCTGGCGCAGGCGAACCGCCAAGTCCCGGTCCAGTTCAATGACCGTCAACCGCCCCAGGCGCTCGACCAGGGGCTGGGTGAGGGCCGCCAGCCCGGGGCCGATTTCCACCACCACCTGCCCCGGCTGCGGGCCAATGGCTTGGACGATGGATTCGATGATGCCGCCGTCACACAGAAAGTGCTGACCGAACCGCTTGCGCGCGATGTGCTTCATTGGGGCGGCTCACGCAGTTCGACATAGGCGCGTGCACGGATGTCTTCCAGCCACTTCTGGTAGGCCTCGTCGAGCTTGCTTTCGCGCACCAGCTGGCGCAGCTGTTCGCGCTGCTCACGCGCCCCCAGCTTGACCTCCCGGCGCTCCAGCACCTCGATCAAGTGCACCCCGAAGCGCGACACGATGGGCTGCGACACCTGATTCGGCTTGAGCTCGTTCATGGCCTCTTCGAACTCGGGCACAAAAACACCCGGCCCCACCCAGCCCAGGTTGCCGCCGTCGCTGGCCGATCCGTCCTGGCTGACCTCTCGCGCCAAGGCCGCAAAATCGGCTTGGCCCCCTAGGATGCGCTGGCGCAATTCGGCCAGCTTGGCCACGGCAGCCTGCTCGGACAAACTGGCCGAGGTGCGCAGCAGGATGTGCCGGGCACGGGTTTCGGTCATCACCGGATCGGGCAGACCGGCAATCCGTTTTTCCAGCACCTTCAGGATGTGGAACCCTGCCGGGCTGCGCACGGGCCCAGCCACCCCGCCCTCGGGCAAGGTGCGGGTGGCGTTGATGAACAGGATGGGGTAACGGTCGGCACCGCGCAGGCCCAGGGCACCGCCGCTGGCGCGCTCGGGCGCGTCCGAAAACTCGCGGGCCAGCTGGGCAAAGTTCTGCCCCGCACGGGCTTTTTCCGCCACCGACTGGGCGCGGGCCATCAAGGTGGCCAGGCGCTGGGCGTCGGCGTCTTCGGGCACGGCCACCAACACCTGGGCCAGGTTGATTTGCAGATCGGCCCCGGGGTTGTCCTGCTTTTGGATGATGAAGCGTTCGATGTCGGTTTCGGTGACCTTGACGCGCGACGCCACCTCCCGCTCACGCAGGCGCTGCAACAACAGCTGTTGCTTCAAGGTGTTTTGGAACTCGGCCACGGACACGCCCTGCCGCCCCAATTCGGCATGCAGCTGCTCCAGCGTGATGCGGTTCTGGCGCGCCACATTGCCTTCAGCCTCCTTCAGCGCCGCATCGTCGATCTTGATGCCCATTTCGGTCGCCAGCTGCACCTGGGCTTTTTCCAGGATGAGGGTCTCCAGCACCTGCCGCTGGAGCTCCGCGGCGGCAGGCACCGGCTGGTCATTGCGCTGGAACTGGCTGCGCAACCGTTCGGCCCGGGTGCGGACTTCCTGGTTGGTGATGGGCTCGCTGTTGACCACGGCCACGATGAAGTCCGCGGTCTGTGGCACCTCGGCTTGACGGGAGGCGGCCGCAGCGGCCCGCACATTCAGGCCACCGCTGGGTTTGAGCCCCTGGGACCAACCCGGCGCACACGCCAGGGCCGCCAGCCAGAAGACGCCCACGGCGGGGGCGCGGACACAACGTTGCATCAAGGAGGTCATGGGGTGGGCACCACTCATTCGTACTGGCCGAAACGGCTGGGGGTCTGGACTTGCTCGTTGAGCATCATGTACTTGGGAATGTTGTTCTTCAGCGTCTGAAGCGGATTGGCACCGATGCGCGTGAAGCCGTTGAACTCGATCTGGAACAGCACGCGCTGGCTGGTCGTGGTGGTGCTGGTTTGCAGGCGCTCCAGCACAAAGCGGCCAATCCAGCAGCCGGCATCATATTCAAAGCCCGCCACCAGATCGACCACCTTGCTGTCGGGCACGCTGTAGTTGATGCGCCCCACGCTGTACCAGCGCCCCGCACAGCGGCCAGGTGCGGAACGGCCACCCGGCGGCGGCACCGACGCCATGGCATCGCCAAGGGACGTCAGGGGCCACTGCCAGCCCACATCGAGCTGTTCGCTGGCGGGCAGCAAACCGCCCGCCCGCTGCAGGCGGTAGGCGGCACTGAACACATGGTAGGGCCTGGGGTGGTAGCGACCGGTCAGCGTGGTGCGCTGGGAGCGGCGCTCCTTGGGGTTGAACTGCACCGAACTGTCAAACGACCATCGCGGGTCCCAGTTGATGGACGAGCCCAACAGCATGTCGCTCACCCGGTCGGTGATGGCGGTGCCCCCCGGCAAGGTGACGTTCTGATCGGCAAAACGCAGGCGTTGGGCCAGGCTGAGGCGGGCCGCCTCCACCCCGGATGCCGGGTCGATGAAGCGTGAACTCACCCCCAGCGTGAGGGCATGGGTGTCGGAGATGCGGTCGTTGCCGCCGAACACGTTTTCGGTCCAGGCGGTGCCGGCATTGAAGTCCTTGGCCGCCGAGTCGTAGTTGGGCAGCGCACCCTGGTCGCGGTACGGCGTGTGCACGTAAAACGCACGGGGCTCCAGCGTTTGCAGCAGGTTGCGCCCCAGCCAATGGGTGTCACGCTCGAACACCAGTCCGCTGTCCAGGCTGAACGTGGGCACCGACCGGCTGGCGGTGCGCAGGCCCGTGGTCAAGGGCTGCTCCACCTCGTAGTGGGTCAGGTGCCATTGGGCCTTGGGCTTGATGAACCACCCCGGGGCCTGCCACAGGCGGCTGACCTGGGCAATGCCCATGAGGCGGTTGCCGTTGACGTCGGCCTGCGTGGCCGTGATGGTGGGCGTGCGTGCGGTGGTGAAGCGTGTGGCCTGCCCGGTCAGCGACCAATCCACCCCACCCAGCGAGCCCACCGTCCGGTTGAGTTGTTCCCAGCGCGCGTCCACCTGGGGCTTGCGGTCATAGGGGGCCACGATGGGGGAGGCCGTGTCCTGCAAGGTTTGCCAGGTGTAGACACCCGCGGTCACCCCCACGGGACCGATGCGCCCCGACACCGCGGCCTCGTTGGGCAGCAGGCGCTGGGTCAGCAGTGGCATGGTGCGCGGCAGGTCTTTCCAGTAGTTGTCGTCGCTGACGCGGTTGAGGTTGAGGCGCAAGCCGACGTCGGCCAAGCCGGGCAGTGCATTGCCCAGGGCGTGCTCGTGCCGGACCGCTTCGCTCCAGCGGGTGCGGCCCCGCAACCGATCACTGGGCAACACCGACACGCGGGTTTCGCCCTTGAAGGTGGGTTGCAGGTAACGGAACTCGGCCCCCAGGTCGATGCCGCGCTTGGTCATGAGCGTGGGGGTGAACGTGGCGTCCATCTCCGGCGCGATGTTCCAGTAGTACGGCACCGCCACCTCCAGGCCACTGAGGTTGGTCAGGTTGATGGTGGGTGGCAGCAGGCCGGACTTGCGCTTGTCCGACAATGGAAAACTGATGTAGGGTGCCGCGAGGATGGGCACCCCTTTGAAGTAAAGCGCCCCGCCGGTGGCACGGCCCGTGTCGGTGGCGGTGTCCAGCTCCAGCCGATCGGCCTTGACCCACCAATCGGGCTGCCACCCTTCGGGGGCCTGGCAGGTGGAGTAGGTGGCGTTGTAGGCGATGCTGAGGTCTTCGCCCTTGAAGTCCACCCGCGTCGCCTGCCCCCCGCCCTGCGTGACCAGCAGCTGGTAGCGCGGCTGGGAAAAAAAGCCTTCGTAGGTGTCCAGGTTGATCTGTAGCTCCGGCCCCATGTAGCGGTTGCCATTGCGCACGATGCTGACGTTGCCCGAGGCTTGGGCGTCGTTGGTCTGGTGCAGCAGCTCCAGCCGGTCGGCCTTGAGCAGCGTGTCGTGCCGCCGCAGTTCGGCGTGACCCTCCACCACCGTGCGCACACCGGTTTCGCCCGTGAAACGGTCACCCCAGACAAAGCTGGGCGCGTCGCGGCGCGCCTGTGGGGGCAAGCGGTCGGTCAGGAGGTCGGTGCCGCGCAGCGGCAGCGGGCTGTCCAGGTCCTGCGCCCGCGCCGGGGTGATGCACGCCAGCACACTGGCCCAGGCCACCACGCGCCAAAAGCCCATGCCTGGGCCGATGGGTCGTGACAGCACCCGCCCCGACAGCGGCCGGGACACCAGGGGGGTCGGAGGGGGGGGAAACAAGGCCATTTGTAGAATCCGGGCGCATTATCGTATGCCGGGTCAGACCATGTCCTTCACCTCCCCTTCCACGCCTGGCACGAGCGCCACCCCTGCTGCACCCACGGCCATCGCCTGGGCCGATCCGGCCCGCGAACAAGCCTTTCACGCCTGGTTGGCCGCGGTGGCCTCGGCCCACGCGCTTCAAACCGCCAGCGTGCGCCCGGCGTCGGCCGATGCGAGTTTCCGGCGCTACTTCCGCGTGGATGGTGCCCAGGGCCAGAGCTTCATCGTGATGGACGCGCCGCCCGACAAGGAAAACTGCCGCCCCTTTGTGCAGGTGGCCGAGCTGATGGCCACCGCCGGACTGCGCGTGCCCGCCATCCTGGCCTGGGACGAGGCCCAGGGCTTCATGCTGTTGAGTGACCTGGGCCACCAGACCCTGCTGGACGTGCTGGACCGCGACCACCCGCACGCCAACAGCATCCACTACCAGAACGCCTGCGCTGCGCTGCTGGCCTGGCAAGGGGCCAGCCGCCCTGGCGTGCTGCCCGCCTACGACGAAGCCCTGCTCCGGCGCGAGCTGCAGCTGTTCCCCGACTGGTACCTGACCCAGCACAAGGGCGTGGCCGTGCAGGGCAAGGTGGCCGAGACACTGCAACGCGCGTTCGACACCATCGTGGCCCGCAACCTGGCCGGCCCCAAGGTGTTTGTGCACCGCGACTTCATGCCACGCAACCTGATGATGCCGCCCGCAGGCTTCGTGGCCGACGAGGCCAAGCAGGCGCTGGGCGTGCTGGACTTCCAGGATGCGGTGTACGGACCCATCACCTACGACATTGCCTGCCTGATGCGCGACGCCTTCCTGACCTGGGAGGAAGACCTGGTGCTGGACATCACCATCCGCTACTGGGAACAGGCCCGCCGCCAGGGCCTGATGGACTTTGAAGGCTGGAGCGACGACTTCGGCGAGTTCTACCGCGCCGTGGAGTGGATGGGCCTGCAACGCCACCTCAAGGTGCTGGGCGTGTTTGCCCGCATCACGCTGCGCGACGGCAAGCCCAAGTACCTGGCGGACACCCCCCGCTTCATCCACTACGTGCGCAACACCGCCAGCCGCTACCGCGAGCTGACGCCCCTGCTGCGCCTGATCGACGAAGTGGAGGGTTTGCAGGCCGCCAGCGGGTTCGCATTCGGTCGGGTTTGAAGCCTTTTCAAATTCAAAGCCTTTTTGGCCTCTGGCGCTTTATATAAAAGCGCAAGCAGCTACAAGATAAATAGCATGCCACGCTTCCACTGCCCCACCCCGTTGGCCGAGGGCCAGACCCTGGACCTGGCCGCCACCGCCGCCCGGCACGTGCAGGTGCTGCGCATGCAGCCCGGCCACAGCCTCACGCTGTTCAACGGCGAGGGGGGCGAGCACCCCGCCACCGTGCTGCGCATGGGCCGCTCCGACGTGCAGGTGCAGGTGGGCCCCCGGCACCCCGTGGAACGTGAAGCCGCACGCCCGGTGCACCTGGCGGTGGGCATGCCCGCCAACGAGCGCATGGACTGGCTGGTGGAAAAAGCCACCGAGCTGGGTGTGGCCAGCATCCAACCGCTGATGACCGCCCACAGCGTGCTGCGCCTCAAGGGCGAACGCGCCGACAAAAAACAGGCCCACTGGCAGGCCATTGCCGTGGCCGCCTGCGAACAATGTGGCCGCAACCGCGTGCCCACCATCCACCCGGTGGCCGACCTGTCCGACTGGCTGGCCCAGCCCGGTACCCGCACCCCCGACGGTTTGCGGGCGGTGCTGTCCCTGGCCCCCGGCAGCCTGGGTTTGGGTGAGTGGCTCCAGCGGGCGCAGGGCAGCCCCGCCACCCCACCGGCCCTCGCCCCGCTGCACGTCCTCAGCGGGCCCGAGGGAGGACTGTCACCCCAAGAAGACGAGCACGCCCGGGCTCAAGGCTGGCAGCCGATCAGCCTGGGCGAGCGCGTGCTGCGCGCTGAAACGGCGGCCCTGGCCGCCCTGGTGTTGGCCACCCAACGGGGCTGAAGCGCATGAACAAAAACCTCTGGCTGCTGGCCTTGGCCCAAGGGCTGTTCCTCACCAACAACGTGACCTTCATCGCCATCAACGGGTTGGTGGGCCTGAGCCTGGCCCCGCTGGGCTGGATGGCCACGCTGCCGGTCATGGGTTACGTGGTGGGCGGGGCCCTGTCCACCGGGCTGGTGGCCCGCACCCAGTCACGCTGGGGCCGCAAGGTGTCGTTCCAGCTGGGGCTGCTGGTGGCCCTGTTGTCGGCCCTGCTGGGGGCCTGGGCGGTGGCCCACCAGAACTTCTGGCTGCTGGTCACGGCCACGGTGGTGGCGGGGTACTACAGCGCCAACGGCCAGCTCTACCGCTTTGCCGCCGCCGAACTGGCCGCCCCGGGTTTCAAGGAAAAGGCCGTGTCCCTGGTGCTGGCCGGGGGGTTGATGGGCGCGGTGCTGGGCCCCAACCTGGCCAGCCGCACGCGGGCGCTGGCCGACGTGCCCTTTCTGGCGGCCTACCTGGCGCTGGCGGGGGTGGCCCTGCTGTCCATGGCGGTGATGGCGGGTGTGCGCTTTCCCGATGCCGAAGGCCCCAAGGCCGCGCCCGCCAGCGACAGCACGGCGACCGCCCGCTCCTTGGCTGACATCATGAAACAGCCGGTGTTCATCGTGGCCGCGGGCGCTGCGGCCCTGAGCTACGGCGTGATGAACCTGCTGATGGCCGCCACCCCGCTGGCCATGCAGGTGTGCGGTTTCCCGTTTGAAGATGCGGCGCTGGTGCTGGAGTGGCACGTGATCGGCATGTTTGCACCGGGCTTTGTCACCGGCCACCTGATCAAGCGTTTTGGGGTGTTGCAGGTGATGGGCGTGGGCGTGGCGCTGAACGCGCTGTGCATTGGCGTGGCCTTGTCGGGCCAGGATTTGCACCAGTTTGTGGTGGCGCTGTTCCTGCTGGGCGTGGGCTGGAATTTCCTGTTCACCGGCAGCACCACGCTGTCGCTGCAAGCCTACCGGCCCCAGGAAAAGGACCGGGCGCAGGCGGCCATCAACTTCTGCGTGTTCGGGCTGATGGCCTTCACCTCGTTCGCCTCGGGAGCCCTGGTCACCACCCAGGGCTGGGCGCTGCTGAACTGGGGCTCGTTGCTGCCGGTGGCCCTGGCCGGGGCGGGGCTGGTGTGGTTGGCCAAGGTGCAACGCACCGCCGCCTGACCTCAGTAACGGCGCTCCAGCCAATGGAGCAGCATTTCCACCGCCTCCACGCGGTGGGTTTCGTTGAAGATTTCGTGGAAGAAGTCTTCAAAACAGTGCGCCTGGACCACGCCCGCGGGGGCCTGCTGCGCAAACCGCCGACTGCCCAGGGGGTTGACCAGTGCGTCCATGCCCGCGTACATCAACAGCGTGGGCACCCGCCAGCGCGAGGCATGCGCCAGCACCTCGGGCCCGCCATCGGCAATGAACTTGCCCAGCCGGGGCGAGAAGCGGTCGTGCACCAGAGGGTCGGCCAGGTAGGTGGACACCACCTCGGGGTCGTGTGACAGGGCGCGGGGGTTCAGCCCGTTGGAGACCACCAGGTTGGGCAACCAGTCGGGCAAGGTGGCCAGCATGGCCCGCTGCCACGGACCCAGACCGACATCGAACGCCGGGGACGACAGCACCAGGCCGTCCACGGGCATGCGGTTGAAGGGCTCCCGGTCTTGCCAGTGGGCCAGCCACAGCGCCGCCACCAACCCGCCCATGCTGTGGCCCAGCAACACCAGCGGGGTGTTGAAGCGGGCACACAGGTTGGTTCGGGTGTCCTCGACCAGTTCGCCCAGGTCTTGCAACAGCGTGTCGTACTGGGGCAGGCAGCCCCGCTTGCCCGCGGAGTCGCCATGGCCCCGCTGGTCGTAGGCGCGCACGGCAAAACCGGCGCTGTTGAGCTGGTAGGCCAAGGCGTCGTAACGCCAGGCGTGTTCACCCAGGCCGTGGACGATGAGCACCTGAGCCCTTGGCACCATGCGCGCAGGCAACGCCCAATCCAGCAACGCCAGATGCTGGCCATCGGCGGTGATGAAAGGCGACTGAAAGACGTCTGACCCCCGCTCCATGGTGGCTGTTGCCTGCATGTGACTCCCTGTGAACAATCGGATGCATTTTTGAGGACGCGAAGGGGGATTTTGACCAAACCCCTGGTGCAACGCCATCCCTCAAATGGGGGAACCCGACACAGGGCACGCCGACGCGGTCGCTCAGGGCATGCGGGCAATCACCTGGGCCACCGCGCCCGTGAGCTTGCGGGCATAGGGCAGGTGCAGGAACTCATTGGGACCGTGGGCATTGCTGCGCGGGCCCAGCACGCCGCACACCATCATCTGCGCCTGAGGGAACCCCTGGCTGAGCATGTTCATCAGCGGGATGGTGCCGCCCTGGCCGATGTTGCCGTAACCCACACCGTAACTGGCCAGCGACGCGGCCTGCACCGCGTCGTGGAACCAGGGTGCGGTGTCGGGGGCGTTCCAGCCCGAGGCAAAGCTGGCGGCCTGGAAGGTCACGCGGGCCTGGTAGGGGGCGTTGTCTTCCAGCAGGGTCTTGAGCTGCTGCACGGC
The DNA here is from genome assembly GCF_054777695.1 of Hydrogenophaga soli. Lineage (NCBI taxonomy): Bacteria > Pseudomonadati > Pseudomonadota > Betaproteobacteria > Burkholderiales > Comamonadaceae > Hydrogenophaga > Hydrogenophaga soli. Next base: position 263,174 of record NZ_BAAHAK010000004.1, on the reverse strand, counting down.
GGTGGCGGCATCGACCAGCGGGGGCAGGCGCAGGCTGAGCTTGAAGGCGGTGTAGGGCCGCAGCACGTTGCCGGCGTTTTGCAGCGACGGGAAGCCATCCACCCCAGTGACCGACAGCGTGGGCCGCCAGGTGCGGTTGAGCAGGGCCTCCACCGGGTCGGTGGTGGTGGGCAGGGCAAAGGTGCTGCTGCCGCCGCAGTCGGCATGGGCCCAGGGGAAGCGCTTGTACAGCTCGTCGCCCAGGATGGCCGCGGTTTCGTGGGCCTGGGTCAGGCGCGGGGCCGGAACGTCGCAATGGAAGACCTCGGGCAACAGGCGACCGGTGGCGCTGTCTTCCAGGCGGTCCAGCACATGCCGCAGGATGCGAAAGCTCGATGGCACCAGGCCCGAGGCGTCGCCCGAATGCACGCCCTCGGTCAGGATGTCCACCCGCAGCGTGCCGCTGACCATGCCGCGCAGGCTGGTGGTGAGCCAGAGCTGGTCGTAGTTGCCCGCGCCGCTGTCCAGGCAGACCACCAGGCCCACGTCGCCCAGCCGGGGGCGCAGGGCGTCGATGGTGGGCAGCAGGTCGGGCGAGCCGCTTTCTTCACCGGTCTCGATCAGGCCCACGATGCGCGGGTGCGCCGCCCCTTGCGCTTGCAGGGCCTGAACGGCGGCAATGGCCGCATACACCGCATAACCGTCGTCGGCACCGCCGCGGCCATAGAGCTTGTCGTCCTCGATGACCGGGGTCCACGGCCCCAGGTGGCTGCGCCAGCCGTCGAACTCGGGTTGCTTGTCCAGGTGGCCGTACATCAGCACGGTCTGCCCGCTGGCCGGGGCGGTTTGCCGTCCGTCGTCGCTGCCCCGGGCGGGAATTTCAAACAACAAAACGGGTGTCCGCGCTTTTCCCTGCTGGTCTTTCAGCTCCACTATCTCTAGCACCAAACCGGGCAGCTTTTGCGCCAGCACCCAGTCGGCGGCGCTGCGCAGCACGGTGTGCAGGTGGCCATGGGCCACCCAGTCGGGGTCGAACAGGGGGGACTTGGCGGGCACCTCGATGTAACGCTGCAAGGCCGGGGTGATGTGCTGCTGCCAGCTCGCATCCACATGCCGGGACAAGGCTTGGGTGTCCAGCGCAGCAAGTGGGGCGGCGGCGTCGGGGTGGAGGCGGTCGTTCATGGGAAAGTCCTGTCAGATGGGTTGGGGGCGGCCGAACAAGTAGCCCTGGAAGGCCTTGCAGCCCATGACTTGCAGCAGCTGCATCTGGCCTTGGTTCTCCACGCCCTCGGCCACCACCTCCAAGCCCAGGCTGTCGGCCAGTTGGAGGATGGTGTGGGCAATGATGGCGTCGTTGGGGTCGGTCAGCAGGTCGTGCACAAAGCTCTGGTCGATCTTGAGCACGCTCAACGGCAGGCGCTTGAGGTAGCTGAGCGACGAGTAGCCGGTGCCAAAGTCGTCCAGCGAGAAGCGGATGCCGTCGGTGGCCAGGTCGGTCATCTTGACGATGGTGTCTTCCACGTCGTGCAGCAGCAGGCTCTCGGTGAGTTCGAGCTTGAGGAGAGCCGCCGGGGCCCGGGTTTCGGTGACGATGCTGCGCACCCGTTGCACAAAGTCGGGCAAGCGGAGCTGACGGGCGCTGAGGTTGACGGCCAACGTCCAGTCGCAGCGCTCGGGGTCGCTGGCCCAGTGCGCCAGCGTCTGGCAGGCCTGGCGCAGCACCCAGTCGCCAATGGCCACGATCAGCCCACTCTGCTCGGCCACGGGAATGAATTCCCCCGGGGACACCATGCCCCGCTCGGGATGTTGCCAGCGCAGCAGGGCTTCGTGCCCGCGCACCGAGCGGTCGGTGTTGACCACCGGCTGGCTGTACAACCGCAGCTCGTTTTTGCCCAGGGCCTCGCGCAGGTCGCGGGCCAACTCCGAGCGGCGCTGCACGGCGGCCTGCATGTCGGGGTCGAAAAACCGCACGGCATTGCGGCCCGCGGATTTGGACTGGTACATGGCCACGTCGGCGCGTTTGAGCACGTCTTCGATGCGCTCGTGGTGCTCACGGAACAGGGTGATGCCAATGCTGGGCGTGTTGTGGTGCTCGCCACGCTGCAGCTCGTAAGAGCGGTTGAGCACTTCCAGCAGCTTTTCGCCCACGCCATTGGCGTACATGGCGGCCTGGGCCTCGTCAAAGCCCAGGTCTTCCAGCAGCACCACGAATTCGTCGCCGCCCAGGCGGGCCACCGTGTCCTGCTCGCGCACGGCCCCGAGCAAACGCTGGGCCACTTGCTTGAGCAGCAGGTCGCCCTGGTCATGTCCCTGGGTGTCGTTGAGGTCCTTGAAGTTGTCGAGGTCGATGAAACACACCGCGCCCCACTGTTGGCTGCGCATGCTGGCCGCCTGGGCCTGGTCCAGGCGGTCATGGAACAGGCGGCGGTTGCACAGGCCGGTGAGGGGGTCGTAGAAGGCCAGCCGCTCGATCTGGGCTTCGGCCTGCTTGCGCCCGCTCACGTCACGCGCCATGCCCAACACGCCGTACACCTGCCCCCGGTGGTCGAACACGGCGCGCTTGACCACCTCGAACACCGCCGTGTCCTCCGGGTCTCCGGCCTTGGGCAGGGCCTGCTCGTACATCACCGGGGCCTGGCTGCGCAGGGCCCGCAAGTCGGTGTCGCGGTAGCTGGCCACCACGGCGGGATCCTCGCCCAGATCGGTTTCGGTGCGGCCCACGATCTGCTCCACCGAACGCCCGTAGCCCTGGGCCGTGGCCGGGTTGCACATGACGAACACGCCCTCGGGGTTCTTGAACCACACCCGGTCGGGGATGGCATCGAACAAGGTGCGCAGGTGCAGTTCGCTGCGCTCCAGCGCTTCGCGGGCCTTGAAGTGTTCGGTCACGTCGGCGAAGGTGCGCACCCAGCCCCCGCTGTCGAGCTGGCGGGTCTTGACGTCGAGCACCCGTCCGTCGTGTGTGGTGCGCACGTACTCCAGGGGGCTGGCCATGCGCCCCTCATCCGCCAGGTACTCGCCCCAGCGGCTGGCGAGGTCGCGCGGGCGCTCAGGCCCCAGGTGCCCATGCTCAAACTGCCAGTCCACCAGCTCCTGGTGGGTGGGCTGGCGCGCCAGCAGGCTGTCGGGCATGTCCAGCAGCTCCAGCAAACGCTTGTTGTAGTAGGTCACCCGCCCTTCGGTCGAGATCATCATCACCCCCTGGCTGAGGCTCTCCAGGGTGGTGTCCATCAGGTTGGTGCGTGCCCGCAGCTGCTCGTGCGCACGGCGCAGGCGCTCGTCCGCTTCCACCCGTTCGGTGATGTCGGTGGTGAAGCCGTACCAGACCATGCCGCCGTCCGGCTGCCGGTAGGGCACAGCATTGGCGGCATGCCACAGCACACGCCCATCCGGCAGGCGCACGCGGTAGTTCTGGGTCCAAGGCGTCAGGGTCTCTTCCGACAGCTCCAGGGCCGCCCGGCTCTGGACGTAGTCCACCGGAAACACGCGGGCAAACACCGGGCCCGCGTCGTGCCGGGCCTCCTCGGGGGCCACCTCGAACAGGTCTTGCATGGCCGCGCTGGCGTAAGGAAAGCTGAACCAGCCACGGGGGTTCTTGCGCAACTGGAACAGCAGCCCCGGCACCCGGCGGGTGAGTTCCCGCAGCAGCGACTGCTGGTCGATCAGCGCCTGCTGGGAGGTTTTCTGCTGCGTGATGTCGCGCCCCACCCCGCGGTAGCCCTCGAACACCCCGTTTGCGTTGTGCCGGGGCTGGCCAGTCAGTTGCAGCCATTGGACGCTGGCATCGCGGGTCACGCGGGCCAGCTCCATGTCGCGCAGCACCTGCTGCTGCTCCATGGCCTGACGCAGCACGGCCACCGCGGGCGCCGAGAGGTGCGCGTCCGCCCACTGCCACAAGGGTTGCCCCAGCATGCCGGAAACCTCCGCGGGGTCGAGTGCGGCCCCCTCCAGGCAGGTGACGCAAGCTTGTGCATCGGTCTCCCAATACAGCTCGTGCGACAACAGCAGCAGTGCGCGAAAGTCGTGCCCCGCCGCCCGAGCGGCCACAGATTCCGCAGCGGAATCGGAAGGTGGCCGAACATTGGAGGTCATGGGAGACGGGTCAACAGCAGGGGGCAACAGAGAAAAAAGCCCCCCGCCCTGAAGCAGGGAAGAGAGCGTCTTGGCGTATCGAACCATTGTGGCAGATCAATGCAATACACCTCTGCAGATTGACAATGACATCAGGACCACGATCACGACCACAACATCGGAGACACGCTTGCTCAGCGCCTACATCACCCACCCCGATTGCGCCCGCCACGAAATGGGACCCCACCACCCCGAATGCCCCGAGCGTCTCGCGGCCATCCAGGACCACCTGCTGGTCAAAGGACTGCTGGATTACATGGTGCCGCACGACGCCCCCCAGGCCACTGAAGAACAGTTGGGTCGCGCCCACAACATCCTGTACATCAAGGAAATCCTGGCGGCCTCGCCCACCGAGGGCTATTTCGCCCTGGACCCTGACACCAACATGAACCCTTACACCGTGCCCGCCGCCTTGCGCGCCGCCGGTGCAGCGGTCCACGCCACCAACTTGGTCATCAACGGCGACGCGCCCACCGCCTTTTGCAGCGTTCGCCCGCCGGGTCACCACGCCGAACACGCGGCGGCCATGGGCTTTTGCTTTTTCAACAACGTGGCCGTGGGTGCACGCCATGCACTGGATGCCCGGGGCTTGCAACGCGTGGCCGTCATCGACTTTGACGTGCACCACGGCAACGGCACCGAGGACATCTTCAGAGGCGATGAACGGGTGCTGATGTGCTCCATTTTTGAAAAAGGCCTGTACCCCTTCAATGGCGAGCAGGCCGTGGGCCCCAACATGGTCAACGTGGGCCTGCCGCCCCGCTCGGGCAGTGACGCGTTCCGTGCGGCGGTCACCGACCACTGGATGCCCGCCCTGCACGCCTTCAAGCCGCAGATGCTGTTCATCTCGGCCGGGTTCGACGCCCACCGCGAAGACGACATGGGCAACCTCGGCCTGGTGGAAGCGGACTACGCATGGGTCACCCAGCAAGTGATGGCCGTGGCGCGTGAGCATGCCCAAGGCCGTGTCGTGTCGTGCCTGGAAGGCGGCTACGTCATGAGCCCCCTGGCCCGCAGCGTGGCCGCCCACGTCAAGGTGCTGATCGGTGCCGACTGAAACTTAGACCCGTCCCTCTACTGACAGGCGGGCGACAGCCGCCATCTCATGCTGCAGTGCACAATAAGGGAAAACCCTAGACCATCATGGACAAACACTACCTCACCCCCCTGTTTTCTCCGCAGAGCGTGCTGGTGTTTGCGGCCACCGCAGAACAGGCCGAACAAGCCACCGCGTACATGCAGGCGCTGGGCCTGCGCGAGAACATCACCGCCCAACGGTTCACGGGCGAGTTGACCTTTCTCGACATCCACACCAGCGGCACCCTGGCCGACCTGGCGCATGCGGTGGCCGACTTGGCCATCATCGCGCTGCCCCACGAAGAGGCCGCCTCCGCGCTGGAAATCGCGGGCCGCATGAAGTGCAAGGCCGCCCTGGTCATCTCCGCCGGCATGAGCGCGGAGCTGGCCGCCAACCTCAAGCGCATTGCACGCCGCTCGGGCATGCTCCTGCTGGGCCCCAACTGCCTGGGATTCCAACGGCCTCACACCGGGCTGAACGCCAGCATTGCCGGCCCCTTGGCCAGCAAGGGCCCGCTGGCGCTGGTCAGCCAGTCGGGGGCGCTGACCTCGTCCATCCTGGATTGGGGCCTGAAAAACGGTGTCGGCTTCTCTGCCGTGGTGTCCCTGGGCCCCAACACCGTGGTGGACCTGGCCGAGGTGCTGGATTTCCTGGCCGCCGACCCTCAGACCCAGAGCATCGTGGTCTACATGGAGGGCATTGCCAACGCCCGCCGCTTCATGAGCGCCCTGCGCGCCGCGGCCAATGCCAAACCGGTGGTGGTGCTCAAGGCCGGGCGAAAGCCCGCGGGCAATGCCGCCGCGCAAACCCACAGCGGCACCATCGTGGGCAGTGACGACGTGTTCGACGCCGCCTTGCGCCGGGCGGGGGCCGTGCGCGTGCGTTCGTTCGTGGAGCTGTTCTCCGCGGCCAAATGCCTGGCCTCCCGCTACCGCCCGGTGGGCAAGCGCCTGGCCATCGTCACCAATGGCGGGGGGCCCGGTGTGCTGGCGGCCGACTGGATTTCCGAAATGGGCCTGGAGCTGGGTCGCCTGACGCCTCAGGTGGCCGAAGAACTCAAGGCCAAGCTGTCCCCCTTGGCCTCCACCTGCGACCTGGTGGACCTGGGCGAAGACGCCAGCCCCGAGCATTTCGCCGCCGCACTGGAGGCCGCAGGCAAGGACAGCGCCGTGGATGGCCTGCTGGCCGTGTACTCCCCCAAACCCGGCAGCAATGCCGACGCGGTGGCCCAGGCCGTGGCCGACATCAAGCCCAAGCTGCGCAAGCCCCTGCTGGCCTGCTGGATGGGGGACGCCTCCGTCAGCACCGCCCGCCAGACGCTGGGCAGCGCCAGCATCCCCAACTTCCGCACCCCGGAGGCGGCGGTGGGTGCGTTCAACAACATCGCCTCGTTCTATCAGAACCAGCAGATGTTGCAGCAGACCCCGCCCCCCCTGTCGGCACTGGCCAAACCCGACATCGAAGGGGCGCGCCTGCTCATTGAAGGCGTGCTGGCCGAACGCCGCAAGATCCTCACCGAGATGGAGTCCAAGGCCCTGCTGTCGGCCTTCCACATCCCGGTCACCCAGACCATCCTGGCACGCTCGGCCAACGAGGCCATGATGATCGCCACCCAGCTGGGCTACCCGGTGGCACTCAAGATCGACTCGCCCGACATCGCCCACAAGTCGGACGTGGACGGCGTGGCCCTGAACATCGTCAACGCCACCCAGGTGCGTGACACCTTCAACGACATGATGCAGTCGGTGGCCCGCATCCGGCCCGACGCCCACATCAACGGCGTGACCATCCAGAAAATGGCCCCCACGCGTCGGGGACGCGAAATCTGCATCGGCCTGGTCACCGACGACCCGTTCGGCCCCGTCATCACCTTCGGGGCGGGGGGCACCATGATCGAACTGATCAACGACCGCGCCATGGAGCTGCCGCCGCTCAACCAGTTCCTGGCCCACCGACTGATCGAACGCTCCCGCGTGGCAGAAACCCTGGGGGAATGGCGCGGCGCGGCCGCAGTGGACATGGTGGCGCTGGAGCGCATCCTGCTGCGCGTGTCGGAAATGGTGTGTGAGCTGCCCCAGCTGCGCGAGATGGACATCAACCCCATCATCGTGGACGAGCGCGGTGCCGTGGCGGTGGACGCCCGCATCGTGGTCGAACAGGCCCCACACACCGCCACGCACTACAACCACCTGTCCATCCTGCCCTACCCGGCCCAGCACGAGCAGGTGTGGCCCATGCGCGGCGGCGGCCAGTACACCATCCGCCCGGTGCGCCCCGACGACGCACAAATGCTGCAGGAGCTGGTGCGCAGCCTGTCGCCGGAAAGCCGTTACTTCCGCTACGTGTCTTCGCTGACCGAGCTGCCGCCCAGCATGCTGTCGCGTTTCACGCTGATCGACTACGACCGCGAAATGGCCCTGGTGGCCATCCACCAGACGCGGCAAGCCCAACCGGATGGCAGCCTGGTCACCCAGGAGCGCATCGTGGGCGTGTCGCGCTACGTCACCAACGTCGACGGCACCACCTGCGAATTTGCCCTGGTGGTGGCCGATGACTTCGGCGGCAAGGGTCTGGGGTCGCGGCTGATGCTCAGCATCATGGAGGTGGCGCGGGAAAAGGGCCTGAGCGAGATCGAAGGCCTGGTGCTGACCAACAACCCCGGCATGCTGCGCCTGATGAAGAGCCTGGGCTTCACCATCAAGCCTTATGCCGAGGACGCCGACTTCCGGCTGGTGACCCACCCGCTGTGACGCCCTCCGGGCGACTGTGGGGGCCCGTCAGAAGGACTCCCAGTCGCCCCCCAACGGCACCGCAGGCCGCCCAGGACCCTTGGGGGCCACGGCTGGCGGGGATGCGGAAGCCGCCTTAGACTCCGAGCCTTTTTGGCCTCCAGCGCTTTTTACAGATGGCTTTTTAGCTACAGTTTTCGCAGCATGCGAATCCCCCCCGCCCAACCGAGGAACTTGGGCCTGCGGATGACGCTTGGGCGCAGGCAGCCCTGCCGGGGCTGGCGCACTGGCCTTGAGGGCGGCTTGGCCAATTTGTTTGGCAGGCCGCTGCACCAGGGCCGAATCGGGAACGCCGTCGTTGCCCGTTCGGAAATGCGCCAGGGCCTCACGCAACCGCATGGTCTGGTGGGACAGGCTGTCTGCGGCGGCGGCCACTTCCTCCACCAAAGACGCGTTCTGCTGGGTCATGTGGTCCAGCTGTCCCACGGCGGTGTTGACCTGCCCAATGCCGGTGCTTTGCTCCCCGGCCGCGGCCGTGATTTCGGCAATGATGTCCGTCACCCGCTGCACGCTGGCCACAATCTCCTGCATGGTCTGGCCAGCGTTCTGCACCTGCTGGGTGCCACTTTGCACCCGTTCCACACTGGCGGTGATGAGGGCCTTGATTTCCTTGGCCGCCTGAGCGCTGCGCCCGGCCAGCGAACGCACTTCGCTGGCCACCACCGCAAACCCTCGCCCGGCCTCTCCCGCCCGCGCCGCTTCCACCGCGGCGTTGAGCGCCAGGATGTTGGTCTGGAACGCAATGCCATCGATCACGCCAATGATGTCGGCAATCTTCTGGCTGCTGCGCTGGATGTCGTCCATGGTGGACACCACCTGGTGCACCGCTTGCCCGCCTTTGGCCGCCACGTCCGCGGCGGTGGTGGCCAACTGGTTGGCCTGACGGGCGGCGTCGGCGCTGTGGGCCACGGCATCGGTCAGGTGCCCCATGCTGGACGCGGTCTGCTGCAGGCTGCTGGCGGCGTTCTCGGTGCGCCCCCCCAGTTCCATGTTGCCCTTGGCCACTTCCCGGGCCACGGCATCGATGTCCACCGCGGACTGCTCCATCTGCCGCATGTTGACGCTGAGCTGGCGGCGCATTTCCTCCAGCGCCAGCAGAAAGCGCCCCAGCTCGTCGCGGCTGCGAGGCACCAGCGGGCGGGAATAGTCGTTCTGCCGCAGTTGCTCCACATCGGCCAGCAGGCTGCGCAGGGGAAACAGCACCATCCGGCGCAAGGCCACCCAAACGCCACCCGCGGCCAGCAGCGCACCCACCAGCATCAACGACCACAGCAGCATCAGGTCGGAACGGGCCATGGCCACCGTGTCCCGGTCGCGTTGCGCCTGAAGCACCACCCAGCCCCACGGCTCATACAAGGCCCACCCCACATGGGTGACGCCTTCTCCTGCCAACGTGGGCGCTCCCGCCAAGTCTGACAGGACACCGCTTTTCTGCCCCGCCTGAACCGCGGCACGGAGGGTTTGCAGCAAGCTGTCGTTGGCATCCAACTTGAGCGCCTGGTCCCGGGCCAAGGCCTGGCCCAACCGGGGGCCGTCCTTGACCTCCACCGCCAAGGTGGCCACCGTTGAATCGCCCGCCAGCTGGAACGCCTTTTGCAGCGTTTCGATCTGCTGGTCCATCACGTGGCCAATGAACAGGATGCCGATCGTCTTGCCATCCTGCACCACGGGCTCGTACTTGGTCATGTAGGTCTTGCCGAACAACACCGCACGCCCCACGTAGGGCTTGCCCGCCTGCATCAAGGCATATGCGGGGTGGTTGCGATCCAGCAAGGTGTTGAGGGCCCGACTGCCGTCTTCCTTTTTCAGGCTGGTGGAAATGCGGCGGAAATCCTCCCCTTCGCGCTGAAACACCGTGGCCACCCCACCGGTCAGCTGGGCAAACGCATCCACGGCTTCGAAGTTGCCCTCCAGCGGAAAGCCCGCATGCTGCAACTGCACCTTGCCGTCCCCAAGGTCAGCAAGGCTGAAGACCACCGTGGGCAAGCGGTCGCTGAGGATGCTGAAGGACTGCTCCGCCGACTTGCGGCTGCCTTCGTCAATCTGCTTGAGGCTGGCCACCAGCCCCTCTGAACGGCTCACCAGAGCCTGCGTTCCTTCGTCCCGGGCGTGGCGGATCAACTGGACGGAAAACAGCAGCAAGCCCAGCAAGATGAGCGCCATCGCCGCCCCGACCACCACGAGCAACTTGGAGGCCAACCCCATCCCAGGCCGCCAGGACGAGGAAGAACCCACGGGATTCAGTGCAGGCACGGTGTCAGTCATGTGAGGGTCATCCAGATCAAGGCACCGCCCCGATCAGGCGCTGCCAACATGCCGAAGTTGGGGGCCAACAGCGTGCAGAGCCGCAGGCCACACACGCTCAGAAACACCGCGGAAGACGCTCAGTCCGCGCCGTCCATCAACCCCATGTCGGGGCTGGACATCAGGGCCTGAATGTCCATCAGGATCAACATGCGTTCACCCACGCTGGCAATGCCGGTGACGTAGGCGTTGTCAGCTGCCGTGCTGCCCATTTCCGGAGACGGTTTGAGGTCTTCCTCGGGCAGTTCCAGCACATCCGACACCGAATCCACCACCGCCCCCACCACACGTCCCTTGACGTTGAGCACGATGACCACGGTGAAGTCGTTGTACTCCACCTTCTCGCAGCCCAGTTTCACGCGCAAATCCACCACCGGCACGATCACGCCACGCAGGTTGACCACGCCCTTGAGGAAGTGCGGGGCATTGGCGATGCGCGTCGGAACCTCATAGGACCGGATTTCCTGCACACGCAGGATGTCGATCCCATACTCTTCCGCGCCCAGGCGGAACGTCAGAAATTCCTTGGTCGGCCCGGTGGGCTTGCCTTTGCGCTCAGCGTCCGTGGTCCCTGAACCCAACATTTGTTTGACCGACGTGGCAGACACCGCACCTTGCGCTGTGTTGCCGCGGGGCGATGTTGCTGTTGCTTGTGCCATGTTCATAAATGCTCCTTATAGCGGCCTTCACCCGAGGTTTTAACACCAGTCCGGGAAGTATGAGTCACGCCCGATCAAAAACTCCCCCAATCGTGCGCCGCCCACAGCGGTGTGGACCGGGCAGCGGACCGTCGGCTCCCCGCCCCTCTTTCAGACGAGTGCCACGTCGCGCGTTCCCGTGTGAAAGGCGCTGACGGCCTCGGTGAGCCTGAGCGCCTGGTCCCTCAGGCTCTGCGCCGCCGCCGCACTCTCCTCCACCAGCGCCGCATTTTGCTGCGTCATGTGGTCCAGCTGCGCCACCGCCGTGTTCACCTGCGCGATGCCGTTGCTTTGCTCTTGCGCCGCCGCCGTGATTTCCCCAATGATGTCGTTGACCCTCTTCACACTGGCCACGATTTCTTCCATCGTCGCCCCCGCGTCTTGCACCAGCGCACTGCCCGTCTGCACTTTGTCCACGCTGGCGTTGATGAGGTCTTTGATTTCCTTGGCTGCCTGCGCACTCCTTTGCGCCAGGTTTCTCACCTCCCCCGCCACCACCGCAAATCCTCGCCCTTGTTCTCCCGCCCGCGCCGCCTCCACCGCCGCATTCAGCGCCAGGATGTTGGTCTGGAACGCAATGCCGTCGATCACGCCGATGATGTCAGCGATCTTTTGGCTGCTGTGGGAGATGTCCTGCATGGTGCCCACCACTTGGCCCACCACTTCCCCGCCTTTGGCCGCCACGTTGGCTGCGGTGCTCGCCAGTTGGTTGGCCTGACGCGCCGCGTCTGCACTTTGCTTGACCGTGGCGGTGATTTCTTCCATGCTGGACGCGGTCTGCTCCAGGTTGCTGGCCGCAGCTTCTGTCCGCGCCGACAGGTCTTGGTTGCCCGTGGCCACTTCCGTGGCAGCCACGTCGATCTGGCCCACGGTCTGCGTGACGTTTTGGATCATCTTTTGCAGAGCCGTCTGCATGTCGTTGAGGGATTGCAGCAGCACCCCAATTTCGTCGCTTCGGTCCACCTCGATGGCCTGGTCCAGTCGCCCCGCCGCAATCCCCTTGGCAAATCCCACCGCCCTCTCCAGCGGCTGCGTGATCGAACGCATCAGCGCCCATGCCATCAGCAGGCTCAGCAGCACCCCCACGACCGCCAAGCCATCCAGCACCCACAACCGAGCCTGTTGACGTGCCAGCCGCTGGCCGCTCTCCACCGTCACTGCGTCGTGTTGATACTTGACCAGCTTGCGCTGGCTGGCAACGTAGGCATCGGCCGCGGGCAACACGCCGGATGCCAGCAACTCCTCGGCCTTGGCCATGTCACCGCCCTTGAGCGTGTCGAAGTAGGTTTTGCGCACATCGATGTAGGCCTTGCGCTTGGCCGCGATGTCAGACAACAGGGCCTTGCCCTCGGGCTCGGTCACCTGCGCTTCCAGCTGTTTTTGCAACTCGTTGATGCGCTCGGTGGTCTGCGCAATCAGGGGTTTGAAATAGGCGTCCACATTCGGGTCGGCCTTGGACTTGGCCACCGCCAGCACCCGCGTGACGTTGAGCTGGGTGTTGGACATCCACTCGTCGGCCAGATAGGCCTCACGTTCCAACACAAGGAGCTCGCGAGTGTCTCCTTCACTTTGTCGCAAGTTGATGGTGGCAATGACCGCCATCAACAACATGATGGCAAACACCCCCCCAAACACCAACACCAGTCGAACGCTGATGCGAATCCGGTTGAAACGGTCCATACGGCCTCCAGCCTAGGCGTCGTCAAGGACACCTCAGTGTTTTGGATGCCTCCCCAGCTCCGAAAGCATACATCCATGCGCCGTCAGCATAAAGTCAGGTTCAACCCAAAAACCGAAAGATGGCCGTACTGGCCAGCAAGTTGGGCAGCACCCGGACTTCCCGCCCTTCTTGCAGACCAAAGGCATCTTCAATCGTCAGGCCATTTCGCCTGGCCAGCACCTCGAAGTCGGCAAACGTGCCCACCCGGATGTTGGGGGTGTCGTACCACTGGTAGGGCAGGCGCTTGGTGACTGGCATGCGTCCTTGCATGACGCTCAGCCGGTTGGGCCAATGCGCAAAGTTGGGGAACGCCACCACGCCCATGCGCCCCACCCGCGCCGTTTCCATGAGCATGGTTTGCGCGTTGCGCAGGTGCTGCAAGGTGTCGATCTGCAACACCACATCGAAGCTCTGGTCTTCAAACACACTCAACCCTTCTTCCAAGTTGAGTTGCAACACGTTCACACCACGCTTGAGGCACGCGTGGACCTTGTCATCGTCAATTTCCACGCCATAACCCGTGCAACCGCGATGGGCCATCAGATGCGCCAACAGCTCTCCACCGCCGCACCCCAGGTCGAGCACGCGAGAGCCCGGGGGAACCAGACGGGCCACCGTGTGAATGAGGTTCAGGTCGCTCATGCGTTCAACTCCCGGGCCACATGGTGGTCAAAGTAGGCTCGGACGGCGGCGAGGTAGCGCGAATCGTCCAGCAGGAAGGCGTCGTGCCCGTGGGGGGCGTCGATTTCGGCATAACTCACCGGGCGGCGGTTGTGCAGCAGGGCCCGCACGATCTCGCGGCTGCGTGCGGGCGAAAAACGCCAGTCGGTGGTGAAGCTGATCACCAAAAAGGAGGCCTTGGCCACCGCCAAGGCCTTGGCCAACTGGCCGCCATGGGCCAGTGCGGGATCGAAGTAATCCAGCGCACGGGTGATCAGCAGGTAGGTGTTGGCGTCGAAGTACTCGCTGAACTTGTCGCCCTGGTGCCTCAAGTAGCTCTCGATCTGGAACTCGATGCCCTGGGTGGTGTACTGGTATTCGAGTCGTTCCAACGGTGCCAAGTCACCCGTCTGGGCAGCTTCGGACACCGCATCGACCACCGGCCTGAGCTGACGCCCGAACTTCTCGTTCATCACGTCATCGCTGAGGTAGGTGATGTGCCCGATCATCCGCGCAATGCGCAAGCCCCGCTTGGGCACGGTGCCATGCCGAAGGTAATGCCCGGCGTGAAAGTCGGGATCGGTGACGATGGCGCGGCGGGCCACCTCGTTGAATGCGATGTTCTCGGCCGTGAGGTTGGGGGCACTGGCCACCACCACCGCATGGCGAACCCGGTCCGGGTATTGCAGCGTCCAGCTCAAGGTTTGCATGCCCCCCAGACTGCCCCCCATGACCGCCGCCAGTTGCCGAATGCCCAGCGCATCCAGCAAGCGGGCCTGAGCGTCCACCCAGTCTTCCACCGTGACCACGGGAAAATCAGCCCCCCAGGCCATCCCGGTGGCCGGGTTGGTGTGGGTCGGGCCGGTGCTGCCAAAACACGAGCCCAGGTTGTTCACCCCGATCACGAAATAGCGGTTGGTGTCCAGGGGCTTGCCGGGGCCGATCATGTTGTCCCACCACCCTTCGCTGCGGGGAATGGGCTGGCCATGGGCATCGGCATGAACGCCGGCCACGTGGTGCGACGCATTGAGCGCATGGCAGATCAGCACCGCGTTGCTGCACTCGGCGTTGAGCGTGCCGTAGGTCTCGTAGACCAGCTCATACGCGGGCAACACTGCGCCGCTGCGCAAACGCAGGGGCTCGGAAAAGTGGTGGGTGCGTGGCGTGACGATCACGGTGGGCCTTGAAATTCCAGCAAAAACACATGCCACCGGTCCAAGAGGCTCAGACGAGCCTCCCTCTTTAGCGGCATTTCTTGAGCGCCCGCAATCTGGTTCAAATCGGCGCTGTGGAACCAAGTATAGCCATCCACGTGGCGTTGACAGCGCCACGCACACTTGGCCATGCCTCGCGGAATGTGTTGTTATTCCGCATCGCCTCCCACCCTCCCACCCAGCGATTTCGAAAAAAATCCCCGCAAGGACCGCTCCAGCGCATAATGGATCAGGCAAACGGGCTGCGGCCCGCTTGCCAATCGGGTGATCGGTCGGTTTCGCGTGCTACAGGTTTTGTGCCATCGGGGCTCCATCGCTTCAAATTTCCCTTGTGTTTTCAGGAGTCCCTCGATGGGCAACAAACTTTACGTCGGCAACCTGCCTTATACCGTTCGTGACGACGATCTGCTTCAGTCCTTCAGCGCTTTTGGTTCCGTGACCAGCGCCAAGGTCATGATGGAACGTGACACCGGCCGCTCCAAAGGCTTCGGTTTCGTCGAAATGGGCAACGATGCAGAAGCCCAGCAAGCCATTCAAGGCATGAACGGCCAGTCCCTGGGCGGTCGCAGCCTGGTGGTGAACGAAGCCCGCCCCATGGAACCCCGCCCCCCCCGTTCGGGTGGTTTCGGCGGTGGCCGTCGTGAAGGCGGTGGCGGCGGCTACGGCGGTGGCAACGAAGGCGGTTTCCGCAGCCCCTACGGCGGCGGTGGCCGTCGCGAAGGCGGCGGTGGCCGTGGCGGTTACTGATCGCTCCTGCCCCTGAAACCCGGTTTCTGACCGGGTCGCTCAAAACCCCTGAGGTGCAAATCCAGGGGTTTTTTGTTGCCTGCTTGAACCGCGGGCTTACTCGCCTTCCCGCCGTTTGCGAGGCCGTCCGGCAAAAATGCGGTCGAACCATGCATTGGGCAACAGGCGCAGCAGCTTGGCCACCCAGCCCATCTGCCACGGGATCACGCGGTAGCTGGTTTGGCGGGCAATGGCGGCTGCCGCCTGCCGGGCAAAGTCGGTCGGCTGCATCAGGAAGGGCATGGGGTAGCGGTTGCGCTGGGTCAGCGGTGTGTTGATGTAGCCCGGCAGCAGCGTGACCACCTTGACCCCGGTGCCACGCAGCTCCCCCCGAAGGCTTTCGCAATAGCTGATGACCGCGGCCTTGCTCGCGCAATAGGCCCCATGCCCGGGCATGCCCCGGATACCGCCCACGCTGGCCACCCCCACCAGGGTGCCTCGCCCCCGCGCCACCATGGCCGACACAAAGGGGTGAAACGTGGCCGCCGCCCCCACGTTGTTGGTGGCCAAGGTGCGTGCCATCACGTCCAGGTCGCTGCGGATGGCCGTGTCCATGCCCACGCTGATGCCCGCATTGGCAATCACCACATCGGGCACGCCCTGCAGGGCCAGCACCGCCTGCCCCACCGCCACCATGACGTCGATGTCGGCCACATCAGCAATGTAAATTTGATAGCTGCTCTCGCTTACAGAATAAGCACCAAGCCATGTTTTTGTTTCAAGTTCTTTGCGAACCACCAGCGCGAGGCGCCACCCG
Source organism: Hydrogenophaga soli (assembly GCF_054777695.1). NCBI lineage: Bacteria > Pseudomonadati > Pseudomonadota > Betaproteobacteria > Burkholderiales > Comamonadaceae > Hydrogenophaga > Hydrogenophaga soli. The sequence goes on along the minus strand of NZ_BAAHAK010000004.1, from coordinate 247,058 downwards.
GTTCGGGCGTAATGCAAAGCCAGCGCCTGCCCAATGCCGCTGGACGCACCCGTGATCACCACCAACGGTCGGGCATCAGGCAAGGGTTGGGAAGCCTTCATGGTTTGGACCTTGGCATGAGCGTCGCACGCACCCGGCCCGTGAGCACGGCCAGCCGTTCGGTTTCGCGGTAGTCGAGCTGATTGGCCGTCACGCGGCTGCTGCCGCGCCACAGCTCCACGGGCTGGTCAGAGGTCACGCGGTGCTGGTCGGACCACACATTCAGAGACTCCCCCCGAAACTCCAAACGTTCCAGCCGCTCGCCGGAGGGCAGCGTGGCGGCATCGCGCACCACGATGGCATTGCCCCGCAGGGTGAACTCGGTCTGCGCGGCATTGGCCCAGGCGCGGCGGGCCGTGGCCGTCACCAGCACGCCGCGCTCGTCGGTGTGGCGAATGCGGGGGCTGTCGATTTCCATGCTGCCGTCATCGGGGAAATGGCGGGCCTCCTCGCCAAACACCTCGGTGCGCAAGGCACCGCCCTCGTCAAACGTGCGCACCGCAAACTGGCGCATCACGTCGGTGGGGTCGTGGCGTGCCGCCTGTGCGGGGGCGGGCGTGGCCGCTTCGGGCGTGGCCCGCAGCAGCCAATACGACGCCAGCGCCAGCAAGGCCATCAGCACCATGGGGGCGTAGACCATCAGCGACTCCAGCCGTCGCCGCAACAACAGCCAGGGAGATGGGGCAGATGCCAAGGTGGCCATGGCAGGGGTCAGGCCGAAAAGTCGCGCCACAGGGTTTCGTACAACCCGGTGGCCACCATCAACAGGTCACACACCTCGCGCACCGCACCATTGCCCGCGGGCCGGGACGGCACAAAGTGCGCCAGCCGCAGCACTTCAGGGTGTGCGGTCTGCGGGGCGCAGGCCAGGGCCACGCGGCGCAGCACAGGGGCGTCGGGCCAGTCGTCACCCACCGCGGCGGCCTGGGACCAATCCAGGCCCAACTCGGCCAGGATGGACTCGACCGCGGGGCGCTTGTCCTCGGTGCCCAGGCGGATGTGGTGGATGCCCAGCACCTCCAGGCGCTTGCGCAGGGTGGGAATGTCCCCCCCGCTGACCACCGCCGGGGTGATGCCCACTTTTTTCAGCAGCTTGATGCCGTAGCCGTCGAAGACATGGAAGCGCTTGAGCGTTTCGCCCGCTTCGGTGTAGTACAGACTGCCGTCGGTCATGACGCCGTCGATGTCGAAAAACACCACCTTGACGTTTTGCGCCCGCAGCAGCAGTTCGGGAGGGAAATTCAGGATGGGTGGCATCAGATCACCTTGGCCCGCATCAGGTCGTGGGTGTTGACGGCCCCCACCAGTTGGCCTTGCCCATCAACCACCAGCAGGCTGGAGATGCGGTGCGTTTCCATCAGGTCCGCCGCTTCGACCGCCAGCGCATCGGCCCACACGGTGCGGGGTTGCGGGCGCATGACGTCGCCCGCCCGCATGCTGCGCAAATCGGCCCCTTTTTCCAGCAGGCGGCGCAAGTCACCGTCGGTGAAGATGCCCACCAGCGCGCCCTGCTCGTCCATCACGGCGGACGCCCCCAGCCCCTTGGCGCTCATTTCCTGCATCAAGGCCATGACGGTGGCCTGGGCGGGCACGCGGGGCACGGCGTCGCCGCTGCGCATCACGTCGCGCACATGGGTCAGCAGCTTGCGGCCCAGCGAACCGCCGGGGTGGCTGCGGGCAAAGTCCTCGGCCTTGAAGCCGCGGGCGTCCAGCAAGGCCACGGCCAGGGCATCGCCCACCGCCAGTTGCACCGTGGTGCTGGCCGTGGGGGCCAGGTTGAGCGGGCAGGCCTCCTTGTCCACGCTGGTGTCCAGCCACACGGTGGCATGCCGCCCCAGCGACGACTCGCGCCGCGAGGTCATGGCCAGCAGGGGCACGTTCATGCGCTTGAGCACGGGCAACAGGGTGGTGAGCTCATCGCTTTCGCCGCTGTTGCTGATGGCCAGCACCACATCGGCGGCAGTGATCATGCCCAGGTCGCCATGGCTGGCTTCTGCCGGGTGCACAAACAGGGCCGGGGTGCCGGTAGAGGCCAGCGTGGCCGCCACCTTGCGGCCCACATGGCCGCTTTTGCCCATGCCCATCACCACCACACGCCCGGTGCTGGACAGCACCAATGAAACAGCCTGCACAAAGGCTGGCGTCAAACGTTCGGCCGCGGCACTGACCGCCTCGGCTTCGATGCGCAAGGCCTCGCGGGCCAGCGACAGGGTGTGTTCAGCGTTCAGGGGGGCAACGGTCATGCAGCGATTATCGGCCAGCCCCCGCAGCCACGCGGGCCGCCTTGGGTACGATCCAGGCATGAATGCCCTCGACATCACCCTGCTGTACCTGCTGGCCGCTGTGCTGGGGGTGGTGGCCTGCCGCTCGCTGAAGTTGCCCCCCATGCTGGGTTATCTGTTTGTGGGTGTGGTCATCGGCCCGCACACCCTGGCCCTGGCGCAGAACTCGGCGGGCATCCGCTACTTGGCCGAGTTTGGCGTGGTGTTCCTGATGTTTGTCATCGGCTTGGAGTTCAGCCTGCCCAAGCTGCGGGCCATGCGCAAGCTGGTGTTCGGCCTGGGCCTGTCGCAGGTGGTGACCACCATCGTGCTGACCACCTTGGGTTCGCTGACGCTGGACTGGTTGTTCCCCGTCTGGTGGAAGATGGACTGGCAAACCGCGCTGGCCCTGGGTGGCGTGATGGCCATGAGCAGCACCGCCATCGTCATCAAGCTGGTGGCGGAACGCCTGGAGCTGGACTCCGAACACGGCAAGCGGGTGGTGGGCGTGCTGCTGTTCCAGGACTTGGCCGTGGTGCCGCTGCTGGTGCTCATCCCGGCCCTGGGTTCGCCCCCGCAGGAACTGGCCCGCGAACTGGGTGTGGCCCTGCTCAAGGCCGCCGTGCTGCTGGGCGTGCTGCTCACCGGCGGCCAGAAGCTGCTGCGCTGGTGGCTCAAGCTGGTGGCCATGCGCAAGAGCGAAGAGCTGTTCATGCTCAACCTGCTGCTCATCACCCTGGGCCTGGCCTGGTTGACCGAACACGCGGGCCTGAGCCTGGCCCTGGGGGCCTTCGTGGCGGGCATGCTGATCTCGGAAACCGAATTCAAGCACCAGGTGGAGACCGACATCCGCCCCTTCCACGACGTGCTGCTGGGGCTGTTTTTCATCACCATCGGCATGATGTTGGATTGGCGGCTGGTGCTGGAGCGCTGGCCGCTGGTGCTGCTGCTCATCACCTTGTCCATGGGGTTCAAGCTGGTGGTGGTGTCTGCCCTCACCAAAGCCATGGGGGCGGGCCTGGGCACCGCGCTGCGCACCGGGCTGTACCTGGCACAGGCGGGGGAGTTCGGCTTTGTGCTGCTGTCTCTCGCGGGGCAGAACAACCTGGTACCGCCTTCGCTGTTCAACCCCATTTTGGCCAGCATGGTGCTGTCCATGCTGGCCACACCGCTGGTCATCATGAAGGCCGATTGGGTGGTGATGCGTTTTGTGGGCAGCGACTGGTTGATGCAGTCGGTCGCCATGACCACCATTGCCAAACACTCCATCGGCAAGTCAGGCCACGTGGTCATCTGCGGCTACGGACGCTGCGGCCAGAACCTGGCCCGCCTGCTGGACAAGGCCCAGATGCCCTACATGGCCCTGGACCTGGACCCCGACCGTGTGCAAAAGGCCCAGCAGGCCGGTGACTCGGTGGTGTATGGCGACGCCGCCCGCGCCCAGGCGCTGGTGGCCGCCGGGCTGACCCGGGCCAAGGCCGTGGCCATCACCTACGTGGACCCGGGCAGCGCCATGAAGGTGCTGGCCCAGATCAAGCACCTGGCCCCCGACGTGCCGGTGGTGGTGCGCACCCTGGACGACGCCCACCTCGAAAAGCTCCAGGCAGCCGGGGCCACCGAGGTGGTGCCCGAAGCCATCGAAGCCAGCCTGATGCTGGCCAGCCACGCCCTGGCCCTGGTGGGCGTGCCCATGCGCAAGGTGCTGCGTCTCATCCAGGAACAGCGCGAGGCCCGCTACAGCCTGCTGCGCGGCTACTTCCACGGCGACGACGACAACACCGTGGACGACCTGGACAACGTGCGCCTGGGCACCTTCACCGTGCACCGCGGCAGCCATGCCGTGGGCAAGTCGGTGGACAGCCTGCACCTGGACCGCCTGGGCGTGCGGGTGGTCAGCCTGCGATGTGTCGGTGCCAAAGCCACCGATTGCACCCCCGACACCGTGCTGCACGAAGGCGACACCCTGGTGCTGTCCGGCACCTCGGTGGAACTGGCCAGCGCCGAAGACACCCTCACCCGCGGCTAAGCCCCTGTTTTGCCATGAACACCTCTGCCTTCCTCAAAAGCCACATCCGCACCGTGCCCGACTGGCCCGCACCGGGCGTGCAGTTCCGCGACATCACCCCCCTGCTGCAAGACCCGCTGGTGTTCCGCGTGCTGGTCGACGCCTTTGTGCACCGCTACATGGAACCCCAGCGCAAGCCCACCGTGGTGGCCGGGTTGGACGCCCGCGGCTTCATCATTGGCTCCGCCGTGGCCTACTGCCTGGGCCTGGGCTTTGTGCCCATCCGCAAGAAGGGCAAGCTGCCCTTCACCACCGTGGAGGAAACCTACGAACTGGAGTACGGCAGCGCCACCGTGGAGCTGCACACCGACGCTGTCCAACCCGGTGACCGCGTGCTGCTGATCGACGACCTCATCGCCACCGGCGGCACCATGATGGCAGGCAAGAAGCTGCTGGAGCGGCTGGGCGCCACCGTCACCGAGGGGGCCGCCATCGTAGACCTGCCCGAACTGGGCGGTTCCCAACGCCTGCGGGACAGCGGCCTGCCGCTGTTCACCCTGGTGGATTTCGAAGGGCACTGAGCCCGGGAACAGCCGTGCTCGCCCGCGTCAAGCGCGGGGTCCTTCCACCAGCGTGGTGTCGGGCAAGGCCACCACCTCGTGCAGCAGCTGCGCCAGTTGGCGGCCTGCGGCCTGCAGCAGGGCCTGGCCCTTGTCGGCGGTGGCGGCCGCGGCGTTGCCCACCGCGCCGCTGGGGTTGTAGTCCTGCATCTGCCAGCCCAGCTTGGCGCTGCGCCCGTTGCCCAGCACGGCACACTGCGCCGCCCGCTGTTCGGACTGGCTGTGGAAGTGCCGCGCCTGGCCCATGTCCACCAGGCCGGGCCGCAGGGCCAGCATCAGCGAGGTTTCGATGTCGCCCGCGTGGATGCCGAAGCGGTGTTCCTCGGGCGGGAACAGGCCGGTCACCTCGTCGCCCAGCGGCAGGTTGAACCAGCTGGCGTGCCACACCATCATCCCCAGCCGGGTGCGCAGGTCGCGGGCCACCAGGTCCATCAGGCTGACGTTGCCGCCGTGGCTGTTGAACAGCACCAGCCGGTGGACCCCGGCGCGGTGGACCGACTCGCCCAACTCGGTCCACACCCGCAGCACCGTCTCGGTGGACAGGGTGAGGGTGCCGGCAAACGCCTGGTGTTCATTGCTCAGGCACACGGCCTGCGTGGGCAGGAACAGCACCGGTGCCTCGGGCTGCAAGTGGGGCAAGGCGGCCTGCACCATTCCATCCACCAGCGTGGTGTCCACGTTCAGCGGCAGGTGGGGGCCGTGTTGCTCGGTGGCCGCCAGCGGCAGCACCGCCACCGTGCGCGCGGCCAGCCCGCAGCGGCGTCGGCCCTCGAACTGGGCGGTGGAAAGATCGGCCCAGAAGCGGGTGGGGGCAAAGGCGGAAGGATTCGGGGAGGGGTTCGCGTCCATGGTCCGCATCATGACACCAGGCCCCGGGCCCAGGCCCCACCGCCCAGCCAAACAGCCACCACCACCAGCGTGGCCAGGGTCACCGGCACGCCCACACGGGCGTGGGTGCGCCAGTCGATGGCCACGCCTTCACGGGCGGCCAGGTCAGCCACGATCAGGTTGGCGATGGAACCCACCAGCAGCAGGTTGCCCGCAAAGGTGCTGACCAGGGCCAGCGTGAGCCCGGCGGACACCGGGTCCTGCCCGCCCAGGTGAGGCAGCAGCAGCATGACCGCGGGCACGTTGCTGACCAGGTTGGACAACACCAGGCTGGCCGCAAACAGCGGCCCGGTGTCGCCCAGCACCACCCCGTGCTGCGCCAGGGCGGCCACCGCCGCCGCGGCCAAACCGGTGTGGGCAAACGCGGCGTTGACCACGAACAACCCCATGAACAGCACCAGCAGCTCCCAGTCCACAAAGCCCATCACCTGCGAGGAATGGAACCGCTGGCTGAGCAACAACACCCCGGCAGCCACCAACGCCACCACCTCGTGCGGCCAGCTGCTGAACAAAAAGGCCACCAGCACCGCCGCCGACACCGCCAGGCCCTTGGCGGTCTGCCAGCGGTCCAGCGCGGGCTCGTCGTCTGTGGGGTCTTCGGCCACGCGCTGGCCGTTGGCACCGGCCCCCACCGGCCCCAGCCCACGCCACGCCAGCCAGGCCCACAACACCGCCAGCGACACCCCCACCGGCGCGGCGGCACCGCGCAGGTGCTCGGCAAACGACAGGTGCAGCACCGAGCCGATGAGCATGTTCTGCGGGTTGCCGATGAGGGTGGCCGCCGACCCGATGTTGGCCGCACACGCCAGCGCCAGCAGGAAGGGCACCGGGGGCAGCCCCCGGCGCAGGCACAGCCGCACCAGCACCGGCGTCATGGCCAGGCAGACCACGTCGTTGGAGAACACCGCTGACAACCCCGCCGACACCGCGATCAGCGCGCCCAGCAGCACCACCGGCGGCAGGGGCTGCCCCCCCACCCAACGCGCAACGGCGGCGTAAAAGCCGCCCAGGCGCATCTGCGCGGACACCACCATGAACGCGAACAGCAGCAGGATGGTGGGCAGGTCGATGGCGCGGGCCGCCTCGTCCACCGTCAACACGCCCATGCCCACCACCGCAATGGCCCCCAGCAAGGCCACCCCGGCGCGGTTGAGGGCCAACCGGGGCAGGCCGCCCAGGAACATGCCCAGGTAGACGGCGGCAAACACCGCCACCACACCCCAATCCTGCGCGGACAGCGCGGCGGGGGAAAATGCTTCATGAGTCATAGCTGAAAGTCCAATAAAGGAAAGCGCTGGAGGTCATTTTCCTTTGAAATTCATGAGCCGCCACTGAGGACGGTCCGCCTCAGCAAGCCCCATGCGCCTGGTCCCTTCCCCCGTGACCGCAGACCCCGGTCGGGCCCTCACTTGCCAATGCAGAAGCGGGTGAAGATTTCGCCCAGCAGGTCGTCGGCGGTGAACTCGCCGGTGATGTCGCCCAGCGCCACCTGGGCCAGGCGCAGTTCCTCGGCCAGCAGGTCCAGGTGTTCGGCGTCGCGGGCCAGCCAGGCGGCGGCCTGTTCCAGGTGCTCACCCGTGCGGGCCAAGGCACGCAAATGGCGCTCGCGGGCCATGTAGATGCCTTCGGGGGCCGCCTGCCAGCCCACGGCGTGCAGCAGCCGCTGGCGCAGCGCCTGCAAGCCCTGGCCGCCTTTGGCGGAAATGCTCAGGTCGTCTGGCCCCACGTGGCGCAGCGCCTCGGGCGGGCAGGCGTCGGCCTTGTTCCAGACGTGAATTTTTTGAATATTTTGGGCGATCTCGCTTTCAATGAAAGCGTCAGCAGCTACATATTCAGGAGCATCGGCCCGCGTGAGATCGTGGAGCAGCAGCACGGCGTCGGCGGCGTGGATCTCGTTCCAGGCGCGTTCGATGCCGATGCGCTCCACCTCGTCGGTGCTGTCGCGCAGGCCCGCGGTGTCCACCACGTGCAGTGGCACGCCTTCAATCTGGATGGTCTGCTCCACCTTGTCGCGGGTGGTGCCCGCGATGGGGGTGACGATGGCCAGCTCAGCCCCGGCCAGTGCGTTGAGCAGCGAGCTTTTGCCCGCGTTGGGCTGCCCGGCAATCACCACCCGGATGCCCTCGCGCAGCAGCGCCCCTTGGCGGGCCCGGTCACGCACCACGGCCAGGCGTTGCTGCAATTTTTGCAGCTGCCCATGCGCATCGGCCTTGCGCAAGAAGTCAATTTCTTCTTCAGGAAAATCCAGCGTGGCTTCCACCAGCATGCGCAGGTGCACCAGCGCATCGCGCAGGCCGCCCACCTCGCGCGAGAACTCGCCCGACAGGCTTCGGCTGGCACTGCGGGCCGCCGCTTCGGTGCTGGCGTCGATCAGGTCGGCCACGGCCTCGGCCTGGGCCAGGTCCATCTTGTCGTTGAGGAAGGCGCGCTGGGTGAACTCGCCCGGCTCGGCCAGGCGCAGCCGGGGCAGCACGGGCAGTGCAACGTCAGCGCCACGGGCGCGGTCGGGGGCCGTGTTGGAGGGCGCGTTGGGGGAAACGTCGTCCTTTGCAGGCTGGGCCGCCACCGCCAGACAGCGGGCCAGCAGCAGTTGCAGCACCACGGGGCCGCCGTGGGCTTGCAGCTCCAGCACGTCTTCACCGGTGAAGGAATGCGGTCCGGGAAACCACAGCGCCAGGCCGTGGTCGATGGGGTGGCCGTGCGCGTCGGGAAACGGCAGGTAGGTGGCCTCACGCGCCCGGGGCAAGCGCCCCAGCAAGGTCTGGACGAACGGGGCCAGACCCTTGCCCGACACCCGGACGATGCCCACCGCCCCACGCCCGGGGGCCGTGGCGATGGCCACGATGGGGTCCTGGTGTCGCGCTGGCACGGGCCCCGGCCCCGATCAGGACTTGAAGTTGGGCAGGGTGAACTTCACCGGCACGCCCATGCGGTGGTTGATGAAGGCCTGCTGGGCAATGGTCAGCGTGTTGTTGGTGATCCAGTACAGCACCAGACCCGCGGGGAAGAAGAAGAACATCACCGAGAACACCAACGGCATGATCCACATCATCTTGGCCTGCATGGGGTCGGGCGGCAGCGGGTTCAGGCCGGTCTGGATGACGGTGGTCAGCGTCATCACCAGCGGCAGGATGTAGTAGGGGTCGGGCGAGGACATGTCGGAAATCCACAGCGCCCAGGGGGCGTTGCGCATTTCCACGCTGGACAGCAGCACCCAGTACAGGGCAATGAACACCGGCATCTGGATCATGATGGGGAAGCAGCCCCCCATGGGGTTGACCTTTTCCTCGCGGTAGATCTTCATCATCTCCATCTGCATCTGCTGCGGGTTGTCCTTGAGACGCTCGCGCATGTCCTGGATGCGGGGGTTGATGGCCTTCATCTTGGCCATGCTGCGGTATGCCTGGGCGTTGAGCCAATAGAACGCCGCCTTCAGCAGCACCACCAGCAACACGATGGCCCAACCCCAGTTGGCCACCACGCTGTGGATCTGCTCCAGCAACCAGTACAGCGGCTTGGCCAACATGGTCAACCAGCCATAGTCCTTGACCAGCACCAAGCCGGGGGCCACCGCCTCCAGCACCGGCTCTTCCTGCGGGCCGATGAACAGGCGCGACTCGATGGCCTTGGCCTGACCCGGGGCCACGCCCCCCACCGAGGTGATGAGGCCGGCGGAGTACAGCTTGTTGTCCAGCTTGCGGGCAAAGTGCTCACGTTCGATGCCGTCCCCCAGCAACCAGGCGCTGGCAAAGTAGTGCTGCACCATGGCCACATAACCATCGGGGGCGGTCTTCAGGAAATCGGCGTTGCCCTTGTCGATGGCGGTGAACTCGATCTTCTGGTACTTCTTCTCGTTGGTGTAGACCGCCGGGCCGGTGAAGGTGGAGTAGAACGGCGTTTCGCTGGCGGTGGTGCTGCCATCGCGCACCAGCTGCAGGTAGAGCTGGGGCTGGACTTCGGCGGCCCCCGTGTTGATGACCTCGTGTTTCACGGCGATGTCGTAGGCACCGCGGCGCACGGTGTAGGTCTTGGCCAGCTTGATGCCCTGGGCGTTGGCGGCAGACTCGTAGCGCACGGTCAGCGTGTCCTGGCCGTCTTTCAGCTCGGTGTCGGCCTTGACCAGGGTCATGGGCGTCTTGTGGGTGGGCAGCGAGCCATCAGCCGCACCGATCAGGCCGGTCTGGGCCACGTAGGTGTGCTCGGGTGTGTCGGCCAGCAAGGTCAGCGGGCCTTCGGTCTTGACCTTGCTCGACAGGGTGGCCGCCTTGTGCTTGAGGATGTCAGCCCCCACCACCGAACCGCCTTCCGAGTCGAAGGTGAGGCGCAGCACGTCGGTGGTCACCACGGTTTTCACGCGGGGGGCCGTGGGCGCAGCGGCCGGTTCGGCCGAAGGCACGGCTGCCGCACCAGCCTGGACAGGCGCGGGCACCGAGGCATTGGCCCCGGTGGTGGCGGACTGTCCGTCCGCCGCCTTCTGGGCGGTGGCCTGGGGGAAGAAGGTGGCGGGCTTGCCGTTGTGCACCTGCCAACGGTCCCACAGCATCACCATGGAAAAGCCAAAGATCACCCAGAGGATGGAGCGGCGAATGTCAGTCATGACGGGGTTCTCTCGGAAGACTTCGAAACAAGCGAGCGAAACAGCCGGGGCGCATGCGCCGGCACCGGGTCGTCACCACCCTGGCACCAGGGCTGGCACCGAAGGATGCGGTGAGCGGCCAGGTAAGAGCCTGCCACAGCCCCGTGACGCTCCAGTGCCTGCAAGGCGTACACGGAACAGGTGGGGGTGAAGCGGCAGGACGAGCCCAACCAGGGGCTCAGCAGCAAGCGATACGCCTTGACCAGACCGATCAGCCCTTGGCGGGGCAGGCTCAGCAGCGCCTCAAGCACGGGCCACCCCCTGCGCATGGGCAGGCTGCGCCAGGCGGGCGGCCTTGGCCAGCAGTTGCACCAGCTCGGCGCGCACGGCCGCCTTCAGCACGTCAGACGTGGCGCTGACAAACTGTTTTCGACTGAATTCGCTGCGCAGGCGCACCACCATGGCCGCATCGGGCAATGGCGGGTGTTGCAGGCGGGCCAGCTCGTGGATCTGGCGACGGATGGTGTTGCGCGTCACCGCGCGCTTGGCCCAGCGTTTGGGCACGACCACGCCCAACCAGGGCGCTTGCACCGGAAACGACGAATTCGCACCCCCCTCCTGCGGCAAGCGCAGAAGGTGCAGTGCGAAATGGGGGGTTTTACCCACCGGGGGCCCGGCCATGACGGCCTGGAACTGGGTGGGGTGCTTGAGCCTGTGCAGGCGCACCACCCGGGTTTCGGGTGCGGGCGATTGCTCGGTGCTCACACAGCACGCACGGCGTTCATCCGGCCCAGCCCGGCTGACATGGAAAACCCGGCTGAATTACAGGCCCAGACGCTTGCGGCCCTTGGCACGGCGTGCAGCGATCACGGCACGACCACCACGGGTCTTCATGCGGACCAGGAAACCGTGGGTACGGGCACGACGGGTCTTGGAGGGTTGGTAAGTGCGCTTCATGGTGTATCCGAAACTGGTTCGCTCAAAATGGCTCGGGTGAGGGTGCTCACACTCAGACCTGTTCAGGCCCGATCGGAGCGACCGAAGGTTTGCCAAGGGCCTGCAAAACAGTGGCAAACCAACGGCAAAGCCCGCGATTATCCCAAATTTGGAACCAACAGGCAAACATTGAGCGCTTGTCAAGCAAATAAGTGCACTCAAACCGCCTGGATGTCCCCCCTCCACAACACACCGACAGGGGTTTGCCCGGCTGTGGATAACTTTGCGGCTGCGCCTACAATCCAGGGTTTGGTCAGCGCCTGTGGCTGCGGCCTTCTACGCCTCACGCCTCCGGGTTTCGCCTCTGAGTTCTCGCCTTTTGACAACAACGATTTTCTCCGCGCCTCCGGCAGCCTCCATGTCCCAGGGACACCCCGACACCCTTCAACACGAACTGTGGCAAGCCTGCGTCGAACGACTCGCGCAGGACATGCCCGAGCAGCAGTTCAACACCTGGATCAAGCCGCTGTCGGCCCGGGTGGCCGATGACCTGAGCAAGGTCACGCTGCTGGTGGGCAACCGGTTCAAGATGGACTGGATCCGCACCCAGTACGCCGCCCGCATCGCCGCCGTGCTGGCCGAGCTGGCCGAAGGCGAAGTGGCCATTGAACTGGCCCTGGTGCCCCGTGGCCGAGCCGCAGCTGCCACCGCCGTCCGCCCGGGCGACGAGGCCGCTGGCGCCAACAGCCCCAGCGTCGTGACCGAGCGCGGCCTGGCCCCGCTGGCCGACGCCATGGCCGCCGCGGGCCTGTCGCCACAAGCGGCCCCGGCCAATGGGGGTTTTGGCAACGACAAGCAACCCCTGCCCAACCACCGACTCAGCCCCGCGTTGACCTTTGCCACCCTGGTGGAAGGTTCGGCCAACCGCATGGCCCGCGCCGCGGCCATGCACGTGGCGGGCAGCCCCGGGCAGCTGTACAACCCGCTGTTCATCTACGGCGGCGTGGGCCTGGGCAAGACCCACCTGATGCACGCCATCGGCAACCAGCTGCTGGCCGACCACCCGCGGGCCAAGGTGCTGTACATCCACGCCGAGCAGTTCGTGACCGACGTGGTCAAGTCCTACCAGCGCAAGACCTTTGACGAATTCAAGGAGCGCTACCACTCGCTGGACCTGCTGCTGATCGACGACGTGCAGTTCTTCGCCAACAAGGACCGCACGCAGGAAGAGTTCTTCAACGCCTTCGAGGCCCTGCTGGCCAAGAAGAGCCACATCGTGATGACCAGCGACACCTACCCCAAGGGTCTGACGGACATCCACGAGCGCCTGGTGTCGCGCTTCGACTCGGGGCTGACCGTGGCCATCGAGCCGCCCGAGCTGGAAATGCGCGTGGCCATCCTGATCAACAAGGCCGAGGCCGAAGGCGCGGTCATGCCCGAAGAGGTGGCGTTTTTCGTGGCCAAGAACGTGCGCAGCAACGTGCGCGAATTGGAAGGTGCGCTGCGCAAGGTGCTGGCCTTCTCGCGCTTCAACCAGAAGGATGTGTCCATCCAGCTGGCGCGCGACGCCCTGAAAGACCTGCTGTCCATCCAGAACCGGCAGATCAGCGTGGAAAACATCCAGAAGACGGTGGCCGACTACTACAAGATCAAGGTCGCCGACATGTACAGCAAGAAGCGCCCGGCCAACATCGCCCGCCCGCGCCAGATTGCCATGTACCTGGCCAAGGAACTCACCCAGAAGAGCCTGCCCGAAATTGGCGAACTGTTCGGCGGACGCGACCACACCACCGTGTTGCACGCCGTGCGCAAAATCGGGGCCGAACGGGCCCAACTCACCGAGCTCAACCAGCAGCTGCACGTGCTGGAGCAAACCCTCAAAGGCTGATTCGAATCCATCGTTTGGAAGGCACGACAACCATGATCGTTCTGAAATCGACCCAAGACCACCTGCTGGCCGCGCTGCAATCGGTGTCGGGCATCGTCGAGCGGCGGCACACGCTGCCCATCCTCGCCAACGTGCTCATCCGCAAGACCGGGCCGCAGCTGCAACTGACCACCAGCGACCTGGAAATCCAGATCCGCACCACCGCCGAGCTGGGCGGTGACGACGGCAGCTACGCCATCACCGTGGGCGCACGCAAGGTCATCGACATCCTGCGCACCCTGCCCGGCGACCAGAACGTGAGCCTGGAGGCCACCGGCGGCAAGCTCATCCTGAAAGGCGGCAAGAGCCGCTTCACCCTGCAAAGCCTGCCTGCCGAGGACTTCCCGCTGGTGCAGGAATCGGCCAGCTTCGGCCCCACCTTTGCCGTGCCGCAAAAGACCCTCAAAGGGTTGATGAACCAGGTGGCCTTTGCCATGGCGGTGCACGACATCCGCTACTACCTCAACGGCATCTTGTTCGTGGCCGAAGGCAACCGCCTGAGCCTGGTGGCCACCGACGGCCACCGCCTGGCCTACGCCAGCGCCACGCTGGACGTGGAAGTGCCCAAGCAAGAGGTGATCCTGCCGCGCAAGACCGTGCTGGAGTTGCAACGCCTGCTGTCCGACAAGGAAGGCGACATTGCCATGCAGTTCGCCAACAACCAGGCCAAGTTCAGCTTTGACGGCATGGAGTTCGTCACCAAGCTGGTGGAAGGCAAGTTCCCCGACTACAACCGCGTCATCCCCAAGAACCACAAGAACAGCATCACCCTGGGCCGGACCCCGCTGCTGCAAACCCTGCAGCGCACCGCCATCATGACCAGCGACAAGTTCAAGGGCGTGCGCCTCAACCTGGAGCCGGGCCTGCTGCGCGTGGCCTCCACCAACGCCGAACAGGAAGAGGCGGTGGACGAGCTCGACATCGACTACGGTGGCGACGCCATCGAAATCGGCTTCAACGTCAGCTACCTGATCGACGCCCTGACCAACATGAGCCAGGACATGATCAAGATCGAACTGTCCGACGGCAACAGCTCGGCCCTGATCACCAACCCCGAAAACGAACACTTCAAATACGTGGTGATGCCCATGCGGATTTGATGGACTGCATCAAGTTCAATAGCATTCAAGCCTTATCAACCGTGCGGTAAGCACGGTTTTTGCATTAAGAAATCATCATGAGCCAAGACCTCCCGACGCCCGACAACACCCCGGATGCCAACCCCGCCAGCGGCAGCGGCTCCTACGGTGCCGACTCCATCCAGATCCTGGAAGGGCTGGAGGCCGTGCGCAAGCGCCCCGGCATGTACATCGGTGACACCAGTGATGGCACCGGCCTGCACCACCTGGTGTTCGAGGTGGTGGACAACTCCATCGACGAAGCGCTGGCCGGGCATTGCGACGACATCGTGGTCACCATCCACGCCGACAACTCGCTCAGCGTCACCGACAACGGCCGCGGTATCCCCACCGGCGTGAAGATGGACGACAAGAACGAGCCCAAGCGCAGCGCGGCCGAAATCGCCCTGACCGAGCTGCACGCCGGCGGCAAGTTCAACCAGAACAGCTACAAGGTGTCGGGCGGCTTGCACGGCGTGGGCGTGAGCTGCGTGAACGCCCTGTCCAAATGGCTGCGCCTGACCGTGCGCCGCGACGGCAAGGTGCACGCCATTGAATTCGCCAAGGGTTTTGTGCAAAACCGCCTGCTGGAGCAGCAGGACGGCGTGGAAGTGAGCCCCATGCGCGTGCTGGGTGCCACCGACAAGCGCGGCACCGAAGTGCACTTTCTGCCCGACACCGAAATCTTCACGCAGAACAACGAGTTCCACTACGACATCCTGGCCAAGCGCCTGCGCGAACTCAGCTTCCTGAACAACGGCGTGCGCATCCGCCTGAAGGACGAGCGCGATGGCCGTGAAGACGACTTCTCGGGCGCAGGCGGCGTCAAAGGTTTTGTGGACTACGTCAACGCCAACAAGAAGGTGCTGCACCCCACCGCCTTCCACGCCACCGGCAGCCGCCCTGCCGACAGCTACGGCGGCATTCCCGGCACCGAAATCGGTGTGGAAGTGGCCATGCAGTGGAACGACGGCTACAGCGAACAGGTGCTGTGCTTCACCAACAACATCCCCCAGCGGGACGGCGGCACCCACCTCACCGGCCTGCGCGCCGCCATGACCCGCGTCATTGGCAAATACATCGAGCAAAACGAATTTGCCAAAAAAGCCAAGGTGGAAGTCAGCGGCGACGACATGCGCGAAGGCCTGTGCTGCGTGCTGTCGGTCAAGGTGCCCGAGCCCAAGTTCAGCAGCCAGACCAAGGACAAGCTGGTGTCCAGCGAAGTGCGCGCCCCGGTGGAAGACATCGTGGCCAAGGCCCTCACCGACTACCTGGAAGAGCGCCCCAACGACGCCAAGATTTTGTGCAGCAAGATCGTGGACGCCGCCCGCGCCCGCGAAGCCGCCCGCAAAGCCCGTGAAATGACCCGCCGCAAGGGCGTGCTGGACGGCATGGGCCTGCCCGGCAAACTGGCCGACTGCCAGGAAAAAGACCCCGCGCTGTGCGAAATCTACATCGTGGAGGGTGACTCCGCCGGGGGCAGCGCCAAGCAAGGGCGCGACCGCAAATTCCAGGCCATCCTGCCCCTGCGCGGCAAGATCCTCAACGTGGAAAAAGCCCGCTACGAAAAGCTGCTGTCCAGCAACGAAATCATCACCCTCATCACCGCCCTGGGCACCGGCATCGGCAAGGCCAGCACCGACGATTTCGACCCCAAGGGCAAGAGCGGCGCGGACGATTTCAACATCGACAAACTCCGCTACCACCGCATCATCATCATGACCGACGCCGACGTGGACGGCGCCCACATCCGCACCCTGCTGCTCACCTTCTTCTACCGCCAAATGCCCGAGCTGGTGGAGCGCGGCCACATCTACATTGCCCAGCCCCCGCTGTACAAGGTGAAAAACGGCAAGGAAGAGCTGTACCTGAAAGACGGCCCGGCGCTGGACGGCTACCTGCTGAAGATTGCGCTGCGCGACGCCCGCATCGTCACCAGCGGCCAGCCCGGTGCCCCCGTGCTGGAAGGGGCCACGCTCGAAGAGCTGGCCCGCAAGCACCAGGTGGCCGAAGCCGTCATCGAACGCCTGTCCAACTTCATGGACGCCGAGGCCCTGCGGGCCATGGCCGACGGCGTCAGCCTCAACCTGGACACCCTGGAAGACGCCGCCGCCTGCGCCCCGGCGCTGCAAGCCAAGCTGCGCGAGCTGAACGCCGCGGGCGTGCCCGCCGAGGTGAGCGCCGAGTTTGACGTGCGCACCGACAAACCCATTCTGCGCATCAGCCGCCGCCACCACGGCAACATCAAGAGCAGCCTGATCACGCAAGACTTTGTGCACGGCGCCGACTACGCCGCCCTGGCCGAAGCCGCCAACACCTTCCGCGGCCTGCTGGGCGAGGGTGCCAAGGCCCAGCGCGGTGAAGGCGACCGCCAGCGCGAAGACAAGGTGGCCGACTTCCGCCAGGCCATGAAGTGGCTCATCAGCGAAGCCGAACGCACCACCGCCCGCCAGCGCTACAAAGGCCTGGGCGAAATGAACCCCGAGCAGCTGTGGGAAACCACCATGGACCCCACCGTGCGCCGCCTGCTGCGCGTGCAGATTGATGACGCCATCGAAGCCGACCGCGTGTTCACCATGCTGATGGGCGACGAGGTGGAACCGCGTCGGGATTTCATCGAGACGAATGCGCTGCGGGCGGGGAATATTGACGTTTGAGCTGTCGGATGACATGACAAGTGAAAACTGTGCCAAGTTGGTGAAAAACTGCTGACACGGTTGATGAAAACGCCCGGCATCGTCCGGGCGTTTTGCATCTCGTTGTTGATGCTGTGAGCGCTTTGTCATGCACCTTGGACAAACGACAAGATTGCACTGCAATTTGAACGGTCGCGATGCTGCAACAGTGAGCATTGCACTTTGGCCGGTGGGATCGACTTGAGATTCGAGGGTCCGAGCGAGTACAGTACGTCCATTAAACTGTCTGAAAACAGATTGGAAAAGAATATAAGAGGAGGCTGTCTGTCAACTATCACCGCCACCGAACTTACGTCTGCGCTGACAGGTGACCCTGATGCACTCGAAGTTCACCTCACGCTCGTAGCGCGAGATGTGCTCATTGAGGGGCATTCAGTCAAAATTCACTGCCACTGCCTTACGGTAGACGGAAATGGCCGTGTTCAACCGCATCGGCTGGCGGAGTTCATGCGAAACGCAGTAGCTGACTACGCCATACCGCGCTCGAAGCTAGCCGCGGCAAAGGAGCGCGACAAGAAGTTCAACAGTACCGAGGCGGTCACTGAACTTGTTGAGCGGGCAAAGCGATCGTTCACCGATCTTGCGAAGACGGGCGAAGGTGGCGAGATGCTGCTATTCCTGCTTGCTGAGCGCTTTCTCAAGCTGCCGCAGATTCTGTGCAAAATGGATCTCAAGACGGATACACGTATGCACTATCACGGAGCAGATGGTGTATATGCTGGTGTGACGCCCGATGGCACGCTGAAACTCTACTGGGGTGAATCAAAAATCTACAAGGATGCGAGTACTGCGATTCGCGATTGCCTCACCTCGCTTGCTCCGTTCCTGATTGAACCAGAACACGAGGAAGCAGAGCGAGAACGAGATCTGATACTCTTGAGCGACAAAGCCGACCTTAGTGATCCAATACTTACGGACGCACTTAAAAAGTATTTTGACAAGTCGTCGGTTAAATCCAAGCGGGTTCAATATTGCGGCGTAGCACTCGTAGGATTCGACGCACCTTTTTATCCAAAAGACGAAGCTAAAGCGGTCGCCGACGAAATCGTCGGCGCCTCTCGTGCCCAACTGTCCGGATGGAGCAATAGGATCGGCGATCGACTCAAGGTGGAAAAGCTTGACCAAATGGAAATCGAGCTATTTTGCATACCCCTGCCGTCGGCTGACGGCTTCCGGGCAGCCTTTCTCAAGGCGATGGGGATAAAGGAATAATGAGCCTATCCGATCTCCAGTCGTGGCTACTTAAGGAAGGCATTCGGGATGATCTCGATGCAATCACCAAACTCATTGTTCGCATCGAACTCGACAACCTACTTCCCGATCCAGCCGCCCCCAGCGTGGCTGCGATTGATTGGTCAAGGTTATTGCTCGCTGGTAGTATTTTGGCGCGATCCGATCAACGGATCTATCAGGAGGCTGCGCTTCGAATCGCAACTGCGGCGATTTCTCTGACAGACGAACAAGCACTCAAAGACGCGGGTGCTGTTCTGTTAAGCAAGCTCTCCAACTTTCGAGCAATCACTCTTGCCAGTGACCGCGACTTGCTTGCAAGCGGGCTCGATGAGCGGCTAGGCGTCGCATTGCGCCTCGAAGCTCAACGCCGCGAGATGGATAGTTCTATCTTGGTGCAATCGAGCGGTGTCTGGCTACAAGTAAACGATTTTCAGCAACGCTTCTGGACAAATGCTGCAGGGGAATGCTGGCTTTCAGCATCCGCGCCCACCGCATCTGGCAAGACGTTTCTCGTACTTCAATGGCTAATTGATCAGCTAGTTGCGGGTGAATCCCGCATGGCGGTATACCTTGCTCCGACCCGTGCCTTGGTTTCGGAGATAGAGGCCAATCTCCAACAGCTTCTTGGTAAGTCAGAACTGATCGAAGTTTCGTCTCTTCCCCTTCCCGACAAATACAGAGTCGCGCGTGCTGGCGGATCGCGACTGATTCTGGTCTTTACGCAGGAGCGGCTGCACCTTCTCGCCAATTTGATTGGCGATGGATTCTTCATCGACTTGCTCATAGTGGACGAGGCGCACAAGATTGGTGACAACCAGCGTGGCGTGATTCTGCAAGACGCAATAGAGCGGGTCACCCGTGGCAACCCGAAGCTCAAAGCTGTGTTTATCAGCCCGGCTACTCAGAATCCAGAAGAGTTACTTGCAGATGCACCTGATGGTGTGCAGACCATTGCCGTTGATAGTGATGCCTCCACCGTCCTTCAGAATCTGATGGTCGCGACCCAGGAGCCGCGAAAAGCTAGGCTTTGGAAGCTTGCCCTTAGACAGCAAAGCTCGGACCTTCCCGTAGGGATTCTGCAGCTGGCGAGCACACCAACAGGACTCAAAAAGCGCCTCGCATTTATTGCGGCCGCTGTCGGCGAGAGAGGCGGAACGCTCGTGTACACGAACGGCGCCGGAGAGGCTGAGGAGGTTGCTGATCTGATCAGTCAACTCTTGCCCAAGCTAGAGTCCATCGATTTAGAACTTTCACAACTTGCTGAGCTTGCTCGAAAGGGCGTGCACCAGGATTTTCGACTGGCACCGTTAGTTGAGCGCGGGGTGGCATTCCATTACGGAAATATGCCATCGCTGATCAGATTGGAGATAGAACGACTTTTCCGGTCCGGCAAGATTCGCTTCCTGGTGTGCACCTCAACCCTGATCGAGGGCGTAAATCTGTCCTGTCGCACGATCGTGGTTCGCGGTCCACGCAAAGGGAAGGGCCATCCGATGGAGCCTCATGACTTCTGGAACCTTGCCGGTCGAGCAGGTCGGTGGGGTGATGAGTTCCAAGGAAACATCATCTGCATCGACCCAGCAGATCCGAGTGCTTGGCCTAGCGGCGTTCCTGGCCGATCACGCTATCCCATTAAGCGCGAAAGTGACGTAGTTCTTGACCTTGGTGACGGCATGGCCGATTATCTATATGCCCGTGGGCAGTCGGACCTGTCAAGTATAGAAAACAGAGACCAATTCGAGCACGTTGGCGCCTATTTGCTCACCACCTTCATGCGGCTTGGCTCCATATCGGCGGCTAGTCTTTCGAACCGCCATGAAGCTGCATCGATTGCGAAACTCGACGAAACTCTCGGAGCATTGGTGTCGAAGATTGAAATTGATGTCAATCTCGCCACGCGGCACCCAGGGGTTAGTGCGATTGGTCTTCAGCGTCTTCTTGAGGCGTTCCGTGCGTATGCTGGTGACGTTGAAAACTTGCTGCCGGCAGAGGTCGCAAGTAACGACAGCTTTGATCGATTCGTTACGATCATGGGACGGATCAACCAGCACTTGTTTCTTGCTTTCACCCCAGATAGTCGCCTTAGGCTATATGCGTTGATCGTTGTCAAATGGCTAAAGGGGTACTCTCTGGCCAGGATCATCCGCGATAGCATTGATTGGCATAAGGAAGCCGGGAGGTCTTTCAGACTGCCGGAACTAATACGCGGCACCATGGAACTAGTGGAGCAAGTCGCGCGGTTCAAGGCGCCAAAGTACCTTTCAGCCTATATGGACGTGCTGAACCTGCATCTTCGCGAGATTGGTCGCGAGGATTTGATTGAAGAAGGTTTGGATATCGGCACGCAACTTGAATTCGGGGTATCGTCAACAACACTTCTCTCGCTCATGGAGCTTGGCCTTTCACGTATGAGCGCAGTTGCTTTATACGAGAAGATTGCCCGCCATGATCTCAGCAAAGAAGGATGCGTTGTGTGGATTGCTGAGCGCGTTAGTCAGCTCCAATCAATGGATATTCCAGCCCTCATTATCCGCGAGGTGCGCGAGCGGCTCACTCTGCCCAGCGACCTTGGTACGCAATAACACAACTAAATTGAAGGTTAAAAATGCCCGCGAAGCCCATTAGCCTTGGTCCTATGCACTTCAACAAGAGGGGGGACGCTGTTGCGTATTTGAAGGAGATGCTCTACCGGTATAACGTGGGAGACCGAGTCAGTGCTGAAGATTCTGTAATCTTGCGAGCGGCGCTAGAACATCATCCAAATGCCGCTGCGAAAATTGGTTGTGGCATTGTCGATTTTAGCGTTCGAACGGCGGACTTTGGCACCCAGTGTTTCTGGGTGAACCGTCCAGATGGAACGACAGAAAAGTTTTCTATTACAGGGTCCATCCACGGTAGCTAGCCTTCAACCGAATGCTGCGAAACCGGCGAAGATTAGGCCAATAATCGCGAGGCCGTTGATTTGTCGGCTTTCCTTCTTCTCCCCCAGGATTTCGCTGACAAAGTGTTCGCAGTTGCTATCAAAGAGCCGGTAAGGCGGAGGGCTACTCAGCAACGATTGGATCCTCTGGAGGATCTGCCATTGCTTGCTCCGATCTGTTGTCCGCACAACCTTCACAGGCCTGCCTTGCGAAAACGCTTCGAGCGTGTCGATACGTGGTCCCCCTTGGTCATGGTGGACGACTTGCCCGTTGGGCAGGAATACGCCCGCATGCTCGCCGATGCCTGACAGCTTGGGCCGCGTGATCTCACAGATCACGCCTGGGTTGATGAACGTCATCTGGTTTTACTTTCCTGCATTGAGAAGCCAAACCAGAGCTGCCACGACACCCGCACCGATCAGCAGGTTCTTCAATTCTTGCTTGGCCTTTTCTTCCTTCACATCAGCGGTACGCTTGAACTGCTGGAGCAGAGCGTGCTGATATGCGCTGGGGACAAGTACACCCCTCTCCCACTTGCTCACTGTCATGGAATGAGCGTCAAACAGTTGTCCGAACTCTGCTTGTGAAAGCCCGAGAGACTTGCGAAGTGCTGCGATTTGTTCCTTGTCCATCAGGTGATTGTAAGCCAAAAGGTAAGCCTACGCTTAATCATAGGCGCAGTACGTATAGCTCTTGGACTGATCTGTGCTGGGCAAGCAATAGGATTGACGGGCCTGTCAGTTTGGTTTTCGCTGAGCCCGTAAGCCGTTAGAGGCACTTGGTACATCACCCCTTGAGGGATCCGCAAAAGCCCAGTTCTGCTGGGCTTTTGCCTTTCTGATGCGGAACGACTCGGCGCGTGCAGTCTGCATTCCGACTTACTTGGGCTCTCGACGATGTCCTCGTCTGCCAATGAGAAGAACGTTCCCCACCGACTCGTCGTCTGACGCAGCCGCACGCTCGAACTCGCCGTCCCATTCAGCACAAAGCGTCTGGCGGGCGGCATGGTTCGGTTCAATCGAGACCAGGGTGTCCCAGCCGTTTTCATAGCCTTCCACCAAGACAATGTGATCAGACGGTAGTTGCCGCAGTTGGTCGATCAGTTCTTGCACGGTCATGGTGACGTCCTTCTTGCGCTCGTTGTCAGTGTCGCTTGCAGGTGTCATGTTGCGTCTCGATCTCTGTGGCTGCAAGACATGCAAGTTTGAAAAACAAAACACCCTATTTGGTACTGACAAAATATAACGTATTGATTTCAAAAGACTTTTTGTATTGCCAAGAGCTGTCATGAAGTCCAGAATGACGGGTCATCATGAGCCCGTTTTCCCAGCTTCTGCATGACCTTCGAGTGCGCCACGGCCTGCGACAAGCAGACCTGGCTGCGCTCATTGGATACGAGCAGAGCTACATCTCGGCGCTTGAGGTTGGCCTCAAAGGTCCGCCGAACATGGAGTTCTTGGATCGTGTGGCAAACGCGATGTCGCTGGGCGATGACGAGCGGCATCAACTATGGGTGACCGCGCAGGCTTCCCAGCGCAAGTTTGTCATCAGCTCCAATGCGCCACCGGACCTTTACTGGATGTTCAATGACCTGCGCAGCGAAATGGATCAGTTGAACCCTGTCCAAATTCGCATGATCCGGGAGATCGTCGCCATGCGAAGGGCCATGAGCGAGAGCCGGGAGCCTGAGCACCGAATGAAGCGCCGCCGCAAAGAGGAGGCTCCCATGTAGAAAACGGGACAAACCTTTCGGCTTGCCCCGTCGTCTGGGTGAAGCATCTGTCGATACCTCGGTTGGCACCTCCAGTATCGCGGACGCACTCCCCCAGCGTCAAGACCGCAAGCCTCCAACGACACCTGTTTTGACTGGTTGACATCACCCAGTCTGGGTATTCCTACGCCCAAAAGCAGGCATATCCAACTGTCATACCCAGGACAGCGGGCGCTGTGTTGCCCGCGTCATGGTGAGGAGCGCAAATGACCACCAATCTGTGGAACGGTCGATGGAATGGGCGCGCGCCAGCAGGCGAGGCCCATAGCCGAGCCCGCCAGGTGATCAGCCCATCGGGCGGGATCATGCGAGGCAAGTTCCCAAGCCGCAAGAATGGCCGCATGGTCCACCACGAGGGCCTGCTGGAACTCGACGCCATCTATCTGTTGGAGGCGTCGCCCCTGGTGGCAGGGTATCGAGAGCAGCCCACCACCATCACCTACCCCGATGGAGATCGCGTGCGAAGGTACACACCAGACCTGGAAGTCACGCTGTGCAGCGGCCAGCTCGTCTGGGTTGAGGTCAAGCCAGCCATCTTCCTTCAGAAAGAAGACGTGCAGCACAAGCTGGCATGCGTGGCCAGCCACCTCAAGCGAAGCGACCAAGCCTTTGTCATCTTGACCGATGAGGTGCTGTGCCAGGAGCCCCGGCAGGCCAATGTGCGAACGATCTGCCACCGCGCCATGCGCGTTCAGCATTCCGTTGGCCATGCGAGATCAGCCTTGAACCGATGCGCTGAAGAACTCCCGGCGACATTGGCACGCACAACCCAGTTGTTGGCAACCCACGGTGCAGAGCCGTATAGCTTGCTCATGGCGGGGTTGCTTCGGTGTTCCCTTGATGAACCCCTGTCACCTGACACGCAATTGACCAAGACAAGGGAGGCGGACGATGGCTGGTTTTGGCTTGCGCAAAAACATGGTTTTTGACTGGAAAGGCGAGACCTTCCGGATCGAACGCCTGCAGCCAAACGGCGAGGTGCTGCTGGAAACCCTCAATGGGGGCGTACTCTCGCTCGTGAAGCGCCAGCAATTGCTGGACGACTTCGCACTGGGCTTGGTGTCTGCCGCCAAGGCGACCGAATCTGTCGGCCTCGCCAGGGTCACCTACTCCAGGCCATTGGATCAGTTGCCTGAAGAAGCGCAGAGGGAAGTCACCCGCCGCCGCCGATATCTGGAAGCCATCACAGCAGATGGCCCCCCCGTTTTCACGCCGGACTATCTTCGGCCCATTCTCCAGGAGGTGGCAACTGGACTGGGTGAATCCAAGCCACCCGGCGTCACCACGGTTTACCGCTGGTACCGCCGCTTCACTCAAAGCAGTGACCCCCGGGCGCTGATTCCCCGTTATGACCTGCGTGGGCAAAAGACCGGACGCCAAAGCCCTCGCATGCTGGAGTTGTTGGCTGAAGCCATGGTCGAAGCGTTTAAAACAACGCCATTGGCCACCGGTCAGAACATCTACTCGCGCCTGTTGAGCAAGATCGACTCAGAAAACAAGCGGTCACTGAACAGCACGCCGCAGGTCGCTCCGAGCATCCGCACGGTGTATCGCATGCTGGCCAATGCCGACCTCTATGAGATGACTGCACTCAAGGAGGGCAAGGCCAGCGCAGACAGGCGATTTCGGGTGGGCAAAGCAGGGATCAAGACCACGCGCATCCTGGAGCGAGTGGAGATCGACCACACACCACTGGACTTGTTCTTGGTGGATGAGCGGACTTGGTTGCCACTTGGACGTCCCACGTTGACGGTAGCCATTGATCACTTCTGCCGCATGCCGCATGGGTACTACCTGAGCTACGGCAGCCCTTCCGCTGCAGCGGTGGTTGGAGCTTTGCGGCATGGCATCTTGCCCAAGCCAGCGACTGATACCGCCCTCAAAGACTTGATCGTGGAAAACCGTTGGCCCACCTATGGCATTCCTGAAACCGTGGTGACAGACAACGGCTTGGAGTTTCACGGCATTGACCTGGACGGCCTGGCCTTCGACCTGGGCTTTGCTCTTGTGTTCTGCCCCAAACGCCAGCCACGCTTCAAGGGGGTGATCGAGCGGTACCTCAAGACCATCAACTACTCCTTTGCTCACCAGTTGCCCGGCACCAGCTACGCGCGCTTTCATTTGCGAGGCGACTATGACCCGCAGCAATGCGCCTTGATGACACTGGCCGAGTTCAAGCACCTGTTCGAAAAGTGGGTGGTGGATATTTACGCCCAGACCATGCATTCGGGTCTTGGCACCACCCCCTGGCAACGTTGGCATGACGGAGTCGCTGCACATGAACCCCAACTTCCAGCCAACCTCCAGTTGCTTCAACAGCGCATTGGTCAGAGCGCCGCGAGAAAGCTGCGCCGGGACGGCTTTGAGCTCAATGGCATCCGATACAACAGCGATGTCCTGGCGCCGGTCTTGAGGCGGTACGGCGAGGGGGTGGAGGTCCGCGTGGTGTTCGACCCTGAGGATCTGGGTGATGTCCATGTGTGGGGCCCAGACGATGCAGAACCGCATTTGGTTCAGGCGCTTGACCTGACCTATGCGCGTGGTATGACGCTCAGGCAAAACGCCTTGATCCGGCAGATCCTGCGCGAAGATGGCACCAACGCCGAAGACCGTGTCGCCCTTCAACGGGCGCGCAACGACATCGCTCAGTCCGTCGCGGAGCTGATGACCAGCAGAAAGCAAAAGGCCAGGCAGCGATCAGCGGCCATCCGTGGCATCAGCAGCAGCAAACCGCAAGGAGTGCCCGTGCAGCCGGTTCAGGCCTCGGGCATCAAAGCCAAGCCCGGGCCTGACAAGGCCAAGGTGGTGGCAAAGGAAGACTCGTCCGACGAAGCACTTCCAAAGGTCCTCCCTGCATTTCAGATGACGCCACCCAAGCGAGGCCGTGATGGAGGCCGATGACATCTATGCTCGGCTGCGGACCTTTGACGAGCAATACATCCCCTTCCCACCGTTCGTGGCAGCCAAAAACGCCATTGAAGCGAACCTGAAGCTGTACAGGGAAACCGGGGTGGCAACACACATGCTGGTGACAGGAGAAGCAGGTACCGGCAAGAGCAGCCTGTGCCGATGGTTGGCACTTCAACATCCCCGCCGAGTCTTGCCAGAGCGAGATCTGGTTGAAGTGCTGATCACGTCGGTCCCCCCCGCGGCATCCATCGCAGGTGTGGCCAGCGCCATGCTCACGGCACTTGGGGATCCTTTCCCTGACAGAGGCACAGTCACGGTAATGAGCAGTCGCGTCGTCACCCTGTGCCGCAATTGCGGCGTGGACATGCTGCTGTTCGATGAATCGCAGCATCTGCATGACAGGGGAGACACCAAGACGCACTACATGGTGGGTGACTGGCTGAAGCACCTGATCGATGAACTGGGAGTACCCACAGTCCTGCTGGGGCTGCCTCGGGTCGAGAAGATGCTTCAGATCAACGACCAACTGCGGCGGCGGTTCTCAAGTCGGCGTCGTTTGGCGGTAGGCCAAAGTGACACAGACAGCATCGAGACCGAGTGTCTTCAGTTGTTCTTGTCGCTCGTGTCACTCATCGACATCCCGGTTTCTTCCTCGCCTTACAGCGCCCAGGAAATGGGGGAACGGCTTTACTACGCCAGCGATGGCCGGGTGGCCTACATCAAAAAGCTGCTGTTTGCGACTTTGAAGCAAGCCCTTGAGCTTGACATGGACGTGATCGATGCGTCCATGTTGGAGAAAGCCTTCACCGACGAAATCTGGTGGGAGGGCATTGGCAAGCTGAACCCCTTCAACCCGGCCTTTGAATGTCGAAGACTTGACCGTGGCGGCGAGCCCTTCCAGGTTGCCCGTGAGCGGCTGCGAAGGAGGTCAGCATGAGCGATCAATTGGCGCTGGCTGACTTTCCAGTGCGGCCACAGCTACGCGAAGGCGAGAGCTTGGCCAGCTGGTGCTGGCGGATCTATCTGGCCAATGGCCACCTCGTACCCCCAGGTGTGCGCTCCGCAACACGGAAGTTGAGGGCGGAGCCAAAAATGGAAGTTGATCAGGTGCTGTCCAACCTGATTGGCATAGACACGTTGACGTCGTTTCGCGCACGCGAAAACAGCCTTCTTGAGCGCTGGAATCCGCAATGTTCACCAGGGTGGTACGTGTGGGCACCCTTCCCTAGGCTGTGCCCTCTGTGTGTGGCCGAGAACGGTCACCACCTACTTTATTGGGATCTTCCGCTCGTATCCGCATGTGCCGTGCATGGTTGCCCGTTGAGCGATAGGTGTCACGCTTGTGATCGGAAATGGAGCTGGGCGACCCTGCGCCAAGGGTGGCAGTGTGTTTGTGGCGCGAGGGTGCCGGAGGCCGCCTACCGTTTGGCGCCACAGATTGCCATTCGGCTCAGCAGGATCCTGTGTGCAGCCTCTGATGCACAGATACCTCAGGTCGTCCGACAGTGCCGTGCTTCCGTTCAAACAGTCCGCGCGACTTACCGGACACGCGATGTCTACGAGGTCCTTTGGTGGCTTTTGAAGGTGCGCAGAGCATTGACCGAAAGGAACTACTACCCGTTGCCAGAATCTTGGCCCATGGTGCCGAGAAAGGGTTCACGCATGGTACCGAGTTCGTGGGAGGTCGCCGTGATAGCAGATCTTCCCTCGACGGTAGTGATCAAAGCACGGCATGCGCTGCGCTGGTTTTTTCGGGATGTCAATGCAACCCTCGTTGATCTAGACCAGGTCAGATGTTGGCACGCAGCAAAGAAGCTGATGGACGAGTTGGATGGCCGTCGCAACCCGCTGGCTGGGTTGATTCGTGAATCCATTGAACGGGAGCGGAAGGAAGCCGGTGCCGGTATCCCAGGCCTGACTGGAACATTGTTCAACCCCCGTTTCACTACTGCCCAACGCCGAGAGCGCGTTGTCGAATTGGATATGTGGTGGCACCAGCTTTCCGGGGACATCCCAGACCTGGATGCGCGTGATCGCCTTGACCAGCAATGCAACCTTTTTGACCATCACTACCCTTGTAATAGGGTTGATTCTGGGGTGGCCAAAGCGCTCTTGAATGTTTTCTTTGACGCTGCGCACTGCGGCGTGCCGCCGAAGGCGTTTGAGGTATTGACCCGACGGTGGCAACTGCCCATCGAACTACGACAACCTCGTGACGTTATGGCTCACCTTGGCGCTTATTTGGCGGGGCTGCACAGCGGTGAACTGCTATTCGTGCTGGCACTCGCGGTATCGGCTCTCAATCGGCATGGCAATCAAGGGCGGGGGAGGCCTGCATGACACCTCGGACGAAACGCACCCTTGCTGTCAGGCCCAGGCCTACGCCAGGGGAAAGTACCCCCGGGTATTTGATGAGGGTGTCGGGTGCCAACGGGTTCCACTCAGTTCGCCAGCTTTTCACTTCTCTTCAGACAAGAAGCCAAGGGGCCTTTGATGAACTTTGCGAGCGTTTATTGCTGACGGATGAGGATCGAGGCCATCTGTTTGGGCCTCTGCCCAGTCATTGGGAATGCAACAGCAGACCTCTTGGCCTTGGTGTCTCGGACTTCAATCAAACCTATCGGCGCTGGTGTCCTGCATGCATGAAAGAAGGGAGCGTATTGAAAGGACTATGGGGCCTGAAGTTGGTCTGCGCATGTCCGGTGCATGGCACCTGGCTGCGCGATACCTGCCCACGCTGCGATGCCTGCTGTAGTTGGACGGACGCAGTTCAAACGCATTGCCTGTGTGGAACAAGCCTTGCAGAAGCTGATTCGGAAATCGCAGAAGGAGCTGTGCTGGCATTCACACAGTTACTGTGTGGCGAAGCAGCAAGCCCATGCACGGAGCCTGCCCTTATCGAGCTGACGACACCAGAGGTTCACAGGCTGGCTCGGTATCTCGGGGCATTCCACGCGAGTGTCAGACCAGCGCATCCTGGCCAAATCCAGAACGTGCATTGCCTCCAGGTGGCACGAAGCCTGGTTGAGGGTGTATCTGCCTTATTGACCAACTGGCCTGTTCGTTTGCATGAACGCATTTCGGAAATCCAGGCTACAGCACCGAGAGGCCCCAGCGTGCGCAGAACTTTTGCCCCACTCTACCGTGTGCTCTACAACGACCTTCCTGGCCCAAGCTATCAATTCCTGCGCACTGCTTTTGAGGGCTATTTGAACGAAAACTGGTGGGGGTTGGTTTGCAGACGCAACAAGCGGTTCGAATGCGAAACCGTCAAAAAGCACCCGCGAATCACTCTCCCGCAAATGGCAACTGCTGCCGGTGTTCCCGAGTCTGTCTTGCGCCACTTGGTTCAGGCTGAGCTGATCCCCGCAACGTCTGCAGCCTTGCCATCGGGACGCCATTCGCTGTCGATCCATTCGAACGAGCTGCTTCGGATCAAGATGACCACACACGGCGCTTATTCGTTGGGTCAGGCCGCCTGCGCCCTTGCTCTGCCAAAAGGGCGATTGCGTGACCTTATTGCAGCGGGAGTGGTAACTCCCTTAATCTCGCGTCAGACGAACCGTGAAGCGGCTGCTTGGCTCATCCCTCAGGTGGAAGTTGAACGCCTGCATGTTTCCCCCGACTACGTAATGGCAACGCCTGATGCGGTGTCACTGCGCGAAACGTTGAAGCACTGGCGGTGGAGAGAACACGAGGCCGTGGCCTTGGTAAAGGCCGTAGTTGACGGCGAAGTGCCTGTTCTCGGGCGTGCCCAGGACAGGGTACCCATTGGTCATGCAATGTTGAGTGCATCCGCTACGCGAGCGTGGAGGATAAAGCACCGTATGCAATCAGGAGAGGGGCTGTCTGTTGTCCACGCGGCCAAGGAGCTGGGCTTGAAGCAACAGGTGGCGTATGACTTGGTCCATTCAGGGCTATTGAAGAGCTCCGGAGCCGGAGTGCTTGGCCGTCGCATCAAGCCCGAAGACATTGAGTCCTTTCGTGCACGGTATGTGTCCTTGGCTGAGCTGGCAAAAAAAATGTGCTGCTCCCCGCGTGCCTTGTTAGCTCAAATCAGTGCGACTCCAGTGTGTGGACCTTCCGTTGATGGTGCAAGGCAGTACTTTTTTCTCAGGGAAGGACTGTTTTCCACCCACTAACAACGACGATCCCATGCTGATGCTCAAAGTAGAGAGATCGACGTTGTCGAATGGAAAGAAGCATAGCCAAACAGTCAACAAGTACCGACCTCTGCTGCCTCATGGCGCGGTCGACCAGCCCGATAAACCATGCCAACATTCAAGTAGCTTGGCGTCTGCCGTGCGGCTCGCATCCACGGAAGTGGGTACAGATCACAACATGTGGCCCCCCTATTTCTCGGGGCGACTCAAGTTCAGAACACCAAGGACTCTGTCATGCCGCCCTCAGGTGGCCAGAAAGGATGCAAGGGAGTGCAAAACGCAGTGAAAACAATTCATTTGATCCGTCATGGCGAGAGCGCCGCGAATGCAGGCTTGCCTACGAGTGACCCTGGCCTCATCCCGTTGACAGTACGCGGACACGAACAGGCTGTACGGCTATCTGAATTGTGGCCTTCCACCCCGTCAGCGATTGTGACTTCTCAATACCAGCGGGCGATGGACACGGCCCAACCGCTCTGCACCCGCTTTGAGTTGAGCCCGACAACCAATCCGCTTCTTCACGAGTTCCTGATGCTGGACCCCGAACAGGTTGTAGGAACTACCGTGCATGAACGACGCCCGATGGTCGATGACTATTGGACCCGAAGTGACCCGACCTGCAGGATGGGTGATGGCGCAGAGACGTTCAAAGAGTTTGCTGCGCGAGTGGACGGTTACCTACCGTTTCTTGACGCACTACCCCATGAGACGGTCGTCGTGGGGCACGGCATGTGGTTTGCAATGCTCGTGTGGCGTGTCATGAAATTCCCAGTCGACGACCACGCTGCCATGAAGTCATTTCGAGCCTTCCAGATCGGCTTGCCCATGCCGAACTGTGGTGTTTACGAACTCCACGGAAGTGAAATCT
This sequence comes from Hydrogenophaga soli, assembly GCF_054777695.1. NCBI lineage: Bacteria > Pseudomonadati > Pseudomonadota > Betaproteobacteria > Burkholderiales > Comamonadaceae > Hydrogenophaga > Hydrogenophaga soli. Next base: position 216,126 of record NZ_BAAHAK010000004.1, on the reverse strand, counting down.
CCCCTTGGCGCGTAGCGTTCAACGCAAAGATTTCAAGACAGATGCCAATTGTCGGGGACCCTGGCCTTACCATCCAATAGCGTCTTCCGAGGGTAGGCTACCTTTGTAGAATTTTTCACCTTATGTGGCGAAGAATCGGGTTCTTTCCATGTTCTCTGTCACGACCACCTCGACCGCATGGCACATAAAGTGAAAAAGTGCTTTGAAATCAATGAGTCTCCTTTCACTTTCTGTGTCATCCGACATGAGCCGACCCTAACATAGACAGCAAAGGCCCTGCGCGGTGAAGGCGACCGCCAGACGGAAGTGAATCGTCCCAAAGAAGGAAGCGAGCCCGAAGTGCTGGCGCTGAGAACGATGCTTCGTGAGCAGTGCGCGTTCAGGTAGTGACCCGAACAGAGCGGAAGACCTCGCTAAGCTGCACAGCAGCAGCACGCCTGTCGCCCATGTCAACGAGCCTGTCGAGTGCTCGCAAAAGCTTCTCGGCCATCGCCAAGGGCATGGGTTGCTGCCGCTCGCTGAAGCGCTGAATCAGCCCCGATAGTCGCGCCGGCAATTGCGTGCCGCGCCATCCTGGCGGTGTTCCCTCTCCAACCAGGAGATGCTCAAGGTTGTCGACGAAGTGCTGAACAGGGTAGTGCTCGAAGCTGCTTTCGCATAGGCTCATCCAGGCGCGAGCAACGAAGTTGACAGAGCCATGGGCGCGCAGTATCGGCTCGAAAATTGGAATCACAGCTCCAACTTCGGTCCAGTTTCGGTTGGCAAAGCGAATCGCCCCACCTGCGTATCCGAGGTCGGCGAAGAACAGGTGCTTGACGATGTCGACGAAGTCTTGCTCTGAGTGCCCGCCGTGACCAGCGTAGCGCCAGTCCCGATAGGCCAGAACGCGCTGCGTTACTACAGAGAGCAACTCCAAGGCGGGTTGAGGAATCTCTGGGCTGTCCGCTACCTGGGCCATCAGACTCCATGTGAAGCACTCAACAAGACTCGGAAAGGTCTCGTCATTGGTGGTCATGGCAGGTTGCAGAAACCGCCGTATGCCTTCCTCTACGGGCAGTTTCAGCGCAATCCGGGACAGGAAACGATACAGATGACGACGCCACTTGAAGTAGTCAGGTCCGTGAGTGTCATCAAGGTCTCTTCGGCTTTTCGCCCAGGCAGGTGCGATTCGCTTGACGGTCCATTTGGCCAAGCCTTCGCACCAGTCCAGGAACAACGCTGCGTGCGCTTGGTCCGCCAATGCAGCCTCCAGCGGGATGACCTGCAATACCTTATCGAGGAACGAGGTGTCGACGTGCAATGGGTTGACCCGCCATTCGGCATCAACAGTACGGCCACGTCGACGGCGCGCGTTAACCGCCTCGCCATCAGTCATCGGCACCCAGGGCTCAGGCCAAGTAGGCAGAGAGCCGACGACAGATGCGCCACTTTGTAGACGCTGAAGTTCCTCGGCGACGACACCCTGGATTCGCGCATAGTGTCGTGCCTCTGCGTCTCCGGGACCATACTGCACCTTGAAGATTGCTAATACCATCGCCAGCCGCATCGCTGCCCACGCGATGTCCGGATACCGAGACCAGGCACCCAGCAAGGCGGCCAATGCCGCGACTGCGATTTCCTCATAGGGATATGCACACAGCTCTGTGAGAAGCGACTGCAGCGGCTTGACATCCTCGCTGTCTTCAACAACCGCAAACAATGCGCCCAGCCCTTTGGTTGCATAGAGCACCGGATGGTGCATTAGCTTCGCGGTGCGCGTGAAGAACGGTTGCGGCACCTCCGGTGTCTGCGTCGCCCGGACGCACACTTCAATGGCCCATTGCAGGTGCGCTTCAACCTTCTCAAGCAAGAGGATTGCAGCTACACCCGCAACGGCGGCTTGTCGTTGGTGTGCCAGCTCCGTGTATTCATGTCCGGTTGCAAAGAGGTCTTCGGAGTCAAGCTCTTTGGCTGCTGTTGCAGCTGCTTCGAGCGTAAGTGACCCCTTCAGCTTGCCGCCATCGAAGTACGAGTAGGCCCAGTTCAGGAGAGTGAGGTAACGGCCCATCTCGCTGTGCCGGGCTTGCATCGCCTGGATGTCATCGCCCGTTGCCTTGGGATTCTCGTGGGAGATGACCACCTTGGATTCATCCTGGCTGAGCTCTGCGTGGTAGTTCTCTGGCTTACCAAGCTCCGCCCATATCTCCGCGGTCCTTGCGAGGTCCGAACGCACTTCAGAGTTCAATCGTTGCTCTGCATAGTCAAACGGCAGGTCTTTCGAAAACTCTTGGATGGCCGCCGCCGCTTCCGCCCCTAGTGCCCCTCCCCTGAGCACCATAAGAGTGCCAAGCGAGCGGACGTCTGCACGGCGTACCGGCCGTTCGTTGCCTTCCTTCACCGCCAAGCCGTGAGGCCTGTCCTCCGGCTTGTCGAACCCGATAAGGTTCGCTATCTGTCCCATCTCCTGCACCTGACGCCGAATGTCCCAGTGCCAGAGGCGTTGGTTCGTCGCGATCGGCAGAGTTACTGCTGAGGTGTGTTGTGCCTGCAGAGAAATGGCAGCAGCAACAGCGAGGGCTCCCACGGACTGATGCTCTGCTAACACCGCTTCGAGGATGTCATCAACGGGGGTGCCTTTCTCAAGCTCACTGAACGCCCACGCTTCAAGAGCCATCCAGCCTGAGTTGACGGTCGAAGGCCCGAAGCATCCACGTGCCCCTAAGTAGAGACGGCTGTCACCCCAGAACACTTGCCTACCCCACGGAAACTGCAAGACAAACGGAATAGGCGTTCCATCTTTCTCGTACGAGAGTCGATGCAGCTGCCGCCATGATCGAATGGCGTGGTTGGCGACCTCCCGAACCAGTCTTCTACCCTGGTCCGGAGATTGCAGCAGCAGCGAGTGGAACGGCTCCCTCGTCGGAGCCGCCGGGAAGAAGGAGAAGTGGTCGTCGATGGAGAGATCGTCCCAATCGGAGTTACTGAAACTGTATCGCCCTAAGAAGTCCTTTCCTCTCAGCTCTTTCTGCACAACGACTGGAAGGCGCTGGCACACGACAGAAATCGTGAAATCGACCAACTCCGCAGGGCAAGCAAGCGAGAGAAATGGGGCATGTGTGAATACGGACTGGACGGCCTGATGTGGAATCCGTTCCAGGCGGCGCAAATCGCGGAGGTACTGAGCGGCCAAAGACCTCTGGGTGATCGAAGCGTTCAGCACCAATGTGCGCAGTGCGGACTCAAGCTCGTTCAAACCATCCCGCCTGTCCTCAATCTCGGCCCAGACCCCGCGATCCGTCGAGAACCCCCTTTGATGTTGTTGATGCTGGATGTGGTACAGCCAGGCGAGGCAGGTCTGAACGATGCGCTCGGATACCCGGTTTCGGTAGTGGGAAAACCTGTTCTGCCACACCTCGAACGCCGAGACCATGTCTGGAATCACCCGGGCGGGGATGTCTGAAGCGTGGTCCAGAAGCCAGTCGCAGAAGCGAGCCCAGGCTGCGATGTCCGAAGGATGCCCCCACATGTCCGCGTACAGCATACGCTTGGCAAGGTCGAGGTCAGGTTCATCCAAGCGCTCGAGCATGGCCGTATTCGGCTTGGTCTTTTCAGCTTGGTACCAAACGACCGCCTTGCGGACGCGCGAGTGAGCAGTGTCGAGCATCGCTAGGTCGAAGGCGGCGGAGTACTGCGGGAACGTCTCCAGGGAGAACGGCCCGGCCATCCACGCGCGCAGCCACTGAGAGCGAAGTCTCTGATCTCCCTCCAAGATGGCCAAGTGGTTGGCCCAGTTCTCGCCGTGGGCAAGCTCCGCCTGGGAGAGCAGTTCGACAACCCGCCCAAGCGCTGGCGGCTCCCCAACTTCGCGAATGACCTCTGGCCAGGCGTCATCCGCCCGGACCAGGTGCTGCAGGAACGCCCATTCGAAGAAGATGTCGTGGGAGAACTGCACGGTATGTCCGCGTCTCACAGGTCGAACGATGCCATCCGCCTCGAGTTCGGCGAGCGCCTGAGCATCGACATCGGCTATGGGGACGCGCCTGCCAAGTTGATGTGCGCCTGTCTTGGCCAACTGCACCAGGGCATTTCGCCGGTAGCCTACCCGCGTGGGGTCAGCACCGTAGCCGCCGCGCTCCCACCACAGAGCCGCAAGGTCGACCTCAGAGGTGGCCTGCGCGCTCGACGAGTCGACCTCCTTGGCAAGCACGGCCGCGAAAAAGGGCCTACGAACGACCGCGCGAACCGAATCACTGCCGAAAAGCAGAGATCGAAGGGCAGGCTTGGCGCGCGCGAGCGCCTCAGCTTCCCCGTCGTCGAAAGAGTCGATGGTCAGCGTCCGCACTCCGCTTGAGAACAGACACGCAGGCAACCAAGTGCGCAACGGCTCCATTCCTGTGTCGCGCACGGTGGCCACGACGCACCATCCTGACAGTAGCGGCGAGGAGTGGATGGTGTTCAGCAGGTCCAGGAGGATGCCTCGGTGTTCGACCTCTACACGGTCAATACCGTCGACGAACAGCACGCTGGAGCCGGACGCAGCAAGCTCCACCAGCAGTTCCTCCAAGTTGCCGTGCGTCATGCCCGCGGCGGCGGCGTACTGCGCCCACGTACTCCCCCGCAGACGGTCGGACTTTAGGAAGAGGACAGTCCCAGAGGCGGCAAGTTGTTCGACCGCCGCGCGGAGAACAACCGACTTGCCAGCACCGGGCATGCCGCCAATCTGCACAAAGCCAGGCGACTTTGCAGCCTCGACCACCGCTTGAACGCTGGTGTCACGCGGCACACTCAGCCCAGAGATGCTGTTCGTGATTTCGGCAGCGGCAAGTCGACTTTCCTGCTGTATGGCTTGCAATGCTCCTTGCGCACTCGACGCCCCGGCAAGCCGGAATGCGCCGTTCAGCCGAGCGACGAGCGTCTTACGGTCGTACCCTGCAGCGCGCCCCTGCGAAACGCGCACCAACGCCAGCAAACGGCGCCACAGGTCGTCAGCGCGGGGACGGTCCACTGGAGCCAGGGTGTTGGCAAGGCCAGCAACTGTCTGCGCCTCGGTCGGCGAACCGTCGGTCAGCAAGTCCAGGCGTATGAGGACAAAGTGACTCAGTAGTTTGTGGGTGGCCGCATCAAGCTCGCCGGGCGCCGCCTTGGACGAGAGGATGTCGCGAACCGCCTCGAACTGCGATAGCTTGCCTCCGGCGGCGCCGTCGGTCTGCAACTTACGGACGAACTGTTCCGAGGAGCTCTCTGCCCGCGCCCACTCACAGAGCGTCTCGAAACTCCGCTTGGCTGCGTCCGATACTTCGCCGACTATGGTGCCCACCCTGTCCAACGAAACCCGAAAACCCGGGTCCGAGAGCGTCGCGTAAGCGCGCTCAATCGTCTCTCGGAAGTCAGTGTTCGTGCTGGCCGCACTGATGACCAGCTTGCGCTTGACCTGGGCGCTGAAGGTAATCGAGACCTGGTCGGCGCCTTCTGCCCGAACGATGAGGTCGTCGAGCGGCTGTCCGAACGAACCTTGCTGCACGGAGACATGTCTGACGACGCGGCCCGGCAGGCCTGGCGCTGTCGTCTCGCAGAGCAACGCTGCGGCGTATATAGATGAAACTGCGTCCTCGAAGCTGAAGCCTTGGCCGCCAGTGAGCTCGGGCGACGTCCCGCTTGGTGCTGCTTGCGTGGTGCCTGCGGTCTGCTGACCGTCACTGCCCTGATCTATTGTCATAGTCGGCTACACGGATGGATACATGAACTGAACCGCCCCGGAAATCGTGAGGTCTGGCCGGTTTAAGTCAGACATCCCCCCTGGCTACCTGACTGCCTGACCAGCAAGTGCGGATGGTAGTTGGCCTCGGCATCTCCCAATCGAAGTCCAGCGCCGCCGTGCTGTGCCTGCGCTCCATTTTGGTGGACGTGAAGATGGCCAGGACGAAGGAACAAGGCATGCAAACCTCAAGCATCAGGCCATCTCAGGAATTCAATGGACTTTTGGCCCCTACCGCTTTCATAACAAGCACAAGCAGCTACAAATTTCGAATCATCTAACCCCATAAACCCGTCACCGAAAACGCCCGGACTCACCCCGTCAGGGAGCGCGCCACTGCTTCACGGGCTGTTCAAGACAGCAGGTCTTGGACTCGAGCGCCCACGGTCTCGAAAGCACGCACACCGGCTGTCCCGTTGCGGGCTGATAAGAATTTCAGCCTCTACCGCTTTTACATAAAGCGTAAGCAGCTACACATTTCAAAGCATCCCACCATGGACCACTACGCCCCGCGCGACCTGCTGCGCCCGCTGCGGGCACCGCCTGCGTCAAACCGTGGCGGTTGCGGATGATTTGCCCAGCCCCATCAACCGTGTATTTTCTCCATAAACTGGATAAAATGCACCCATGTTTTCCCGCCTCGCCCACACCCAACTGACCGATCTGCTGGCTCAATTCCCGGCGGTGGTGCTGTTGGGGCCACGGCAGGTGGGCAAGACCACCCTGGCCTTTGCGGCGCAAAGCCAGCACCCCAATGCGTTTTACCTGGACTTGGAGTTGCCCTCGGCCCAGCGCCAGTTGGACGACCCGGAGGCTTTTTTGCAAGCCCATCGCCATCAGTTGGTGATCCTGGACGAGGTGCAGCGCCAGCCCGAGTTGTTTGCTGTGCTGCGCGCCGTCATCGACCAGCGCCGCCGCGATGGGGAAATGGCGGGCCAGTACCTGCTGCTGGGCTCTGCCTCTGGGGTGCTGCTGCGCCAAAGCAGCGAGAGTTTGGCGGGCCGCATGGCCCAACTGGAGCTGCCCCCGTTTCAATTGCGCGAGGTGATGCCCCCCACGGCCCCCCCGGCTGACATGAACAGCCTGTGGATACGGGGCGGGTTTCCGCTGTCGTGGTTGGCCGCAGACGACGCCGCCAGCCTGCGCTGGCGCGAGATGTTCATCGCCACCTATTTGGACAAGGACATTCCCGCCCTGGGGCCGCGCATCCCCAGCACCACGTTGCGCCGCCTGTGGACCATGCTGGCCCACAACCAAGGCGAACTGCTGGATGCCTCCCGGCTGGCGGCGGCGCTGGCCGTCAGCGGCCAGACCGTGGCCCGTTACATCGACCTGCTGTGCGACCTGATGCTGGTGCGCCGCCTGCCCGCATGGAGCGGCAACGTGGGCAAGCGGCTGGTGCGCTCGCCCAAGGTGTATGTGCGCGACAGCGGCCTGGTGCACGCCCTCTTGGGTCTGCAAACGCTGGACGATGTGCTGGGCCACCCGGTGGCGGGTCACAGCTGGGAAGGCTTTGTCATCGAGCAACTGCTGGCCGCCCTGCCCAACCCCTCTGGATCGGCCCAGGCCAGCTTCTACCGCACCAGCCATGGGGCCGAGGCCGACTTGGTGCTGCCCCTGCGCAATGGCCAAACCTGGGTGGTGGAAATCAAACGCTCCTCGGCCCCCACCGTGTCCAAAGGCTTCCATTTGGCGGCGGCTGATGTGGGTGCCACACGCAAGCTGCTGGTGGCCCCGGTCAGTGACACCTACCCCATGCGCGATGGCATCGAAGTCATGTCCCCCCTGGCCGCAGCCCAGCTGCTGGCCGCGCAGGGCTGAAAATCCGGCCCATCCACGCCCCAGGAATTCAATAAAATTTTGGCCTTTACCGCTTTTATATAAAGCATATGCAGCTACACATTTCGAAGCACCCCACCCCATGAACCCCATGGACCCCGCCCTGTTGCTCAAGCTGGTCACCGTGCAAATGCCCTATGGCAAACACGCGGGCCGTTTGCTGGCCGACTTGCCGGGCAACTACCTCAACTGGTTTGCCCGCGAGGGTTTTCCGCCCGGCGAGCTGGGCCGCCTGTTGGCGCTGATGCAGACCATTGACCACAACGGCCTGCGCGACCTGCTGCGCCCGCTGCGGGCTTGAGTTACCATGGCCCGCATGTTCACCCTGTCCCGTTCCGTCTCCGCCGCCCGAGCTGCACGTTCTGCACGAGCCCGTCGCTCGCTGCCGTGCCCTGCGCGTGAGACCCGGACCCTGAGGCGATAGCCCCTCCCCCCAGTTCCAGTTTCCCCCGCAAAGGCCACGGCTCACCCCCGTGGCCTTTTTCTTTGTCCCCGCCGCTTTTTGGCACCGTTTTGAAAGGCCCTTGACCATGTCGAACCCCACCCAGCCCCCCAACCCGCAGCCGCCCCACAGCCAGCACCTGATGGCCATCACCCCCCGGCCCGACACCGTGTTTGTGCGCGGCGAAGGCGCGTGGCTGTGGGACCAGGCGGGCACCCGCTACCTGGACTGGCTGCAGGGCTGGGCCGTCAACGCGCTGGGCCACAGCCCGGCGGTGGTGCGCCAGGCGCTGCACGAGCAGTCGGCCCTGCTGCTCACGCCCAGCCCGGCGCTGTACAACGCGCCCGCCCTGGCACTGGCGCAGCGGCTGTGTGGGTTGAGCGGGTTTGAGCAGGTGTTTTTCGGCAGCACGGGGGCGGAGGCGAACGAGGGGGCCATCAAGCTGGCGCGAAAGTGGGGGAGGATGAAGCGAGCGGGGGCGTTCGAGATCGTGACCTTTCACAACGGTTTTCACGGGCGCAACCTGGCCACCATGGCCGCCAGCGGCAAGCCGGGGTGGGACCAGCTGTTCCCGCCCACGGTGCCGGGGTTTGTGAAGGCGCGGCTGAACGACATCGAATCGGTCCGCGCGGTGTTGAGCGAGCGCACCGTGGCCATCATGCTGGAGCCCGTGCAGGGCGAAGCCGGGGTGCACCCCGCCCGCCCCGCCTTCCTGCGCGCCCTGCGCGAGCTGTGCGACCAGCACGGCCTGCTGCTCATCTTTGACGAGGTGCAGACCGGCTGTGGCCGCCTGGGCGAGCTGTTTGCGTTTGAGCACTTTGGCGTGAAGCCCGACATCCTCACCCTGGGCAAGGGTCTGGGCGGCGGCGTGCCCATTTCCGCCGTGCTGGCCCAGGCACATTGCAGCGTGTTCGAACACGGCGACCAGGGCGGCACCTACGCCGGCAACCCGCTGATGTGCGCCGTGGCGCTGGCGGTGCTGAACGAGCTGAGCCAACCCACCTTTCTGGCCAACGTCCGCCTGCGCGGGCGCGAGCTGCGCGAAGGGCTGCAAGATCTGTCGACCCGCCTGGGCCTGGGCGAGGTGCGCGGCGAGGGCCTGCTGCTGGCCCTGGAGCTGGGGCAGGACATCGCCGCCGACGTGGTGCACACCTGCCGCACCCTTGGCCTGCTGGTCAACGCGGCGCGGCCCCACAACCTGCGCTTCATGCCGCGCCTCAACACCACGGCGGCGGAGGTGCAGCAGGGCCTGGCGCTGCTGGAGCAGGCGCTGGCCGTGCACCTGGAGCCCGCGGCGGCCTTGGAAAGCTGAAGGCAAAAGCAGGGCAGTAACCCGTGGCGGTTGACGTGCAAAGCCTGTGCGTCAACTTTTTTTGACAAGATTCGTCTTTTTCACAAAAATTCAAACACTTAGCTTGATTGAATTTTTGTCATTCCATGGCCCAGCCCGAACCTGACCGCATCCTGGCCCTGCTGTCCCAAGCCGGACCCGCAGGGCTTGCGCCAGCCGATTTGACGGCGGCGCTGGCCCCTGCCAGCCGCTCCACCGTCAACCGCCGCCTGGCCGGGTTGGCGGCCCAAGGGCTGATTGGGGTCAAGGGGCAGGGCCGCGCCACCCGCTATGTGCAAACCGAGCGCTGGACACGGGAACAGGTGGACGCCTTCTTTGCACAGCCCTGGCAAAGCCGCCCCGTGGCCCGGTTTGACGAAGCCCTGCTGCACACCGAGCCCGGTCTCCCCCTGGACAAGGCCATGCGGTTGACCCACCTGCAAGCGCGGGTGCCGCCCATGGATGCGGCCTTCCTGGCCAGCTTTGTGGTGGACTTCTCGTGGGGCTCTTCGGTGCTGGAAGGCAGCACCTACTCCATGCTGGACACCGAGGCCCTGCTGGCCTACGGGCAACGCCACCCCGACAAACCCGCGGCCGAAGCCGTGTTGGCCCTCAACCACCGACAGGCGGCGGAACACCAATGGCAGCACCGGGCACTGACGGTGGACAACGTCTGCGCCTGGCACGCCTTGCTGACGTCCGACCATGGCTTGCCCGATGTGGCCGAATCCGACCATTTCCTGCCCGAACACCAGCGCGGACGCCCACGCGAATACGAGGAGGTGAACCTGGGCGCATCGGCCTACCTGCCCCCATTCCGGCCCGGCACACGCTATGTGGCCGGGGCCCTGGCCACCCTCGTGGAGCGGGCCAATGGCTTGCACCCCTTGCAGGCGGCGCTGTACCTCATGACACGCATTCCCTACCTGCAAGCCTTTGCCAACGGCAACAAGCGAACCTCCCGCATCGCGGCCAACGCCCTGTTGCTGTCCCACGGGCTGGCCCCGCTGTCGTTTGCCGACATGGACAAGGCCAGCTACATCCGGGGCATGGCGGCGTTCTACGAGCTGGGCAGCACCGACCTCATGGAACAGGTGCTGGTGCGCGGGTGCGTACAGTCCGTGGTGCGCAGCAGCGTGCTGCCCTTGTCCTTGCGCGGCCCGGGGTTTGACGTGCCACGCACCGTCGAGCTGTTGAGTGCGTATGTGCACACCGGCAAAAGACCCACCGATCGGCATGCCGCGGCCTTTTTTTGAACCACACTCCCCCCATGCGCTCATCCATCCACATCGTCAACGTCGACAGCAGCGACACCTGGACCCGTTACAAACCCGGCCTGTGCGACCTGTGCCAGGCCAACTGCTGCACCATGCCCCTGGAGGTGCGGGTGAGCGACCTGGTGCGCCTGGGGCTGGTGGACGAGTTCGAGGCTGAAAACGAAGACCCCGCCCGCATTGCCAAGCGCCTGCAAAAGGCACGGGTGGTGGAGCGTTACAACACCAAAGCCGAGGTGTTCACCATGATGCGCCGGGCCGACGGCGACTGCACCTGGCTGGACGCCAAGACCCGCCGCTGCACGGTGTACGAGCAGCGGCCCGACACCTGCCGCCTGCACCCGCAGAAGAAGAGCCCACGGGTGGGTTACTGCGCTTTTGGGGCCAAGGGGCTCTGAGCGTTTTCGTCACAGGGACAGGTCACCCACCGCCAGCGTGCGCTTCAGCAGCGCTTCGCGCCCCTGGGCGCGGATGTCGGCGCGGCGCAGGTCCTGCACCGGCACCTCGGGCGGAATTTCCCCGTTCACGCGGTGCGCCGCGTCAGCCCCGGCCACACGGGGGCTGTGCAGCACCGGGTCTGCGGGGGCGGCCCAGGCGGACGCGGTGGTCATCAGCAAGGTCAACGAGGCCAGCGACGCTGCGCGCAAGACCAGGGGACGGCGGGAGGGGTGGGACATGGTGCATTTCCTTTCAGTGAGGCCGCGGTGGCCGCGGGGTTGAACATCCCGTTGGGGATGACTGAATGGTCTTGCAGCCGCCTGTTTCAAGGGTTTCGGGTGGGTGTCGAAGCGTCGCGGCGCGTGTCGTTTTGTTTCAGCGTCGGGCCGCCTACACTGCACCCCCCATGGACACTCAACCCAACAACCCCCTGCACGGCGTCACGCTGGAAGCCATGCTCACCGCCCTGGTGGCCCACCACGGCTGGGAAGGGCTGGCGCAGCGCGTGCCCATCCGCTGCTTCTCGCTGGACCCCAGCATCAAGTCCAGCCTCACGTTCCTGCGCAAAACGCCCTGGGCTCGGGCCAAGGTGGAAACGGCCTATGTGTTCATGCTGCGCAACCAGCGCAGACGCTGAGCGTCTCAGGCGGTGGCCACCTGCTGAAACTCGGTGAACGGCCCGCCCCAGTCGGCAGGCTCCACCGCGGTCACCTGCACCGCATCCACCCGGGCGGCGATGGGTCCCTGGTGGGCCCAGTGCACCAGGCGATGAACCGCCTGGGCCGGGCCGCACACCACGGCCTCCACACGACCATCGTGCCGGTTGCGCACCCAGCCGGTCAGGCCCAGCTCCCGGGCCACCTGCACGGTGGAGGCGCGGTAGTACACCCCTTGCACTCGCCCCTGCACCCACAGGTGGCGGCAGATCACCTCGCTCTCACCCGTCACCCGCCAAACACCTTGCGCAGCAGGGCACTGCCCGCGGCGGCAGGGTTCTGGCGGATCTTGCGTTCCTCCTCGCCGATGACGAGGTACAGGCCATCCAGCGCCCGCCCGGTGACGTAGCCGGGCAGGTCGGCGTCCTGGGCCTTGAGCAGGCCCATCTTGGCCGCACGCCCGGCCACGGCCTGGTACTTGTCGGCCAGCTTCACGTGTTGGGTGTGCTGGCGCACCACGGGCAGGAACTGCGCGGTCAGCGGCTCGCGGGTCTTGTCGGCAAAGAAGTCGGTCACCGCCGTGTCGCCCCCACGCACGATGTGCAGGGCATCGTCCACGCTGAGGTGCTGGATGGCGTTGGCCAGCAGGTCGGCGGCCAGCGGCACGGCCTGTTCGGCGGCCTGGTTCATGGCGGCCACCAGTTCATCGAGCCGCTTGCCCTGGCCCATGCCGCGCAGCAGGGGAGCGGCATCTTCCAGCACGCCGGGCAGGCCGATGCGCACCTTGGCGTTGCCCGAAAACCCCCCTTGCCGCCCCAGTTGCTGCACCGCCACCTTGGCCCCGGTGGACAGGGCCGCGCGGATGCCGCCCAGGGCGTCGGCGGAAGACAGGTTTTGCGCCCCTGCGGGCAAGGCGTTGAGGCCACCAAGAGAGGCCATCCACACGCCGATGCGTTGGTTGAATTGACGTCGTTGCATGGGGGCACTGTAGCCGCTGCGCACCACCGGCTGGCTGCGGGAATTGATGTTCGTCAAAGGCCAGGGCTTCTCCGCCGCGCAGACGCACACCTGACAGCGCTACGTCAGCCCCCCCGCCAGACAATCCTTGAGTGACTGAATTATGAATATTGCATACACACCAGAGAGGCTCCACGTGTTCAGCTCATTCACCATTTCTCAGCGGCTGTGGCTTCTGATCGGCACCGGCTTGCTGGCCATTGCCGTCATTGCGGGCCTGTCGGTGGCCGAAGGCCGCCGGTTGGCCCTGGCCGAACGCGAAGTGGGCGTGCGCCAGACCGTGGAGGCGGTGCACGGCCTGTTCCAGACGCTGCACGCGCAGGTGCAGTCCGGGGCCTTGACCGAGCCCGAGGCCAAGCAACGCGCCATCGACGCCATCCGCCCGTTGCGCTACAGCGGCAACGAGTATTTCTGGATCAACGATCTGGACACCCGCATGGTGATGCACCCCATCAAGCCCGAGCTGGACGGCACCGACCTCCGCGCCATCAAGGACCCCACGGGCAAGGCGCTGTTCACCGAGTTTGTCCGCACCGTCCAACGCCAGGGCGAAGGCATGGTGTCTTACCTGTGGCCCAAGCCGGGCAGCGAGGACCCGGTGGCCAAGGTGTCCTACGTGAAAGGCTTTGCGCCTTGGGGCTGGGTGCTGGGCTCGGGGGTGTACATCGACACGGTGGAGGCGGTGGTGCGCCAGCAGGCCATGGCCACCGCGCTGGAGTTGCTGGTCGCGGGGGCCTTGCTGCTGCTGGTGGGCATGCTGATTCGCCACAGCCTGCTGCGCCAGTTGGGCGGCGAGCCCCAGCACGCACTGGCCATCGCCCAGCGGGTGGCCCAGGGGGACCTGGCCTCGCCCATCGTGCTGCGGCCGGGGGACAACAGCAGCCTGCTGCACGCCTTGTCGGCCATGCGCCAGCGTTTGGCCCAGACCGTGGCGCAGGTGCGCCAATCGGCCTCGCGCGTGGCCGAGGCCAGTGCCGAGCTGGCCGCTGGCAGCCACCAACTGACCGAGCGCACCGAAAACCAGGCCAGCGCGTTGGAGCAAACCGTGGCGTCCATGGGCCAACTCAGCGCCAGCGTGAACCACAACGCCGAAAGCGCCGCCCAAGGCAACACCCTGGCCCAGCAAACAGCCCAGGTGGCCCACAACGGCGGCACCGTGGTGGGTCAAGCGGTGCACAGCATGCAGGACATCACCGCATCGTCGGGCCGCATGGCCGAAATCATCGGGGTCATTGACGGCATTGCGTTCCAGACCAACATCCTGGCGCTCAACGCAGCCGTGGAAGCGGCCCGCGCAGGCGAAGCCGGGCGCGGGTTTGCCGTGGTGGCAAGTGAAGTGCGCTCGCTGGCCGGGCGCAGTGCGCAGGCGGCCAAGGAAATCAAGGCGCTGATCGACGCCAGCGTGGGCCAGGTGGCCCACGGCACGGGGCTGGTGGCCGACGCTGGCCACACCATGACCGATGTGGTGGCCAGCATCCAGCGGGTCAACGCCATCGTGCGCAACATCAGCACCGCCAGCGCCGAACAAAGCCTGGGCGTGGCCCAGGTGAGCGAAGCCTTGTCCCACATCGACCAGGCCACCCAGCAAAACGCCGCCATGGTGGAAGAAATGAGCACCGCCGCCGACGCGCTGCAGGCCCTGTCCACCGAACTGGTGGCCGCGGTCGACGTGTTCCAGCTGGATCGCCACACCGCCGCCTGAAGCCCCCAGGCACCCGGTGGATTTGGTTCGGCAGGCTGGGGGGCGCCGCCTACACTGGTCGGCCCATTCCCCTCTGTGGAGCCGAACATGAGCCTCTCATTGCCCCTGCGCGCTGCATGGCGGGCAACACGACATCACGCACGGGTGTGCACACTGGGCTTGGCCTGGGCCGTGGCCTGCTGGCCCTTGCAAGGGAGTGCCGCCCCGGTGGTGGCCCCGGCCGACTTGCAGCCCCGACTCCAGCAGGCGGCGCGGGCGTTCACCGTGGTCGAGCCCCACCTGTCGGTCAAGGGCCAGCACACCCAGGTGCAGTACCTGGGCTGGCCCGCCAACGCGGTGTTCGACGTGCTGCTGGGCCCAGGCTGGCAGGCACCGGGGCACGACGTGGTGTTCCAGGCGCTGGATGGGTATGTGTCGCGCATCCCCACCGAGCGCTTCAGCCAGTACACCGCCTACCTGGTGCACCAGCGCGTGGGGCAGGCCCAGTTCACCGTGGACAACCTGGCGCAGAACCAGCCCAACGTGCCGCTGGGCCCGTACTACCTGGTGTGGGACAACGTGAAGTCGCCCGAGCTGCTGCCCGAGGGCGGGAGCTTCTGGCCCTACCAGGTCAACGACATTTCGGTGCAGCCCTCGCGGTTGCAGGCGCTGTTGCCCGGCAACCTGGCCGAGCGTTACCAGGGCGTGGCCACCGACGTGCAAAAGCTCTGCCTGAGCTGCCACCAGATCAACGGTTTTGGCGGCAACAAATGGCCGGGCAACCTGGCGCAGCTGGCCCGTTCGCTGGGGGATGACACCTTCCTGCGCTGGGTGCTGGCACCCAGCAGCCTCAAGCCCGGCACCCAGATGCCCCCCATCGCCGACCAGCGCCCCCAGGCCGAGCGCGAAGTCCTGGCCCGCCAGATCCTGGACTACCTGAAAGCCCTGCCGCCCAGCACGCCCTGATGGCCGAGTCTCCCTCCCGCCCGGTGGTCCGGCCCGGGGCCGTGGCCCTGCCGGTGGTGTCGCCGCAGCGCTGCACCGGCTGCGGCTGGTGTGTGGGCGTGTGTGCGCCGCATGTGCTGTCGCTGAGCACGCCCAGCCCCGGCGCGCGCAAGCAGTCGGTGTTGCACGACGCCAGCGGCTGCACCGGTTGTGCGCTGTGTGTGCTGCGCTGTCCGTTCAACGCCATTGAAATGGTGCGAAAGTCACGCCCATGACCTCCACACCCTTGCCCCACCCCTACCACCTGCGCCCCGCCACCGAGGCCGATGCGCCCGCCATCGTGGGCCTGATCCGCGAGCTGGCCGAGTTCGAACACCTCACCCACCTGATGCAGGCCACGCCCGAGCGGCTGGCACAGCACCTGTTCGGGCCCCGGCCCATGGCCGAGGCAGTGGTGGTGACCGCCGCCGACACCGTGGTGGCCTTTGCGCTGTTCTTCCACAACTACTCCACCTTCCTGACCCAGCCCGGCCTGTACCTGGAAGACCTGTATGTGCAGCCCGCGCACCGCGGCGCGGGCCTGGGCAAGGTGTTGCTGCAGCACCTGGCGCAGCTGGCGGTGGCGCGGGACTGTGGCCGCTTTGAATGGAGCGTGCTGGACTGGAACGCCAACGCCATTGCGTTTTACGAACGCATGGGGGCCACCGTCATGCCCGACTGGCGCATCTGCCGGGTGACCGGCCCCAGCCTGTCAACCCTGGCTGCCGGGGGTGCTGGCACCTCGTGAGGCGCCCACCATCTTCATGGCCGAGGTGATGAGCGTGGACACCTCGGTCATGTTGCTGGGCACGATGAGGGTGGTGGTGGCATCCTGCGCCACCTTGCCGTAGGCCTCCACGGCCTTTTCGGCCACCTTGAGCTGCACGGCCTGTTCGCCCCCGGGCTCGCAGATGGCCTGGGCCACCTTGCGGATGGCGGAGGCCGTGGCGTCGGCCACTTCGAGAATGGCCGCCGCCTGCCCCTGGGCGTTGTTGATCTGCGATTGCTTTTCGCCCTCGGACTTGGCGATGTAGGCCTGCCGCTGGCCGTCGGCCAAGTTGATCTGCTCCTGCCGCTTGCCTTCGGACGCGGCAATCAGGGCGCGCTTGCCCCGCTCGGCGGTGATCTGCGCCTGCATGGCGTGCAGGATTTCGGCGGGGGGCGTGAGGTCCTTGATTTCGTAACGCAGCACCTTCACACCCCAGTTCAGCGCCGCCTCGTCGATGGCCGCCACCACCTGGGCGTTGATCATGTCGCGTTCTTCAAAGGTCTTGTCCAGCTCCAACCGGCCAATGACACTGCGCAGCGACGTTTGCGCCAGCTGGGTGATGGCCAGCACGTAGTTGGACGAGCCGTAGCTGGCACGCATGGGGTCGGTCACCTGGAAGTACAGGATGCCGTCCACCTTGAGCTGGGTGTTGTCGCGGGTGATGCACACCTGTTCGGGCACATCCAGCGGGATTTCCTTCAGGCTGTGCTTGTAAGGCACCCGGTCGATGAAGGGGAAGATGAAGTTCAGCCCGGGCGTGAGTGTTCCTGCGTACTTGCCCAGCCGCTCCTTGACCCACGCGTTTTGCTGCGGCACCACGTGGATGGATTTGATGATGAAGACGACTGCAATGACCAGCAGCACAAGCGCGATTTCCATGGTGTTTTCCTCCTGAAGTTCAAAGCCAATCAATTGCTGGCCGGTTGCAAGGCCAGCTGGTTGCCCTGCACCGCCACGATGCGGTGCGGCCCGGGTTGCCGGGGTGCGCCGGGCGCGGCCACCGCCTGCCAGGCCACGCCACGGTGGCGAACAGACGTGGTGCCATCGGGCTGCCAAGCCTCCACCACCACGGTCTGACCCACGTCCAGCAGCACGTCGGGGTTGGCCTGGGCGTCCACCTGCGGCTGGCGCTTGCGCCACTGCGCCCACACCGCCACCGCGCCGCCGCCCACCAGGGCCGCGCTGATCAATTGGCCGGTGAGCCCCAGGCCCGCGTGGGCGGCCAGCGCCGCCGCCACCGGCCCCAGCGCCAGCACCAACAGAAAGAAGCCCCCGGTCAGCAACTCAGCCGCCGCCAGGGCACCTGCGAGAATCCACCACGCATTTGCTGCATTCATGTCCCCATTGTGGACCTTTTCCCCTCTTCATTCCATGTCCAACACCGCTCCCGCCTGCCCCGTCTGTGGCCTTGAAAACACCTACCCCGATGGCACCCAATGGGTCTGCCCCGATTGCAGCCACGAATGGCCCATGGCCGCCGCGGGCGACGATGCCGACGCCGCCGAAGACACCGTGGTGCGCGACAGCAACGGCACGCCGCTGGCCACGGGTGACGCGGTCATCGTCATCAAGGACCTGAAGGTCAAGGGCTCGTCCATCGTGCTGAAAAAGGGCACCAAGATCAAAAGCATCCGCCTGCCCGACGGCGCGGGCGACCACGAGGTGGACTGCAAGACCGACCAGGGCGCCTTCATGCTGAAGGCCGAATTCCTCAAGAAAGCCTGAACACCCGCGTTGACCCCGTTGCCCCACGGGGGTCACAGACACGGTCAATAATGGTCCTTCCATTGCGGAGGCCCTGTGGACCCTGATCTTTCCAAGCCAGATTGGCCCGCTCGTCCCCGCCACATCAGCCTGGCCCTGCAAGGCGGCGGTGCCCATGGTGCGTTCACATGGGGGGTGCTGGACGCTTTGCTGGAAAGCGGCCGACTGCACGTGGACAGCGTCAGCGGCACCAGCGCCGGGGCCATGAATGCCGTGGCGTTGGCCCACGGGCTGTTGCAGGGCGGCCCCACTGGTGCGCGGGAAGCCTTGGATGCATTCTGGACCGCGGTGGCCGCGAGCGTGCCCTTCGACATGGCCACCCTGTCGGCCGATGGTCAGCGGGTGGCGCTGGCCCCGCCCGTGTGGCTGATGCTCCAGTGGGCCGACCTGCTGTCGCCCGAGCAGCTCAACCCCTTTGACGCCAACCCGCTGCGGGACGTGCTGCAAAGCCAGATCGACTTCGAGGCCATTCGCCGCCACTCGCCCGTGCGCCTGTTCATTGCGGCCACCCATGCCTTGACGGGCCAGCTGCGGCTGTTTCGCGAGCACGAGCTCCATGTCGAAGCGGTCCTGGCCTCGGCCTGCCTGCCCGCATTGCACCGCCCGGTGTCCATCGACGGCCATCCGCACTGGGACGGCGGGTACGCCGCCAATCCCCCCGTGTGGCCCTTGGTTCAACACGCCCCGGGGCGCGATGTGATGCTGGTGCTGTTGACCCCCTTGCAGCACGCGGACATGCCCGTCACCGCGCACGACATCCGGCTGCGCACCGTTGAAATGGCTTTTTCGGGGGCGTTCTTGCGCGAAATGCGCCTGCTGAGCACCCTGCGGCAACAGGCGCAACGGCGGTGGATCCGCTGGAGCCGCCTGGAGCGCCGCTTGGCCAACACCCGGTTTCATGTGATGGAGGCCCCGCACGCCCTGGTCTCGCTGGGCACCGGCAGCAAGCTGGCCACCTCCATGCCGATCTTTCAGCACCTGAAAACACTGGGGCGGGCACACGCGCAAGACTGGCTCATGCGGCACGGCCACGCCCTGGGGCGGCACGACACGGTGGACCTGCCCACGCTGTTCGGCACGGATTGACACGCTACACTGAGCCCCATGGTCTTCATTGGCATCCCTTCACAAACCCGCCCTGCCGTGTCCACGGCAGGTGGCGCTGTGCTGTGCGCCCGAATGACCATGACCACCATGACCACCGCGGCCCCCTGATCGCGCAGGTGGCCGTTCCAACGGCCACTGGTGTGACGCTCTCCCCCGCCACAAAACACCCAGCCAGGCCGCTGGGTTTGTTTTTTGTCCAGGAGATGCTTCACATGTCACACCGCCCCGCCCCTCATCCCGCCCGCTGTTCCGCGGCCCCTGCCGCGCAGCCGCCTCACCCTCACCACCCGGTTCATCCGCCCAGCGCATTGGCCTTGCCGCCGCTGCCCGCCTTGCGCATCGGCCTGCTGGGCCTGGGCACCGTGGGTGCGGGCACGCTGGCCGTGCTGCGGCGCAACCACCACGCCATTGCCCGGCGCACCGGGCGGCACCTGGTGGTGACCCACGTGGCCGCACGCAACGTGGCCCGCGCCCAGGCCCTGGCGGGCCCTGACGTGCAGGTGCTGGCCGACGCCCACGCCGTGGCCACCCACCCCGAGGTGGACGTGGTGGTGGAGGCCGTGGGCGGCACCGGCGCGGCGCTGGACTGGGTGCTGGCCGCCCTGGCCAGCGGCAAACACGTGGTGACGGCCAACAAGGCGCTGCTGGCCGAGAAGGGGCACATCGTGTTCGAGGCCGCGCAGCGCCACGGGCGGGTGGTGGCGTTCGAAGGGGCGGTGGCCGTCAGCACCCCCATCATCAAGGCGCTGCGCGAGGGGCTGGGCGGCAACCACATCGGGTGGCTGGCGGGCATCATCAACGGCACCAGCAACTTCATCCTCAGCGCCATGCGCACGCAGGGCCTGTCGTTCGACGCCGCGCTGGCCCAGGCCCAGGCGCTGGGGTATGCCGAGGCCGACCCGGCCTTCGACATCCACGGCCACGACGCTGCGCACAAGCTCACCCTGCTGGCGGCGGTGGCGTTTGGCATGCCGCTGCGCCACGCCCAGGTGCACACCGAGGGCATTGCCTCCCTCACCGCCGCCGACCACCTGTGTGCCCAGGCGCTGGGCTACCGCATCAAGCTGCTGGGGCTGGCGCGGCGGCAGCCGGGCGGGGTGGAGCTGCGCGTGCACCCCACGCTCATCCCCGCCGACCACCTGCTGGCCCAGGTGGAGGGCTCGCTCAACGGCATCGTGGTGCAGGGCGACGCCAGCGGCCCCACCGTGCACTGCGGCGCCGGGGCGGGGGGCGAGCAAACGGCCTCGGCCATCGTGGCCGACCTGATCGACATCGCCCGCGCCCACGCCGTGCCCCTGCTGGGCGTGTTGCCCTGGGCCACCGAAGACCTGCCCGTGCTGCCCCTGGCCGAGGTGGTGACGCGGCACTGCCTGCGCATCCCGTCCGCCACCGCCGGGGCCTTGCTGGCCCCGGTGTTGGACGCCCTGCATGCCGCCGGGCTGGAGGCCGAGGTGCTGACCCCCGTGCCCGACGCCGCCCAGGCCCCCGGCCTGCTGGTGCTGACCCGCGCCGCCAGCGAACGCGCCGCCCGGCAGGCGGTGGACGCCATCCAGGCGATGCCCGGGGTCAGCGCCCCGGTGATGCGCCTGCGGGTGGAAAGCCTGACATGATGCCCGGCATGTCCGGCGCCGTCCTCCCCACCCTCCCCGACTGGCTGAGCAGCAGCCTGGTGTACCTGAGCGCCGCCGTGGTGGCGGTGCCCCTGGCGCGTGCCGCGGGGCTGGGGGCCATCCTGGGCTATTTGGCGGCGGGCATGGCCATTGGCCCCTGGGGCCTGAAGCTGGTGACCGAGGTGGAACACATCCTGCACTTTGCCGAGTTCGGTGTGGTGCTGATGCTGTTTTTGGTGGGGCTGGAGTTGGAGCCGCGCCGCCTTTGGACGCTGCGCCGCCCCATCTTCGGCTGGGGCAGTGCCCAGGTGCTGGGCTGTGCCGCGGTGCTCACCGGCGCGGCGGTGCTGGCCGGGGTGCCGCCCACGCTGGCGGTGGTGGCCGCGCTGGGGCTGGCCCTGTCGTCCACGGCCATTGCCTTGCAGGTCATGCAGGAGCGCAACCTGCTGGGCACCGCCAGCGGGCAGGCGGGGTTTGCCATCCTGCTGTTCCAGGACGTGGCGGCCATTCCCATCCTGGCGCTGCTGCCCTTGCTGGCCGTGGACTCAGCACAAAATATGCCTCTACCGCTTTCATACAAAGCGTGGGAAGCTATCAAAACCATTGCAGTGGTGGGCGGTGTGGTGCTGGGCGGGCGCACCGTGTTGCGCCCCCTCATGCGCGCCGTGGCCAAGAACGGCACGCCCGAAATCTTCACCGCCGGGGCCTTGCTGCTGGTGGTGGCGGTGGCCGCGCTGATGCAGGTGGTGGGCCTGTCCATGGCGCTGGGGGCCTTCCTGGCCGGGGTGCTGCTGGCCGACAGCGAATACCGCCACGAGCTGGAAACCGACATCGAACCCTTCAAGGGCCTGCTGCTGGGGCTGTTTTTCATGGCCGTGGGCATGAGCATCGACTTCGGCGTGCTGCTGGCCCGTCCCTGGCACATGCTGGGCGTGGTGCTGGGGTTCCTGGCCGTCAAGGGCGTGGTCATCTGGCTGCTGGCGCGGGCCATGGGCATCCCGGTGGCCGAACGGCCGGTGCTGGTGCTGCTGCTGGCCCAGGGTGGCGAGTTTGCGTTTGTGGTGTTCCAGGCGGCGGCGGGGGTGCACGCCATCGAGGCCGAAACCGCCTCGCTGCTGGTGGGCGCGGTGGCCTTGTCCATGCTGCTCAGCCCGCTGCTGCTGGCCGCCCTGAGCCGCTGGCTGCTGCCGCGCTTTGCCCACTGCGAAACCAACACCCTGGAGGAGCTGGCCGAGCCGCAGACGGCGCCCACCATCATCGCGGGCTTCGGGCGCTACGGGCAGATCGTGGCGCGTGTGCTCAGCGCCCAGGGCCTGCCCGCCACGGTGCTGGAGCACGACGCCGGCATGGTGGAAAGCGCCCGCGCCTTCGGCTACGAGGTGTTTTTTGGCGACGCCACCCGGCTGGACCTGCTGCGCACCGCCGGGGCCGAACAGGCCCGGGTGCTGGTGGTGGCGGTGGACGGCGTGGCCCAGTCGCTGGCGCTGGTGGACCTGGCGCGCCAGCACTTCCCGCACTTGACGGTGGTGGCCCGCGCCCGCGACGTGACCCACTGGAACGCGCTGCGCGACCGCGGCGTGACCGAGCTGGACCGCGAGCTGTTCGACAGCAGCCTGCACACCGCCCAGCGGGTGCTGCAGGCGCTGGGGCAGAGCGAGGACCAGGCCGCGGCCATGGCCGGGCGTTTTCGGCAGCACAACCTGCAACTGCTGGAGGCCATGCACCCCCACCACAAGGACCGCTCCAAGCTGATCGCCGTGTCCAAACAGGGGCGGCAGCAGCTGGAGGAGCAGATGGCGCGGGAGCGGGCCGAGGCCCAGCGCTGACGCCCCCTCAAAGCCCCAATGCGCTCAGGCCCGGGTGGTCGTCCGGGCGGCGGCCCAGCGGCCAGTGGAACAGGCGGTCGGCCTGGGCGATGGGCCGGTCGTTGATGCTGGCAAAGCGCCGCGCCATGTAGCCCTCGGGGGTGAATTCCCAGTTCTCGTTGCCGTAGGAGCGGTACCACTGGCCCGAATCGTCGTGCCATTCGTAGGCAAAACGCACGGCAATGCGGTTGTCGGTGAAGGCCCACAGCTCCTTGATGAGGCGGTAGTCCAGCTCGCGCGCCCATTTGCGCACCAGGAACTGGTGCACCTGCTCGCGCCCCACCGGAAACTCGGCGCGGTTGCGCCACACGGTGTCGGGGGTGTAGACCTGCACCACGCGGTCGGGGTCGCGGGAGTTCCAGGCGTCTTCAGCCAGGCGCACCTTCTGGGCGGCGGTGTCGGCGGTGAACGGGGGCAGGGGTGGTTTGGGTGTTGCGGGGGCGGTCATGGTGGCTCCAAGGGGTGGTGTGGGGCAATCCCCACTCAGGGGGTCCAATCAGCAGGCCCAATCGCGGCACACGTCTTCGGGCAGGGCCTTGGGTGAGCGCGGGGGCTTGGGGGGTTGCACGGGATCGGCGGTGCCAGGGGTGAGAGGGGCGCGAGGAGTGTCCAGCACCCTCCAGCCCACCAGGGTTTCGCCGGGGGCGCAGAAGGCGACCTGCAGGGCCGGATCGCGCACCTTGGAGCCCGACAGCATCTTGCCGCCCAGCCCCAGGGCGTGGGCCGCGGCCAGGAAGTGGGCCATGGCCGCGCCTCGCCCCTCACCACCGCCAGGCGGAAAGGCACCAGCTCGGCATGGTCGGAGGCGTGCAAGGCGGCCTCCACCATGCGGCGCAACTGGGCGTCGGACGGGCCAGGGTCGGTCAGCTGCCGGGGACCGTGGGAATGGCGGGTGCACAGGACGGTGGTCGCATCCATGGGATCGCTACACTTTCAATTGCTGCTTGCGCTTGCACATAAAGCGCCAATCGCCAAAATTACTCGCAACACTGACACTCCCAACGTACCCAAATCAAAAGGCTCGCCGCATGGGTGACCGGTCTCCCCGTTGCCGGAGGCGGTCCGCCTGGGTTCAGCCGACCAACGTTGTTATCCTGACCCTCACCGTGCGGCGCATCATGATGCATGCAGACCGCATGGTCACCCACCCTCATCGACGTCATGCCATGAAATTCGAGACCTTCAAGGCTGGGCATTGGCAGCCACGCTACCAATACAAGAGTTTTGAGCCTGTGCCCGTCAACCACGATTGGGTGTGGGAAGACCCCTCCATCAACACCTTGCTGGAACAGGCCACGCGAGCGCTGGGGGAGCTCAATGCGTTTTCCCTGATCGTGCCGGACATTGACCTGTTCATTGAAATGCATGTGGTCAAAGAGGCTCAGACCTCCAGCAAGATCGAGGGCACACAAACCGGCATGGACGAGGCGTTGATGCCTGAAGACCAGGTCAAGCCCGAAAAGCGTGATGACTGGCGTGAGGTTCGCAATTACATCGACGCGGTGAACACCGCTGTGGCCGAGCTGAAAACACTGCCGCTGTCCAACCGCCTGCTCAAACAAACACATGCCGTGCTGATGCGCGGCGTGCGCGGAGAGCACAAGCAGCCAGGGGAATTTCGCAGCAGCCAGAATTGGATCGGCGGCTCCAGTTTGGCGGATGCCACGTTCATCCCGCCCCACCAAGACGGCGTGCCCGACCTGATGAGCGACTTGGAGAAGTTCTGGCACAACGATCAAATTTTGGTGCCGCACCTGGTGCGTGTGGCCATCAGCCACTATCAGTTTGAAACCGTGCACCCGTTTTTGGACGGGAATGGACGCATTGGCCGTCTCCTGATTCCGCTGTACCTCATCAGCCATGGCTTGCTGTCCAAGCCGTCTTTGTATTTGTCAGATTTTTTTGAGCGCAACCGTGCCAGCTACTACGACGCCCTGATGCAGGTGCGCGTGTCCAACAACCTGATCCACTGGGTGCGGTTCTTCTTGAATGGTGTGGCTCAGACCGCCACCAAGGGTCGCGACACGTTTCAACAAATTTTGGCGCTTCGCACCCAAGCAGAGCAACACATATTGCAACTGGGAAAGCGCACCCCCAACGCACGCCAAGCCCTGAATGTGTTGTATCGCAAGCCCATGGTGACAGCGGCAGACCTTGAGCTGGCCCTTGGGCTGTCACACCCCACCGTGAACGCCTTGCTGCGCGACTTCATGCGCCTGGGTCTGCTGCGCGAAGTCACTGGCGCAGCACGCAACCGCCTGTATGTGTTTGAAACTTACCTTGAGCTGTTTGTTAAGTAAGGAAACGCTGTTTTCCTTACCCAGCAAGACGCGCTAGGTAAAGTTGCTGAACTCGCTGGGCGTCAGCCGCTGGCGGTGCGCGCGCAGGGCGTCGGCCACCAGCGGCGACAGGGCGTGGGGCGTGCCGGGGTCGCTGGCGGCGTCCAGCTGTTGCAGCAGCAGGCGGCGCATGCGCGGGTCCCAGAACTTGTGGATGTGGGTGGCAATGCCCTCCAGCGCCTCGGTGCGGTCGCTGAAGGACTCGAAAAACTGGCCAATGCGGTTGGCCATGTGGGTGAGGTTCTGCGTGTCCATCGGGGCGCTCAGGCTTGGGGGGCCGCGGTGCGGGCCTGGGCCAGCAGGTCCAGCTGTTGGGTGTGGAAGGCCTGGTGCTGGCGCTGCCAGTCGGCCTGCGGTTGCATGACCTTGGTGACCTGCACCGCCGTCACCTTGTACTCGGGGCAGTTGGTGGCCCAGTCCGAGCTGTCGGTGGTGATGACGTTGGCCCCGCTTTCGGGGAAGTGGAAGGTGGTCCACACCACGCCGGGCTGCATGCGCTCGGTCACCCGGGCGCGCAGCACCGTCTGCCCGGCGCGGCTGGTGATGCCCACCCAGTCGCCGTCGGCAATGCCGCGCTCCTGCGCGTCGTGGGGGTGGAGGTCCAGCCGGTCCTCGCTGTGCCACAGGCTGTTGGGGGTGCGCCGGGTCTGCGCGCCCACGTTGTACTGGCTCAAGGTGCGCCCTGTGGTCAGCAGCAGCGGGAACACGCGGGTGACCTTTTCGTCGGTGGGCACGTACTGCGTGTTGAAGAACTTGCCCTTGCCGCGCACAAACTGCTGCTGGTGCATGAGGGCGGTGCCGGCCTCATCGGTGTGCTCGTTGCACGGCCACTGCACGCTGCCCAGGCGCTCGATCTTCTCGTAGCTCACACCCTGGAACGAGGGGGTGAGTGACGCGATTTCTTGCATGATCTGCTCGGGGTGGCGGTAGTGCATGGGGTAGCCCAGCGCGTTGGCCAGCTTCAGCGTGGCCTCCCAGTCGCCCACGCCCGACAGCGGCGGCATGGCCTGGCGCACGCGGCTGATGCGGCGCTCGGCGTTGGTGAAGGTGCCGTCCTTTTCCAGGAAGCTGCTGCCGGGCAGCAGCACATGGGCGTATTGGGCGGTTTCGTTCAGGAACAGGTCCTGCACCACCACACACTCCATGGCTTGCAGGGCGGCGATCACGTGCTGGGTGTTGGGGTCGCTTTGCACGATGTCCTCGCCCACGCAGTACAGCCCCTTGAAGCTGCCGCCCAGCGCGGCTTCGAACATGTTGGGGATGCGCAGGCCGGGCTCGGGGTTGAGCTCCACACCCCAGGCCGCCTCGAACTGGCTGCGCACCGTGGTGTCGGCAATGTGGCGGTAGCCCGGCAGCTCGTGCGGGAAGCTGCCCATGTCGCAACTGCCTTGCACGTTGTTCTGGCCGCGCAGGGGGTTCACGCCCACGCCTTCACGCCCCACCATGCCGCAGGCCATGGCCAGGTTGCAGATGCCGATGACGGTGGTGGAGCCCTGGGCATGTTCGGTCACGCCCAGCCCGTAGTAGATGGCCGAGTTGGGCCCGCTGGCGTACAGCCGGGCGGCGGCCCGCACCTCGGCGGCGGGCACGCCGGTGACGGCCTCGAAGGCCTCGGGCGAGTTCTCGGGCCGGGCCACGAAGGCCCGCCATTCGTTGAAGCTCTTGGTGTCGCAACGCTCGGCCACATAGGCCTCGTTAACCCGACCTTCGGTCACCACCACATGGGCCAGCGCGGTGATCAGGGCCACGTTGGTGCCGGGCTTCAAAGCCAGGTGGTGCTGGGCGCGGACGTGGGGGCTGTCCACCAGCTCGATGCGGCGGGGGTCGATGACGATGAGCTTGGCTCCCTCGCGAATGCGCCGCTTCAGGCGCGAGCCGAACACCGGGTGCGCGTCGGTGGGGTTGGCCCCCATGACCACGATCACGTCGGCCTGCTCGACCGACTTGAACGTCTGCGTGCCTGCCGAGGTGCCAAAGGTCTGGCCCATGCCGTAGCCGGTGGGCGAGTGGCACACGCGGGCGCAGGTGTCCACGTTGTTGTTGCCGAAGGCGGCGCGCACCAGCTTTTGCACCAGGTACACCTCTTCGTTGGTGCAGCGGCTGGAGGTGATGCCACCCACCGCATCCCGCCCGTGGCGGGCCTGGATGGCCTTGAAGCGGCTGGCGGCAAAGTCAATGGCCTCGTCCCAGCCCACCGGACGCCAGGGGTCGGTGATGCGCTCGCGCACCATGGGTTGGGTGATGCGGTCCTTGTGCGTGGCGTAGCCCCAGGCAAAGCGGCCTTTCACGCAGCTGTGCCCCTCGTTGGCCTTGCCGTCCTTCCACGGCACCATGCGGACCACGGTTGAACCTTTCATGTCCGCTTTGAAGCCGCAGCCCACGCCGCAGTAGGCGCAGGTGGTGATGAGGCTGTGGGTGGGCTGGCCCAGCTCGATCACGCTTTTTTCCTGCAGCGTGGCGGTGGGGCAGGCCTGCACGCAGGCACCGCAGCTGACGCAGTCGCTGTCCATGAAGGGCTGGTCCTGCCCGGCGGACACACGGCTCTCGAACCCCCGGCCCGAGATGGTGAGGGCGAAGCTGCCCTGGGTTTCCTCGCAGGCGCGCACGCAGCGGTTGCAGACGATGCACTTGGACGGGTCGTAGCTGAAGTAGGGGTTGGACTCGTCCTTGGGCTTGAACAGCGGGTTGGGCTGCGCCTCAGCCCCCACGGGGGTGTGGCGGCTGCAATGGTGGGCACCGGCCACGCCCGCCACCGTTTCGCCGCCCACGCCGTAGCGCACGTTGCGCAGGCCCACCACGCCGGCCTGGGTTTGCAGCTCGCAGTCGCCGTTGGCGCTGCAGGTCAGGCAGTCCAACGGGTGGTCGCTGATGGTCAGCTCCATGATGTTGCGCCGCAGGGCCTGGAGCTTGGGCGTCTGGGTGTGGACCACCATGCCCGGCTGGGCCGGGGTGGTGCACGAGGCGGGGCAGCCTTTCATGGGGCCGTTGGGTCCATCCACCTCCACCAGGCACAAACGGCAGGAACCGAAGGGCTCCAGGCTGTCGGTGGCGCACAGCTTGGGCACCTGAATGCCCACCTGCGCCGCGGCCCGCATCAGCGAGGTGCCCTGGGGCACGCGGACCGCGTGGCCGTCGATGGTGAGGTCCACGGTCTGGTCGGAATGGCGGGCAGGGGTGCCCATGTCGATGTCGGGGGTGATGGACATGGCGGCGTCTTTCTTCACAGACCGAAGTCCTGCGGGTAATGGTCCAGGGCCGAGAGCACGGGGTAGGGCGTCATGCCGCCCATGGCGCACAGGCTGCCGTGGACCATGGTGTGGCACAGGTCGCGCAGCAGGTACACCTGCTGCTCACGCTGCGGGGGCTGGTGGGCGGAGGCGACGATGCGGTCCACCACCTCCACGCCGCGGGTGGAGCCGATGCGGCAGGGCGTGCACTTGCCGCAGCTCTCCAGCGCGCAGAACTCGAAGGCGTAGCGGGCCAGGGCGGCCATGTCGGCGGTGTCGTCGTGCACCACGATGCCGCCGTGCCCCAGCACCGCACCCATGGCGGCATAGGCTTCGTAGTCCAGCGGCACGTCCCATTGCGATTCGGGCACATAGGCCCCCAGCGGCCCGCCCACCTGCACGGCCTTGATGGGCCGCCCGCTGCGCGTGCCGCCGCCAAAGCCGTACAGCAGCTCGCGCAGGGTCAGGCCGAATGCCTTTTCCACCAACCCGCCGTGCCGGATGTTGCCCGCCAGCTGGAAGGGCAGGGTGCCGTGCGAGCGGCCCACGCCGTGGTCGCGGTAGAACTGCGCCCCCCGCGCCAGGATGAGCGGCACCGTGGCCAGGGTGATGACGTTGTTGATGACCGTGGGCTGGCCGAACAGCCCTTGCAGCGCAGGCAGCGGCGGCTTGGCGCGCACGATGCCGCGCTTGCCTTCCAGGCTTTCCAGCAGCGCGGTTTCCTCGCCGCACACATAGGCCCCGGCGGCCTTGCGCACCTCCACATGGAAGGCCCGTCCGCTGCCACAGACGTTGTCGCCCAGGTAGCCCGCGGCGGTGGCTCGGGCCACGGCCTCGGTGAGGGTGGCGACGGCGTGCGGGTATTCGCTGCGGATGTACACATACCCCCGCGTGGCCCCCACGGCCAGCCCGGCAATGGCCATGCCTTCCAGCAGCATGTAGGGGTCGCCCTCCAGCGTCATGCGGTCGGAGAAGGTGCCGGAGTCGCCCTCGTCGGCGTTGCACACCACGACCTTCTGCGCGGCCTCGGCCTGCTGCACGGTGCGCCATTTGATGCCCGCGGGAAACGCCGCCCCGCCGCGCCCGCGCAGGCCCGAGTGGGTGACCTCGTGCACCAGCGCCTCGGGCGTGAGCGACACGGCGCGTTTCAGGCCCGCCCAGCCTTCGTGGGCCTCGTAGTCGGCCAGGCTGAGCGGCTGGATGATGCCCATGCGGCGGAAGGTGAGCCGCTCCTGCAAGGCCAGGTAGGGCATGTGTTCGGTGATGCCATGGCACAGCGGGTGGGCCGCGCCCTGCAGCAGGCCCGCGTCCAGCAGGCCGGGCACGTCTTCGGGGGCCACCGGGCCGTAGGCCATGCGCCCGGACGGTGTGACCACCTCCACCAGCGGCTCCAGCCAGAACAGGCCGCGCGAGCTGTTGCGCAGCACCTGCACGGCCCAGCCGCGCTGGGCGCAGCCCTGGGCCAGCGCGTGGGCCACCTCGTCGGCCCCGGCGGCCAGGGCCGCGGAGTCGCAGGGCACGTAGACGGTGGCGGGAAGGTGAAGGGAGGTGTTCATGCGGCCTCTCCGGTGGGGGCGGCACCCAGGCTCACACCCAGCGTGTGCATGAGCTGGCGCAGCTTGTCGGGCGTGGCGCGGGCCACCAGCCGCGCATCCACCTGCACCGCGGGGGACGAGGCGCACAGGCCCAGGCAGTACACGGGCTCCAGGGTCACCGCGCCGTCGGCGCGGGTGCTGTGGCGCTCGCAGCCCAGCAGGGCCTCGGCCTGGGCCATCAGGGCGTCGGCCCCGCAGGCCTTGCAGGCTTCGGCCTGGCACACCTGCACCACATGACGGCCCGGGGGTTGGCTGCGGAAGAAGTGGTAGTAGCTCAACACCCCGTGCACCTCGGCCCGCGACAGGCCCAGGGCCTGGGCAATGGCGGGCACGCTCTCGGCGGGCACATGGCCCAGCGCGTCCTGCACGGCGTGCAGCAGGGGCAGCAGGCCGCCGGGCTGGAGGCGGTGGCGGGCCAGCAGCGGGGGCAGAACAGCCGTCCAGTCGGCAGAAACATCGGCTTGGGTCATGGGCACGCGGTGGGTTTGGCCCCATCGGCGGGGCGGGCGGCGAATAATGCGGGCTTTGAGGGGCGGCTGCAATATGAGCCCCACTGCACGCCCCATATGCTGTCGGGCGCTTATAGGGTTTCCACCGAAGGTTGTTTTTCCGGATGCACAACATCGCCATCAAGCCCGTGTGGACCATTCAGAACACCACGGGGCAAAGCCTGTCACCGCGGCTGATCGAGTTGCTGGTCAGCGTGCAACGCACCGGCAGCCTGCAAGCGGCCTGCCAGGCGCTGGACATGTCGTACCGCCATGGGTGGGACCTGGTGCGCCAGGCCGAAGCCCTGTTCGGCGCACCGCTGCTGGTCATGGCCCGTGGCAAGGGCTCCAGCCTGACCCCACTGGGCGACAAGCTGGTGTGGGCCGACCACCGCATTGCCGCACGGCTCAACCCCATCCTGGACACGCTGGCCTCGGAGCTGTCGGCCGAAATCAACCGGGCGTTGGCCCTGCCTGCGCAGCCCTTGCGCATCCACGCCAGCCATGGGTTTTCCATCGAAAAGCTCATCGACACCCTCACCCGCAACGGCCATGCGGTGGAGCGCCGCTACGGCAGCAGCATTGCCGCGGTGGCGGCCCTGCACGACGGCCAGTGCGACGTGTGCGGCCTGCACCTGCCCACCGGCCCCTTGCAGGCCCCGGCGCTGGCGCACTACGCCCCGTGGCTGGGCGGGGACGACTGGTGCGTGATCGACATCGCCACGCGCCGCCAGGGCCTGATGGTGGCCCCCGGCAACCCCAAGAAGATTTACGACCTGCACGACCTGCTGCGCGACGACGTGCACTTCATCAACCGGCCCGGCGACTCGGGCACGCGCCACCTGCTGCACCTGATGCTGGCCAGCGAACAGGTCCCCGAACACCGCATCAAAGGCTTCGAGCAGAGCGAGGCCACCCACTCGGCAGTGGCCACCTGTGTGGCCAGCGGCATGGCCGACGTGGGCTTTGGCCTGGAAACCCCGGCCCGGCAGTTCGGCCTGGACTTCATCCCCCTGGCCAAAGAGCGCTACTTCCTGCTGTGCCGCACCCCCACCCTGGCCCAGCCCGCTGTGCAGGCGCTGGTGGACATCCTGCACAGCCAGGCCTTCCAGCAGGCGGTCAACACCCTGCCCGGCTACGACCCGCGCCACGCGGGCACCGTCACGCCGCTGGCCCAGGCGTTTGCAAGCCCCTCAGCCCCCATCGGCGGCGCGGCCATCCCCCGCACCGACATCACCGGCCTGTTGCTGGCCGGGGGCCTGGGGCGGCGCATGGGCGGGCAGGACAAGGGCCTGGTGGTGTTTGACGGCCAGCCCATGGCCCACCGTGTGCTGGCGCGGCTGCGGCCCCAGGTGGGGCCACTGCTCATCAACGCCAACCGCAACCTCGACCAATGGCAGGCCCTGGGCGTGCCCGTGGTCAGCGACGTGGTGGGCGGCTTTTCGGGGCCGCTGGCGGGCCTGCACGCGGGCTTGACCGCCTGCACCACGCCCTGGCTGGTCAGCGCCCCGTGCGACAGCCCCTTCCTGCCCACCGACCTGGTGGACCGGCTGGCCGACGCGGCCATGCGCCACCAGGCCGACGTGGCCGTGGCACGCTGCGACGGCCAGTTGCACCCGGTGTTTGCGCTGCTGCGCGCCACGCTGCACACCTCGCTGGCGCAGCAGCTGGCGCAGGGAAATTTCAAGATCCAGGCCTGGCTGGACCGCGTGAACACGGTGGTGGTGAATTTCCCCGACCCCCACGCCTTCGCCAACATCAACACCCCCGAAGAGCTGGACAGCCTGCGCCCGGCACCACCCGACACGGCACTACCAAAACAATAGCTGTTCACGCTTTTAAAATAAGCGCGAGAGCCCACTTTTCCTTAAAACACCATGCCCGCCCACGTCCCCCGCACCCCGCCCCTGAGCACCCACGACACCACCCGCATTGACGACGTTCGCATCGGCGCGGTGCGCCCCCTGGTCACCCCCGCCCTGCTGCAAGAGTGGCTGCCGGTGCCCGACGCCGCGCAGGCGCTGGTCGAATCCAGCCGCGCCGCCATCAGCCGCGTGCTGCACGGCCTGGACGACCGGCTGCTGGTGGTGGTGGGCCCCTGCTCCATCCACGACCACGACCAGGCCATCGAATACGCCCGCCGCCTCAAGGCCGAGGCCGACAAGCACCAGGGCGAGCTGCTGGTGGTCATGCGCACCTATTTCGAAAAACCCCGCACCACCGTGGGCTGGAAGGGCTACATCAACGACCCCCACCTGGACGGCAGCTTTGCCATCAACGAAGGGCTGGAGCTGGCCCGCCAACTGCTGCTGGACGTGCTGGCCCTGGGCCTGCCCGTGGGCACCGAATTCCTGGACCTGCTGTCCCCCCAGTTCATTGCCGACTTGGTGAGCTGGGGCGCCATCGGCGCACGCACCACCGAGAGCCAGAGCCACCGCCAACTGGCCAGCGGCCTGAGCTGCCCGGTGGGCTTCAAGAACGGCACCGACGGTGGCGTGAAGGTGGCCGCCGACGCCATCGTGGCCGCGCAATCGGGCCACGCCTTCCTGGGCCTGAACAAGATGGGCACCGCCGCCATTTTTGAAACCCGCGGCAACCCCGACTGCCACGTCATCCTGCGCGGCGGCAAGGCCCCCAACTACAGCGCCGCCGACGTGCAGGCCGCCTGCCAGCTGCTGGAGTCCAACACGCTGCGGCCCCAGGTCATGATCGACCTGTCGCACGCCAACAGCAGCAAGCAGCACCGCCGCCAGATCGACGTGGCCGCCGACGTGGCCGCACAAATCACGGCGGGCGAGCGGCGCATCACCGGCGTGATGATCGAAAGCCACATCAACGAAGGCCGCCAGGACATCGTGGCCAGCCAGCCCTTGGCCCACGGCGTGAGCGTGACCGACGCCTGCATCAGTTTCGAGCAAACGGTGCCCGTGCTCGACGGGCTGGCCGCGGCGGTGAAGGCCCGCCGCCACCATGCATGAAAATGCAAATTTGATAGCATAAAAACCATGCAAATCAAGCGGAGGATGTCATTTTTTCTGAGAATTCCGACACACAAACTCCGCTGACCCCTCCGCCCGAGCCCGCAGCCCCCCTGCTGCGCATCCAGCAGCTGACCAAGGTCTACGGCAGCGGACCCAGCGCGGTGCATGCGCTGCGGGGCATCGACCTCACGCTGCTGCGCGGCGAGGTGGTGGTGTTGCTGGGGCCGTCGGGCTCGGGCAAGTCCACCCTGCTCAACATCCTGGGCGGGTTGGATGCGGCCACATCGGGCAGCGTGCATTGGGGTGACGTGGACATCTGCACCCTGCGCCCCAACGCCCTCACGCAGTACCGGCGCGACAAGGTCGGTTTTGTGTTCCAGTTCTACAACCTCATCCCCAGCCTGACCGCACGCGAGAACATCGACGTGGTGGCCGAGCTGAGCCCCGGTGCGTTGAGCGCCGACGAGGTGCTGGGCCTGGTGGGGCTGGCCGCGCGGGCTTCGCACTTTCCGTCCGAGCTGTCGGGTGGCGAGCAGCAGCGTGTGGCCATTGCCCGTGCCCTGGTCAAGCGCCCCCCGCTGTTGCTGTGCGACGAACCCACCGGCGCGTTGGACCTGCACACCGGCATCCTCACGCTGCAAGCGCTGCTGGACGCCAACCGGCGCTTTGGCACCACGCTGCTGATCGTGACGCACAACGTCGACATCGCCCGCATCGCCGACCGGGTGATCCACTTTGCCGACGGGGCCATCCGCTCCATTGAGCGCAACGCCCAGCGGCAGGACCCGGCCCAACTGCACTGGTGAGCCCCACCCCCGACCATGACGCCACTGCACCGCAAACTGTTCCGCGACCTGTGGCGCATGAAGTCCCAGGCGGTGGCGGTGGCGCTGGTGCTGGCCTGCGGCATTGGCATGCTGGTCATGTCGGTGGGCATGCAAGGTTCGCTGGAGCGTGCCCGCGACCGCTACTACCTGAACAACGGCATGGCCGACGTGCAGGCCCAGGCCGTGCGTGCGCCCCGCCGCCTGGGGGCCGAGGTGGCCACCTGGCCGGGGGTGCGCGCCTTCGAGCTGCGGGCCGTGGGCCAGGCCCGCATCCAGCTGCCCGGCGTCAGCGACCCGCTGGCCGCACAACTGGTGTCGCTGCCCGACGACCGGCTGCCCGCCGTCAACACCCCGCTGCTGGTGGCCGGGCGCTGGCCCGAGCGCTTGGCCGAAGGCGAGGCCGTGGTGAACGAAGCCTTTGCCCAGGCCAACGGGCTGGTGCCGGGCAGCCGGTTGGACGTGATCATCAAAGGCCAGCGCCAGCGGCTGCACCTGGTGGGCGTGGGCAACTCGCCCGAATTCGTGTTTGTCAGCGCCCCGGGCGAGCCCTTTCCGCAGCCCGCGCGCTTTGGCGTGTTGTGGATGCGCCAGGGCCAGGTGGAGCGGGCGCTGGACCTGCATGGCGCCTTCAACGACGTGGTGCTGACCCTGTCCGACCCCCGCCAAGACGCGACCGTGCGCCAGGCGCTGCAGACGCGGCTGGCCGCTTACGGCGGGATGGAGCCGTTCGGGCGTGAACGCATGGTGTCGGCCCGGTTCCTCAGCGAAGAGCTGGCCCAGCTGGGCAACATGGCCACCACGCTGCCCCCCATCTTCCTGGCGGTGGCGGCCTTTCTGCTGAACGTGACGCTGTCACGGCTGGTGGCCACCGAGCGCGCCAACATCGGGCTGCTCAAGGCCTTTGGCCACAGCAATGTGGCCGTGGCCCGCCACCATGCCGACATGGCGCTGCTGCTGGGCGGGCTGGGCCTGCTGTTCGGGCTGGGGCTGGGCCAGGCCTTCGGGCAGTGGATGTCCAGCATCTACCGCGCGGTGTACCGGCTGCCGTCGTTGCCCTTCCAGACCGATGCCACCACCTGGGCCCTGGCCGTGGGCGTGGCCCTGGCGGCGGCGCTGGCCGGGGCGTTGTCGGCGGTGGCGCAGGCCGTGCGGCTGACGCCGGCCGCTGCGCTGGCCCCACCCTCGCCACCGCATTTCCGCAGCCGCGCGCCCGGTCAGGGGCGGTGGCCCAACCCACTGAACGGGCTGGACCCGCTGACCCGCATCATCCTGCGGCGGGTGGTCAGCTCGCCCCGGCGTTCGCTGAGCACCTTGGTGGGCGTGTCGCTGGCCCTGTCGGTGCTGGTGGTGTCGCAGCATTTCCCGGCAGGCATTGAACGCTTCTTGGAAGTGACCTTCCGCGTGGCCAAGACGCAGGACGCCACCCTGACCCTCACCGAGGCGCAGGGCCCCGCGGCCCTTCACGCGCTGGCGCACCTGCCCGGCGTGCAGGCGGTGGAGCCGTTCCGGGCGGTGGGGGTGAGCTACCGGTTGGGCCCGCACACGGTGCAGGACGCGCTGATGGGCCTGCCCGAACAGCCCCGGCTGGAACGGCTGGTGCAGACCGGCTCGCAACCCGTCACCCTGCGCGGCGACGGGCTGGTGGCCTCGCGCGGGCTGGCCCGGCAGTTGCACGCCCAGGTGGGCGATGTGGTGCACGTGCAGGTCACGCAGGGGCGGCGGCAGGCGGTGGACCTGACCATCGTGCAGATTGCCGACCTGTGGGTGGGCTCCAGCGGCTACATGGAGCAACAGGCCCTGGGCCGGCTGCTGCAGGAGCCCAACCGCTTTTCCGGCGCACACGTGCGCCTCCAGCCCGGCAGCGAAGAGGCGTTCAACGCCGCCGTCAACCGCAGCCCGGCGCTGGCCGGGGTGAGCCACGTGCGCCAGGCCGAGGCGTCCATGCGCCAGACCTTCTCGCAGGGCTCGGGCTTCATGTCCACGCTGTTCCTGAGCTTTGCCGGCATCATGGCCGCGGGGGTGGCCTATGCCACCGCCAGCGTGACGCTGGCCGAGCAATTGCGCGACCTGGCCACGCTGCAGGTGCTGGGCTACACGCGCTGGCAGGCGTCGTACGTGATGCTGGGCGAACTGGCCCTGCTGGCCCTGCTGTCCCTGCCCCTGGGCCTGTGGCTGGGCTATGGTTTTGCCAGCTGGCTGATGGCCACCATGAGCAACGAGCTGTTCACCTTCCCCATGGTGGTGGACCCGGCGGCCTATGCCCGGTCGGCCCTGTTCGTGCTGGCGGCCGTCCTGCTGTCGGCCGCCTGGGTGCGCCGCGGGGTGGACCACATCGACCTGGTGGCCAGCCTGAAATCGAGAGAGTGACATGACCCACACACAAAGAAGCATGGCCCTGTGGGCCGCACTGGGTGGCACGCTGGTGGCTGCCGCCGCCTGGGGGCTGTGGCCCCGCCCCATGACGCTGGACGTGGTGCACCCCCACCGCGACACCCTGCGCGTGCAGCTCACCGACCAGGGCACCACCCGCGTGCGCGACCTGTACACCGTCAGCGCCCCCACCTCGGGCCTGCTGGAACGCCTCAACCTGGAGGCGGGCGATGCCGTCACCGCCGGGCAAACGCTGGCCAGCCTGCGCGCCGCCCTGCCCGTGCCGCTGGACCCCCGCCGCCAGGCCGAAACCAAAGCCGCCGAAGCCGCCGCCCGCGCCCGGCTGGACGAAGCCCAACTGCGCACCCGCCAAGCCCTGAGCGAGCTGGAACGCCAGCAAAAGCTGGCCGCGCAGCAAATGGTGTCGGACAGCGCCCTGACCGCCGCCCGCTCCGCCTGGGCCGAAGCCAGCGCCCGCCAAGCCGCGGCCCAGGCCGACTGGGCCGCCGCACAGGCCACCAACCAAAGCGGATGGGTGGCACCGGGGCGGCAGGCCCTGGCCATCAAGGCCCCCGTGGGTGGCATGGTGCTGCGCACCCTGGTGCGCAGCGAAACCAGCGTGGCCGCGGGCACCCCGCTGCTGGAGCTGGGCGACCTGTCCACCCTGGAGGTGGTGGCCGAATTCATCTCGGAAGACGCCGTGCAAATGGCCCCTGGCGCACCCGCCAGCATCGAAAACTGGGGCGGCCCACCCGTGCCCGCCAAGGTGCTGCGCGTGGAGCCGCTGGGCGAACGCAAGGTGTCGGCCCTGGGCGTGGAAGAACAGCGGGTGAAAGTGGTGCTGAGCCTGCAAAACCCACCCAAAGCCCTGGGCCACGGCTACCGGGTGGATGCCCGCGTGACCGTGCTGGAACGCCCCAACGCCCTGCTGCTGCCGGTGGAGTCCCTCACCCGCACAGCCGAGGGCTGGCGCGCCTGGGTGCTGGAACAAGGCCAGGCCCAACCCCGCACCGTGACCGTGGGCGACAGCGACGGCCAGCACCGTGTGGTGACTGAGGGGTTGAGTGAAAGCGACGCGGTGGTGCTGCGGCCACCGACGGGATTGGTGGCGGGGCAGAGGGTGAAGGCGGAGGCTGCGGCAACGGTGGGGAAGTGAGCGGTGGTGCCCGTTGGAGATGGGCAGAATGAGGGGCGGGGTTTGCGGGGGAATTTATCCGGGGTGGGGAATGGATGAATTGACCGCAGGCTGTTGATTTGAAATAAATTTCAGGAGGAAATGTGATCAGAATACTTTGCAGTGTTTGTTTGATTCCGCAGGGTTTGCGGGATGCATTAAATTAGGAGCCAGAACATATGCCTACAGAACTCGATAAATTTGAACTGACCTGGTATATGCAAGAAATCTGCATGCATGGATTAGGAGCGCGCATCGAATACAGTCATCTCGTTTCCACTCTTGAAAATCCTGATACCCGTCAAACACGCATAGTGTGGTTTCACCTCACATCTTTTCTATCGCACGCAGCGATGATCTCAAAATACTTGTCGCCAATCAAAAACAATGAGGTCGCACTCGCACGAAAGAATGTGCTTAGAGAAATCCTCGGAATTGCCGCTGATTCAGAAGTATTACCAAGAGACACGAGAGACAATGTCGAACATTTTGACGAACGAATAGACAATTGGGTTGGAAGCGAAAACCAAAACATACTTGAAATCGTCCTTCCAGATCGGGCTGGTTACCACTTCATGCGCGTGGACGAAAAGCGAGTAAAGCGAGTACTAATTTTGGATGAATTTGTTTTCGTATCTGAGAAAAGAGATGCGACCAAGTTTGAACTCCCGCTTCACCCCCTACACCAAGAAGTCAGTCGTATCGAATTAGAGGCTGAAAAGTGGATCAGAAAAAAATCTCCATATCATTTCATTTTCCCCCGCTGATGTTTGCTAACCATTCCGTCGAGAGGGATGTCCCAAAGCTGCGCGTTAGGTTTCATTTGCACATGGTTCCGGCCACCCCTCACGTCAAACGTTAGTATTTCTAACACAAACCGTTCAACAATCGATGATGATATTGCTTATGTGTCACATCCCGGACGATCATAAGGACGCTTATGAAAGAGATGAGGATGAGAAGCGTACCAGTCTTTCATGGTCTGCATCGGCGTTTTGCTCTTGAGGGCTGACTGGGGTAATTGATGGTTGTACAAGGCCACATACCGCATCAACGTCTGCCCCATGTCCTCGGCGCTGTTGAAGCGGTGGGTCTTGAGGACATCCGCAATGCGGCCATTGAAGCGCTCCACCATACCGTTGGTTTTGGGCGTTCTGGGTTTGGTCAGTCGGTGTTCAATGCCCAGCGCCTGGCACAGCTGATCAAACTCGTGCTCCCCGCTGGGTTCACGCTCTTTGCTGGCAAACAAGCGGTCGGTGAACTCCTTGCCGTTGTCCGTCAGCAGCTTTTGGATCTTGATCGGACACGCCTTGTGCAATGCCTTCAAAAAGCTGCTGGCACTGCGAGCACTCTTGTCGGACCTGATCTGCACAAACACCCAGCGCGTGGCGCGGTCGATGGCCACAAACAGGTAGCTGCGCTTTTGCTCATCGGCCATCTGCGGCAGGTACTTCACATCCATGTGCAAGTAGCCCGGCTCATAGGCTTTGAACACCTTGTGTGGCTCTTTGGGGGTGGCGGGCTTCAAGTCATGCAAGTTGCCCACACCGTGGCGGCGCAAGCACCTGTCCAGGCCAGAGCGGGAGACATCGGCACACAGAAATTCACGTGTCACGGCCAGCAGGTCATCCAGGGGCAGAAACAGGGTTTTGCGCAACTCGACCACGATGGCTTCCTGTGCCGGGCTCAGCGTGGTTTGCAGTCGATCCGCAGTGTGGGATTTGTCCGCAAAGCTGTCACGCTTTTTCCATTTGTAGATGATGGCCTCGGTCACACCATAGCGGGCGGCCAGCACGCAGGCTCGCTCGGTGCTGGCGGCAATCTCTGCGCGAACTGCGGGCGTGGTGCGTGCGTTCTTGTGCAGCTTGATGTTCATGACTTCGAACCCCCGGAAGCTTTGAGTTGCTCAATCAACCCCGCCATGACCTCGCGGGCCATGAACAATGGGTAGCGCTTTTCATCAATACAATGATCCGGGACTCTACACTTATGAAATGCATAAAGAAGGCAATCAATGGACTTCAAAGAAGTTACTAGAAATGCCGCTGCAGCGGAAATTTTTTCCGTAATGGCATCTGAGGAAAAGAGCAAACAGGCTATCGATGAAATTCGATCAATGTCAGACACTGACATCGAATTTATGGGGAAACTGAGTAATGTGCCCGATGCCCAGTTACCTCTTTTTCGCATGATTGTGCGCGGAGAGAAAAATCCACTCTTTGAAAAGCTTGAGGGATTCGAGCATGAATTGAAGACTGGTGATCTCATCTTGGTAACCGGCAAAACGACCTCATCCAAGGCGCTCGTGGCTTCACAGAAACCGTTCTATTTCAAAGCAAAGTCGAGTCATGTCGCCGTGGTGCACGCCGACTTTATTTGCGTCGATGCAATGCCAGAACTAGGTGTATCCAATCGACTTGTCTCAGAAGTTTTGGCTGATGTCGAGGATCACTGGCGAGTCATTCGATTTGACAAGCTCACTCAAACACAAGTCGAACCCTTGCAGCAGCGATGTGCTCACTACATTGCGCAGCCATACAAGATCACTTTGAAGAGAAAAAGGGGCAAGGACTATTCTTATTGCTCTGAATTGGCGCGCAAGGTCTTCGAGGACTGTGCAATTTCTAATACAGGAATACCGCAGCATATTGTTGTGAAGCCCTGTGACTTTGACCGGATTGCTGACGGCGGCGAAGGGTGGACTGATGTCACTGAGAAATTAAGACCATACATCGAATTCGCCATTGAGTACGCCCCGTTGCTAAAGGTCATCTCTAAGCTCTTCATTGATGGATTGAAGCTGAATAGAGCCCGTTACGAGCAGCGTCGCAATTTTCTGAGAATAATTGAAGCGGCTGAAAAGAAAGGAAAGATGAGTCCCGAAAAGTCAGCGGAATTGACCGCGAAGATTCGAGAGATTGAGGAATCT
Organism: Hydrogenophaga soli; assembly: GCF_054777695.1. Taxonomy (NCBI): domain Bacteria; kingdom Pseudomonadati; phylum Pseudomonadota; class Betaproteobacteria; order Burkholderiales; family Comamonadaceae; genus Hydrogenophaga; species Hydrogenophaga soli. The sequence continues at coordinate 175,686 of NZ_BAAHAK010000004.1, read as the reverse complement.
ATGCACTTCACTTTTTGGGACTTTCGGAAATTCGGAGCGAACACTACAAACGCAAAAGTACCTCCAGCACAGTCGGCCTAATGTCATCTACATGGGGAGGCAACCCCCGCCATGGGCAACAGAGTGCCTTCTCTCCCCAGCCCAACCGTTGCGTTGATCCCACCATGCCATTCACAGGCACCATCCAATCCTGGCAAGACGACCGGGGCTTTGGCTTCATTGAGCCCGCGCAAGGCGGGCAGGCCGTCTTTGTCCACATCAAATCGTTCACATCGCGCGGTGGCAGCAGGCCACAGGTTGGCCAGCGGGTCACGTTTGAAGTCGAGCTGAACGCCCAGGGCAAGAAGCGGGCGAAGAACGTGGCTGTGGTCAGCGCCGCAGCCGCCACCTCCGCAGCGCCGCGTCAGCGGCGGGCTGCCAACTCCCCGGCGCAGTGGGGCACGGCCAGCCTGTTTGCCCTGCCTGCTTTCCTGCTGGTTTACCTGGCGGTGGCCGCCATCTGGCGTGTGCCGGGCTGGGTGGCGGCGCTGTATGGGGGTGCCAGCGTGGTGTGTGCGCTGGTCTATGCCATCGACAAGTCGGCTGCCGTGGCCGGGCGGTGGCGGGTGTCGGAAAGCACGCTGCACACGCTGAGTCTGGTGGGCGGGTGGCCGGGCGCACTGGTCGCGCAGCAGGTGCTGCACCACAAGTCGAACAAGGCGTCGTTCCGGGCGATGTTCTGGGCAACGGTGGTGGCCAACGTGGCGGGCTTTGTCGCCATCCATTCGCCGTTGGCTGCGGGTTGGCGGGTTTGACAGCGGGTGTGGTGGCGGTGGCCGCACGTATTTGAGAACAAAAATAAGCTTCCTCGCTTGCGTTACAAGAACAGTTTGCTATAACTTATTTATCATATAACCACGCCACACAGGAGGAACCCACATGAAAACAGAACAGGTGCAGATGCTGACCGAGACCTTTGAAGGCCATGCCCAGCAAACCGATGGCGGTGTGGATTACTGGCTGGCGCGTGATGTGCAACACCTGTTGGGCTATGCAGAGTGGCGCAACTTTGGGCTGGTGGTCAGCAAAGCAAAAACCGCTTGTGAGGTGAGTGGCCACCGGGTTGGAGACCATTTTGTTGACGTCAACAAAATGGTTCAACTGGGCTCAGGCAGCCAGCGCGACATCGACGACATCATGCTCACGCGCTACGCCTGCTACCTCATCGCCCAAAACGGCGACCCGCGCAAGCCCGAGATCGCGTTTGCCCAAATCGCAGCAAAGGCGACCAAGCCCTGTTTGGCAAAAGCACCCAGGCCATGAAAGCCCAATGGAAGGTGCCCGAAAGCCGCCCGCTGGCCGACTTTGCCCCCACCATCCTGCTCAAGGCCAAAGACTTCGCCACGGAAATCACCATCTTCAATGCCCGCCAACATCAAATGGACAGCGAGCGCGCCATCTCCAGCGAGCACATCACCAACAACCAGGCCGTGCGCAACACCCTGCTGCAACGGGGCATACGCCCCGAAAGCCTGCCGCCCGCAGAAGACGTGAAGAAAGTGGAGCGCCGGATTCAGTCAGACGACAAAAAAGCCCTCAACAAACCCGACACGCTGGACCACTGACAAAGAAAGCGCCAGCGCCGAGGCGCGGCCAACCGACAGGCCACATCAGCAGGGCTTTGTCGCCATCCATTCGCTGTGGGCTGTGGGCTGTGGGCTGGCGGGTTTGACAGCCGGTTTTGTGACGGCGGTTGTGCACATTTGAGAACAAAAACCGACGTCCCCGCTTGATGGTCAAGAACAGCTTGCCATAGATTAAATTTGATAGCAAACAACCATTGCCAATCATGCGCGGAACTCATTTTTTCTTTGCATTCCCGTCGAGCCGCTGACCGCTTCACCGACAATGCCCGCCTTTGCAGCACGGACGCCACCCGCACATGAACATCACCAAAGACGCCGCCGTCACCATCAGCTACAAGGTGACCTCGCCCCAAGGCAAACCGCTGGACCATGGCGACATGGCCTACCTCCACGGGGGTTATGAAAACATCTTCCCCAAGGTGGAAGCCGCGCTCGACGGCCAGGCCGTGGGTTACAGCACCACGTTGCAACTGTCGGTGGAAGACGCTTTTGGCCCCCGCGACGAGGGCCTGGTGTGCACCATCCCCAAAAGCGAGTTCCCGCCCGGCGTGAAGGTGGGTGGCCAATTGCAGGGCATGGGCAGCGACGGTCAGCCCGCCGTGTTCAATGTGGTCAAGATCAAGGGCCCCACGGTGCACCTGGACGGCAACCACCCCCTGGCGGGCCAGGCGCTGACGTTCAGCTGCAAGGTCATGGCCGTGCGTGCGGCCAGCGCCGAGGAAATTGCACACCAGCATGTGCACGGGGTGCACGGGCACCAGCACTGAGGCCTGCGCGAACACTCACCCTGCCGCATGCTTGGCGGCGGGTGCACAGGCATGCGGCACAGCGCTTGCAAAAGGTGGCCCATGCCGGACGCGGGGCCCTCTGCGGCCTTCTACCCGAAGCTGAAATCTCAAGCCATCAAAATTGATAGCGCACTTTTCAATCAGAAAAAGCGCTAAAAGCAGTTTTCTTCATCAACCCTGCACCGCTCCACGCGGCGCGGCGGCCCACAGGTCGGTCGCCGTGGCGGTGACGCCGCCACACACCACCACCAGCACGCGCCGGGCCTGGGGCAGCACGGTGGGCAGCGCCTCCAACGCAGCCAGGGCCGCGCCACAGGCGGGCTCGACCACCAGGCGCTGGTCGTCCATGAACTGCACACACGCGGCCAGGGCCTGCGCGTCGCTCACCACGGCGGGGTGAATGGCGTGGCGAGTGGTCCAGGCCCAGGCCTGTTCACACACCTGCCGGGCACCCAATGTGGTGGCCACGCTGGTGATGGCGGGCAAAGTCACCCGCTGCCCTGCGGCCACGGCCTGCGCCAGCGAATCCGCGCCCCGGGTTTCGGCGGCCAGCACGGGCACCCCCGCCCAACCGTTGCGGTGCAAACCCTGCACCACGCCACACAACAGGCCGCCACCGCCCACCGACAACAGCACGGCGTCGGGCTCGAACCCGGTGGCCGCACGGGCCTGGGCCACCTCGTCCACCAGCGTGGCATGGCCCTCCCACAGCAGCGGATCGTCAAAGGGGTGGATGAAGGCGTCGGCCTCGCCCACCATGGACTGGGCCAGCTCGTTGGCCTCGTGCCACGACGCGCCATGCACCGTCAGGCGGGCACCGTGCAGCGTTATCAGCTCGCGGGCGCGGGCCGAGGTGGTCTGGGGCACCACCACCTCCACCGGCAGCCCCAGGCTGCGGCCCGCACAGGCCACGGCAATGCCGGCGTTGCCGCCGGACGAGGAAATGAAGCGCTTCGCTCCACGCCGGGCGTGGGTTTCGCACGCCAGGCCCACGCCCCGCAGCTTGAACGAGCCCGAGGGCTGCAAGGCCTCCAGCTTGAGCCACACCTCCAGGCCGGTGCGGGCCGACAAGGCCAGGGAAGGGATGAGCGGGGTGGCAATGTGCAGGGGCATGGGGGTCAGACGTAACGTTGGGCATGGGAGGGGCGACACAGGCCCCACAACTGCATGCGGGATTCCTGCGCCAGCTGGACGGCCAGGCTGGTGGGGGCGGAAATGGTGGCCAGCAGCGGAATGGACATGCGGGCGCATTTGCGCACCAGCTCGAAGCTGGTGCGGCTGGTGATGACCACAAACCCCGGCTCGCCCAGCCGACCGTCCAGCGCCAGCTGGCCCACCAGTTTGTCCAGCGCATTGTGGCGGCCCACGTCTTCGCGGACCAGGCGCAGCTGGCCCTCGGGGCTCACCCAGCCGGCGGCGTGCAGCGACCCCACCCGGGCATTGAGCGGCTGCTGCGCGGCCAGCCCTTCAAACGCCCGGAACACCGCGGCGGCGGCCACCGTCGCCAGCCAGTCGGGGGTGGGCATGGCGGGCGGGTGCAGGTCCAGCGCCTGCAGGCTGTCGATGCCGCACACGCCGCAACCGGTTCGGCCCTCCAGGGAGCGGCGGCGGTCTTTGAGGCGGTGGAAGCGCTCGGGCGAAATGTCGAGGTGCACGCTGCACGCCTGCTGGGCCGTGCAGTCCAGCGGGGCCTGCACCTCCAGGTCGCGCAGCTCGGAGGGGTGTTCCACAATGCCCTCGGTCAGCGCAAAACCCACGGCCATGGCGGCGAGGTCGGCGGGGGTGGCCATCATCACCGCGTGTGAAATGCCGTTGAACACCAGGGCCACGGGCACCTCGGCGGCCACCTCGTCGTCGCGGGGTTCGGGCTGGGGCCGGTCATGGCCCTGGCTCTTGTGCCAGCGGGTCACCGCGGTGGGGACCAGCGGCGGCAGCGTCGCGGGGTCGGCGGCGGTCAAAAACGTTGCTCGAGAGCCGCGATCAGGATGAGGCATGCTCGGAAGTTATCAGAATCGCCACCCCGACCCACCCTCCATGACCCAAGCCCCCTCCCATGGCACCCCCCTGGCCTGAACCCGACCTGACCCCACCCCGCCGCCGACGCGACGTGTTGCGGTCTGCCCTCTCCGTCGCGCTGTGCTGCGGCACGGGGCTGCCCGCCTTCGCCACCCCAGGCCCCCAACCCGTGCCCTGGCCCCGCCACCGCCCCACGCCCGCCCTGGCGCTGCCCAGCTGGGGCGGCAGTTCGTGGAGCCTGGCCCAAGCCAAGCGACAGGTGGTGCTGCTCAACTTCTGGGCCAGCTGGTGCCAGCCGTGCCGCGCCGAAATGCCGTCCATGGAGCTGCTGGCCCAACGGCATGCCGACCAGAGTTTTCAGGTGGTGGCGGTCAACTTCCGGGAAACCGATGGCGCGATCCAGCGCTTCATCGACGAAACCGGGTTGGACCTGCCCATCCTGCGCGACCGCGACGGGGCCGCGGCCAAGGCCTTCGGGGTGCGCGTGTTCCCCAGCACCATCGTCATCGGTCGCGATGGCCAAGCCGTTTTTTCCGTGACGGGTGAAGTCGACTGGACGGGGACCGACGCCCGCCGGTGGCTGGCCCCCGTGTTGTCCGCCCACTGACCTCTTTTTCCCAAAGGACTTTTCCATGCAACACCCCTTCCAACGCCGACGCCTGCTCCAAGCCGGTTTGGCCGCTGCCCTGCCCATGGCCCTGCCGCTGGGCGCACACGCGCAAGAGCGCCGTTTTGCCCCTCAAGCCAGTGCCTGGCGTCGCTTCGAGCTGACCACCACCGTGCAGGTGGCCGAACCCCAGGGCACCACCCAGCTGTGGCTGCCCGTGCCCGACCTGGACACCGACTGGCAACGCAGCGTGGACCACAGCTGGCAGGGCAACGCCACCCGGGCCAAGCTGGTGGCCGACCCCCGCCAAGGCGTGCGCATGCTGCACGCCGAGTTCGCCCCCGGTGTCACCGCGCCCACGATCAGCCTGACCAGCGTGGTGGAGACCCGCAACCGCAGCATCGACTGGCAGGCCAAGACCGCCGCCCAGGAAGACCCTGCCGTGCTCAAGGCGGAACTGAGCGCCACCGAGCTGCAGCCCGTGGACGGCATCGTGCGCCAGACGGCGCTGGCCGCCACCCGGGGAGCCCGCACCGACGTGCAAAAGGTCCGCGCCCTGTACGACTGGGTGATTGCCAACGCCCATCGCGAACCCAAGACCCGCGGCTGCGGCACCGGCGACATCAAGGCCATGCTGGAAACCGGCAACCTGAGCGGCAAATGCGCTGACCTGAACGCCTTGTTCGTGGGCCTGTGCCGCGCCGTGGGTGTGCCCGCCCGCGACGTGTACGGCATCCGCGTGGCCCCATCGGCCTTTGGCTACAAGGAGCTGGGGGCCAACAGCGCCAGCCTGAAGGGTGCCCAGCATTGCCGCGCCGAGGTCCACCTGGCCGGACACGGCTGGGTGGCCATGGACCCGGCGGACGTGCTCAAGGTCATGCGCCAGGAAACGGCGGAGTGGATCAAGGACCCCCGCCACAGCGTGGTGGCCCCGGTCAACGCCGGGCTGTTCGGCCACTGGGAAGGCAACTGGGTGGGCTGGAACACGGCGCACGACATCCGCCTGCCCGGCAGCGCAGCCGCGTCCACCCTGCCGTTCCTGATGTACCCCAACGGCGAAAGCGCCAGCGGTCAGTTCGACTCGCTCTCGCCCGACACCTTCAAGTACACCATTGCGGCGCGGGAAGTGGCCTGAGAACTCACAAATTCATAGCAAATTTTGCTGATGAATCAAGCGGCGGGGCAGCTTTTTATTTGCTGTCCGGCAGCTCGATCTTCACCTCCAGCACTTCCAGGTTGTCCTGGCGTTCGAGCTGGACCTTGATGTCGTCCGGGTTGATCTTGATGTACTTGCTGATCACGGCCACCAGGTCGCGCTGCAGCGCGGGCAGGTAGTCGGGTTCGGCGGCGTTGCGGCCCGAGCGCTCGTGCGCCAGGATGATTTGCAGCCGCTCCTTGGCGACGCTGGCGGTCTTCTTCTTTTCGCCAATCAAAAATGACAAGAAGGACATGGCTCAGCGTCCTCCGAACAGGCGCTTGAAGAAGCCGGGCTTTTCAGCGTCGATGAAGCGCAGGGGCTTTTCTTCCCCCAGGAAGCGGGCCACCACGTCCTTGTAGGCCTCGGACACGTCGGTGCCCTCCAGGTGCACGGCGGGCGTGCCCTGGTTGGACGCTTGCAGCACGCTTTCGCTTTCGGGGACGACACCAATGAGCTTGATGCGCAGGATGTCCTGGATGTCTTCCAGCGACAGCATGTGCCCGTCCTGCACGCGCCCCGGGTTGTAACGGGTGATGAGCAGGTGCTCTTTCACCGGTTCGGCCCCTTCAATGGCACGCTTGGTCTTGCTGCCCAGCATGCCCAAAATGCGGTCGGAGTCGCGCACGCTGGACACCTCGGGGTTGGTGACCACCAAGGCCTCGTCGGCGTAGTGCATGGCCATCAGCGCACCGGTTTCGATGCCCGCGGGCGAGTCGCACACGATGTAATCAAAGCCCATGCCCGCCAAGTCGGCCAGCACCTTTTCCACGCCCTCTTGCGTGAGGGCGTCCTTGTCGCGCGTCTGGCTGGCGGCCAGCACGAACAGGTTGTCGCACTGCTTGTCCTTGATGAGGGCCTGGTTCAGGTTGGCCTCGCCGTGGATGACATTGATCAGGTCGTACACCACGCGGCGTTCGCAACCCATGATCAGGTCGAGGTTGCGCAGGCCCACGTCAAAGTCGATGACCGCCGTCTTGAAGCCGCGCAGCGCCAAGCCCGACGCGAAACTGGCGCTGGTGGTGGTTTTGCCCACGCCGCCCTTGCCTGATGTGACCACCACGATTTTTGCCATGACTGTTTGTCCTCGTTCAATGAAGAGATGTTGGGAGAGGTGAAAGCGCTGGGACTCAGGCTTTCAGGGGGTCCATGACCAGCTTGTCGCCGTCAGGACCGCTGTGGAGTCGGATGACCGCGGCTTGGCCCGCCACGTTGGCGGGCAAGGGCACCTCACTGGTGCGGTAGACCCCGGCAATGGACACCAGTTCGGCCTCCAGCGCCAGCGTGAAGATGCGGGCCGACGCATCGCCCCGCGCCCCGGCAATGGCCTTGCCACGCAACGGGGCGTACACATGGATGTTGCCATCGGCAATCACCTCGGCCCCGGGGTTGACCATGGCCAGCACCACCAGATCGCGCCCACGGGCGTACACCTGCTGGCCCGAGCGCAAGGGCTTGTCCACCACCAGCGCCCCCAGGGGTGCCGGGGCCACCGGGACGGGCTCTGGCGTCGGTTCGGGGGCAGGGGCCTGCACGGGAGCGGGTGCGGCAGGCTCGGGCACCACAGGCTGCGTGGCGGCCTTGGCCAGCACCACGTCCTGCGCCACCACCAGCCCGGCACGCACCGCGGCCTCGGTCTGCGCCGGGCTGCCGCCGCGCACAGCCATGGGACACAGGCGCGAGCGGCGCAGCAGCGTCAACAGCTCGGCAAACGGGGGCAGGGCCGCGGGCTCGTGGGCCAGCGGAGACAGGTCGATGACCAGTGGGTCCTGGTCGAAAAACTCGGGATCGTCCCCGTACTGGGCCTGCCACTCCTGTTGGAGCACGGCCATGTCGGTGGACTTGAGCAGCAGGGACACCAGCGACAGCTGGGCACTCTTGAGCTCGAAAGAGCCCGGCTTGCCGGAGGGCGCAGCAGACTTGTTGGCGGCAGACATGCGCTGGAAAAGACCCCTGTGGAAAGGGGAAATCTTAACAGTGGCCTGTCTAAACTGTATGGCATGCTCGACCTGCTGATCCACAACGCCCACCTGCCCGACGGACGCACCGGCATGGGTGTGGCCGTGAAAAACGGCGTCATCACCGACATCGCGCCCGGCCTCTCACCCGCCGTGGCCCCCGCCGCCGAGTGTGTGGACGCCGACGGTTGCCTGCTGACCCCACCGTTTGTGGACGCCCATTTCCACATGGACGCCACGCTGAGTCACGGCCTGCCCCGCGTCAACCAAAGCGGCACGCTGCTGGAGGGCATTGCGCTGTGGGGTGAACTCAAACCCCTGCTGACCCAAGAGGCGCTGGTGGAACGTGCCCTGGCCTATTGCGACTGGGCGGTGGCGCAGGGCCTGCTGGCGGTGCGTTCCCATGTGGATGTGTGTGACCCGCGCTTGTTGGCCGTGGAAGCCCTGCTGCACGTCAAGAAACAAGTGGCTCCTTACCTGGACCTGCAGCTGGTGGCCTTTCCGCAAGACGGCGTGCTGCGCTCCCCCGGCGCGCTGGACTTGCTCCAACGCGCCATGGCCCTGGGTGTGGACGTGGTGGGTGGCATCCCCCACTTCGAGCGCACCATGGCCGATGGCGCCGAAAGCGTGCGCCTGCTGTGCGAACTGGCCGCCGAACGGGGCACGCCGGTGGACATGCACTGCGACGAGTCGGACGACCCGCATTCCCGCCATGTGGAAACCCTGGCCTTCCACACCCAGCGCCTGGGCCTGCACGGGCGGGTGACGGGTTCGCACCTCACGTCCATGCACAGCATGGACAACTACTACGTGAGCAAACTCATTCCGCTGATGGCCGAAGCCGGGCTGAACGTGGTGGCCAACCCGCTCATCAACATCACCCTGCAAGGGCGGCACGACAGCTACCCCAAACGCCGCGGCATGACCCGCGTGCCCGAGCTGATGGCCGCCGGGCTGACCGTGGCCTTTGGCCACGACTGTGTACTGGACCCCTGGTACAGCCTGGGCCAGGCCGACATGCTGGACGCCGCCCACATGGGCCTGCACGTGGCGCAAATGACCGGGCAGGCCGCCATGCGCCAGTGTTTCGAGGCCGTCACCATCAACCCGGCACGCATCCTGGGGTTGGACCATTGGGGCCTGGAGCCCAGCAAAGACGCCACCTTTGTGCTGCTGCAGGCGGCCGACCCGGTGGAGGCCATTCGCCTGCGTGCCCCCCGGCTGCGGGTCTACCGCCAAGGGCGCTGCCTGGCCCACAGCGAGCCCCGGCGTGTGGCGCTGAACCTGCCAGGGCGGCCCGACGCCACCGATTTGCGCTTTCGCCGCCCCGGCTGATCCAGCGGGTCGGACCCATCAGCCCTGGCGGCCCATCATCGGGCCGTGGCCACCATGGCCGTGCTTGCCGCCGGGGCCCATGTTGGCGTGTTCGGCGTCAAACACCTTTTGCTGCTCGGGTGTCAGGGCCGAGTAGAACGTCATGACGGCGCTCATGCGCTTGGTCATTTCAGCATCGCGATCGGCCTTCAGGGCCTGCATCTTTTCCATGCGCTGGGGCGTGGTCAGCTTGGCCATTTCAGCCGGGTCGGGCCGCTTGGGGCCTTGGGCCGGGGGTTGCATGGCGGTGGTGAACTGGGTCCAGGCCCCTTCCTGTTCGGGGGTGAGCTTGAGCTTGGCCTTCAGGGCCGCCTGGCGTTGCGCCATGCGCTCTTTCATGCGCTCGGCCATCTTGCCTTGCATCTGCTCGGCTCGCGGGCCTTGGCCCATGCCGTCGGGCATGCCATCGCAATTGCCGCCGCGGGCCAGGGCAAAAGTGGATGCTCCGGCCACGCACAGCACGGCAGAAGCAGTCAGCAGGCGTCGGGTCAGCGTGTTCATGGTGTGTTCCTTTCAACTGAAACATGGGCAGGTTCGGCTGCCTCCGTTGCCGCTGGGTTCACAGTGAACCGTGGGCATGGAAAGGAGTGTGGAAGCGGCGTGTAAGCCCCGCGTGCCGCCTGTGTGAGGCTGTGTAAAGTTTTTGCGCAGGGACGGTGTGGCCCAAGGGCATGGGGGTTGGGCATGGGCAGCGCCTCGCCGGGGGTCCGCTGGCGCGGACTGCGCTGTCGCGCACCCGCCCCACGGTCTGTGCGCCTCGCCACCGGCGAAGTTGCTGCCCATGCCCAGCCCCCATGCCCTGGGGCCACACCGGCCCCGTGCAGGGTCAACGGGCCAGTTCGTCGAGGATGGGGCAGTCGGGCCGTTGGTCGCCGTGGCAGCAGCCCATGAGTGATTGCAGCGTGCGCTGCATGGCCTGCAAACCCTCGATGCGCTCGGCCAGGCCCTGCAGGTGTCGCCCGGCAATGGCCTTGACGTCGGCGCTGGAGCGCGTCTGGTTGTGCCACAGGCCCACCAGGCTGGCCACGTCGGTCATGGCAAAGCCCAGCTCGCGGCAGCGGCGGATGAAGTGCAGGGTGTGCACATCGGCCTGGGTGTACAGGCGGTAGCCGCTGTCGGTGCGGTGCACCGGGGGCAGCAGGCCCAGGCTTTCGTAGTGCCGCACCATCTTGGCCGACACCCCGCTGAGCCGCGCCGCCTCACCGATGTGCACCGGAAACGCGGGGGCGGCCCGGGAGCCGTCAGGCGACGGCATAACCTTCTTCGCGGATGGCGGCGGCCAGCGCTTCGCGCGGTTGTTCGCTGGTCACGTCCACGCGGTTGGCGGTGCGGTCGGCCTTGACCTCGGCCTGCGGATCGACGGTCTTGATGGCCTGCACCACGGCTTTTTCGCAATGGCCGCAGGTCATGCCGGTGACGGTGAAGGTTTGCTGGGTCATGAGGGGCTCCTGAAGGGGTTGAACAGAACAGCCGCCATCATGAACCTTGCCATGGTGGGAAGGTCAAGCGGTTGAGCGGATTCAACGGTGAGTGCTGACCGTGGCCAATGGCAAGAACAGCATCAGCGGCATTTCGGGCAAGTCCATGAAGCCGTGATGCCGGTAGAAGGCTGCGGCCATCGCGTCCTTGGCGTCCACCATCAAGGCATGGGCGGCAATTTCGGAACGGGCGGCATGCAGCAAGGCGTCGGCCAACAACGCACCACCCAATCCTTGCCCTTTGAATGTCTGATCCACCGCCAAGCGACCCATGCGCACCGCGGGTACCGTGGGATAGCGAGGCAGCTTTTTGGCCGTGGCTGCAGGCAGATCGGTCAACAGCAGGCTGGCAGACGCCAAGGTGTAGTAACCCGCAATGCGATTGCCGTCCGTCAGCGCCACGAAGCAGGCCGTCACCCGGCGCCGAATGTCTTGCGTGACCTGTTCGCGCAAGTAGCGGTCCAGCGCAGGTGTGCCACTGCTGAACGTGGCCCGATCATGCGTGCCATCCAGGGCGGCCACCCGAAACGGTGCGCCGCTCATTCCGTGCGCAACAGCTTGCTTCGGCGGGCAAAGGCACGTTTCAAGGCCGGGGCTTCGGGCGGGGGCGACAGCAGGGCCTGTGCAAAGCTGGCTTGGTCGGCCATCGACAAGCGCACCACATCGGCCTGCTCAATGGTTTGCTTGGCCGCGGCCTGCACCGCGGCCACCACGAAATCGGTCAAGGTGCGCCCCTCCAACTCTGCCGCGCGCTTGAGCATGGCATGCAGATCGGGGGTGATGCGGGCTTCAAGACGGGCGGTAGCAATGGCGGGTGGCATGGGGATTCCTTTTGGAAAATTGTACGGCTGATTGCCGGAACAATCACACATTTGGCCGTGCGGTGCCTCATCTTGCAGCCCTGGTGCAACGAAGGGTGGGAACATCAGGCCAGCGTGCACACGTTCTGCACTGACGGACTCAAAGGAGCCGCCAGGCATGGAATATGTTCATGAAAATTGGCCTCTACCGCTTTATATACATGACGAATCCGCTCTCAATTTCGGAGTTCGACAAACAGGAACACCCACCCACCCGCATCCGTGCTCAGACGGCCGAACACGGGAGCAACCACAACGACTGGCACACCGGTCAGAACATTCACCTGCTGGCCGGGCTGGCCGCACTGCTGCACGACCTGGGCAAAGCCAGCCGCGCCTTCCAGATGCGGCTGCGCGGTGAATTGACCACCGCCGATGGCCGCCCCGAACGCAACCAATACCGGCACGAATGGGTGTCGCTGCGCTTGTTCGAGGCGTTTGTGGGCAAAGATGACGATGCCACCTGGCTCACCCGGCTGGCCAACCCCACGGCAGAAGACCACGCCAGTTGGCACGGGGAGCGTCTGCAACGGGATGGCATGGATGCCAAGGTGCAGCCCCCCTTCCTGCGCCTGGCCCACGCGCCCCTGGCCCAGGCCGTGGGCTGGCTGGTGCTGACACACCACCGCCTGCCCACGATGCCCGCGGGCAAACCCATCACCGCGGCCAGCCTGCACCAGGTGCTCCAACACCTCGACGCCGGTTGGAACGAACGCACCGACGGTGGCGACACCGACCACCACCTGCCGCTGTACTGGGACTTTGACCCGCACGGCCTGCCCGTCACCACCGACGCGTGGCGCCAGCAAGCCTCCGAGCTGGCCCTGCGCCTGCTGGCCTTGCGTGCCCAACCGGGCAAGGGCAACGGGTCGGGTGGCTGGCTGGGCAACCCCTATGTGATGCACATCGCCCGCCTGAGCCTGATGCTGGCCGACCACCACTACTCCAGCCTGGGGATGGACACCTCCACCGGCCAGCCTGTGGCCGGACGGGTGCAAGGGCAACCCGGCTACCCGTTGTTTGCCAACACCCACGGCAACCCCCACCGCCTCAACCAGCCTCTGGACGAACACCTGCTGGGCGTGGCCCGCCACAGCGCCACCGTCACCGACGCCTTGCCCTGCCTGGCAACCGATTTGCCCCACCTGGGCGAATGCAAACCCCTCCAAAGGCGGGCCGAAGATGAGCACTTTCGCTGGCAAGACAACGCCGCCGACCTGGCCGCCAGCGTGCGCGAGCACAGTGCCCAACACGGCGCGTTCATTGTCAACATGGCTTCCACCGGCTGTGGCAAAACACTGGCCAATGCCCGCGTCATGCACGCGCTGGCCGACCCCGCACAGGGCATGCGCTGCGCGTTTGCCATGGGGCTGCGCACCCTCACACTGCAAACCGGGCGGGCCTTTCGCGACCTGCTGGGCCTGACCAATGACAAGCTGGCCATTCGCGTGGGCGGCAGCGCCAGCCGGGCGCTGTTCGAGCACCACGAGCGCATGGCCGAGCAGACCGGCTCCGCCTCCACCCAAGCGCTGCTGGAAGAAGACGGTCATGTGGTGTTTGAAGGCAACCACCAGGCCCACCCCGTGTTGCAGCGCGTGCTGCACGACCCGCAAGCCGCCAAACTGCTGGTGGCCCCGCTGCTGGTGTGCACCATCGACCACCTCACCCCCGCCACCGAAAGCCAGCGCGGAGGCCGCCAGATTGCCCCCATGCTGCGCCTGATGAGCGGCGACCTGGTGTTGGACGAGCCCGACGACTTCGACCTGGCCGACCTGCCCGCCCTCACCCGGCTGATGCACTGGGCCGGGCTGCTGGGTGCGCGGGTGCTGCTGTCTTCGGCCACCTTGCCCCCAGCCATGGTGCAGGGCCTGTTTGCGGCTTACCGCGAGGGCCGCGAACAGTTCGCCCGCAACCGGGGCCAGCGCCCCGGTGTTTCGGTCCCCGCATCACCCGCCATCTGCTGCCTGTGGGTGGACGAATTCGGCACCCACGCAAGCGACTGCGCCGACCACCCAAGGTTTGCCAGCGAGCACCTCCGTTTCGCCACCCAGCGCACCCGGCACCTGAGCGATGCCGCTGAACGCGAAGTACGCCGCCGCTGTACCTTGATTCCGTTGGAGTTGGGGCAGCTTCCCCCGCGCGACCACGCCGCCCGCTTTGCCCAGTTGGCCCGCGAAGCCGCGCTGGCCCTGCACCAGCGCCACCACAGCCTTGACCCGCAAGGTGGCAGCGGTGGCCGCAAGCGCGTCAGCTTCGGCCTCATCCGCATGGCCAACATCGAGCCGCTGGTCAACGTGGCGCTGGCGCTGTACCAACAGGGTGCGCCCCAAGGCGTTCGCATCCACCTGTGCACCTACCACTCGCAATACCCGCTGCTGTTGCGCTCCGCCATCGAACAGCAGCTGGACTTGGCCCTCAACCGCCGCCGGCCGGATGCCGTGTTCAGCCTGCCCGACATCCGCCAACGCATTGACGCGTATCCCGAGGCCGACCACCTGTTCATCGTGCTCGGCTCGCCCGTCACCGAAGTGGGCCGCGACCACGATCACGACTGGGCCGTGGTGGAGCCCTCGTCCATCCGCTCACTCATCCAGTTGGCTGGCCGCGTGCGCCGCCACCGGGTTGGGACCTGCACCAGCCCCAACCTGAGCGTGTTTGCCACCAACCTGCACCATGGGCAACGTCCCGGTCAGCCCGCGTTCTGCAAGCCCGGCTTTGAAACCGACAACACACGGCTCAACAGCCACGACCTGCACACCCTGCTGCGCCCGCACGAGCGCGATGTGATCGACTCCCGCCCCCGCCTGCTGCCCTCGGAACCACCCGACTTCAAGCCCAAAGACCGGCTGGTGGACCTGGAGCACGCCCGCATTCAGGCCACCATGCAGCCCAGCGCCACCCGCCTCAACGCCGCCAGCTGGTGGCACCTGCCTGTGGCCGATGCCCTGCTGACCGCCGTGTTGCCCCAGCAGCAACCGTTCCGCTGCCACGACACCACGCCCACCGAAGACGTGGTGCTGGTGCCCAACGACGATGGAGATGACTACGTGCTCAAGCTGCTGGTGCCTGTGCCGGGCACAACACCCGGTGGCCACCCGCGCACCACGGCCACCCCCAACGCACATTTGGAACACCGCATCCCCAACGAGCAGGTGCAAGGCCCTGGCATCGCCCCCTGGGGCCCGACCGACTACATGAGCGCATTGCACACACTGGCTGCCAGCATGAAAATTTCTACAGAAAAATGTGCCTACCGCTTTGGTGGCGTCACTCTTCGCTACAACAAGGAGAGTGGCTTTGGTTGGCGCTTTCACCCCGCGCTGGGGTTCACGGCATGGGCGGGGTGAATCACACGTCACACCATGCTGAAAAAACAGCAAAGTGTGTTGAAATAACTAATTGATAAACAAAGATTAATTTGGTTTTTGCAACTCAGGTCACAATGCACTAAACTGTGCCCACGCTTTGCCCCCGAACGTGCCGCCATGAAACTCGCCGACCGATTGTTGCGCTCCATCAAGGGCCGTTCTGGGCAGGTCGTTTTCCGCTCGGAAATCGCCCGGTTGGGCAGCCCTGCGCAGGTCACCGCAGCACTCAATGAGCTGATGGCCAAGGGTGTGATCACCCGCATCGGCAGGGGCATTTACGCCAAAACCCGCCAAAGCACCATCACGGGTGCCCTGGTGCCCGCGGGCAGCCTGGAGACACTGGCCACCGAAGCCCTCCAGAAAATGGGCGTGCCGGTGGGAGCCGGGCGGGCCGCAGCGGCTTACAACGCCGGGCAAACCACCCAACTTCCCGGCACGTTTGTGGCCCACACCGGCAACCGGCGCATCAGCCGAAAAATCGAGGTGGGCGGACGCACGGTGACCTATGAGAACAATTTCCAGCGCACAGCGGCAAGCGATTGAAGACCTCTCTGCCGAAGGCCTGCTGCGTGGGCTGCCCGTCCAAACCGCAGAAAAAGACATCCACATCACCGATTTGCTCAAAGCCCTGAGCGAGCTGCGGGTGATGCATGGGCACTTCAACGATCTGGATGCACGCAAAGGTGAACTGGTGCGCCACGACGCAGGCATTCGGCTGGTGTTTGCCGGAGGCACCTGCCTGGCCAAAGCGCATGGGCTCATCCAGCGGATGTCTGAAGACATTGACCTCAAAGTGGTGCTTGAGCCCACCCCCGTGCCGCTCAAAAAAGGCCGGGGACAGCGCGCACGGCTGACGGCGCTGCATCAGCACCTGACGGCATTGCTGGCCCAGCTGCAATTTCCGCTGTTGCCCCCGTCAGCAGATGACGGCAACCCCAGCGTGCGCGATGCGCACCGCTACTTTGTGGTGGGCGCAGGCTACCGTTCCACCTACAGCCAATTGCCCAGCCTTCGGCCAGAACTGAAGCTGGAGGTGATACACCGCACGCCGCTGTTGGCGTTGGAAACACGTCAATTCGGTTACCTGCACGAATCACTGGCCGGGCTGCCCCCCAGCACCACGGTGACCATGCCCTGCATCTCCGTGGGGGAGACAGCAGCGGAAAAAGTGCTTTCCTTGTTGCGGCGGTGCGCCTCCCAATGGACCCAACCGTCCGCCGCACACGACCCCACCCTGGTGCGCCACGTGCACGACGTGGCCCGCATTGCCGAACACGCTGGGGCTTCGCTGGCGGGGGCACGGGAGGTGTTTCCACACCTTGTCCGCATGGATCAGGCCGAGTTCAAAGGCCAGAACCCCGCGTTTGATGCCGACCCTGTGGGCGTGCTCCAACGCACCCTGGCCGAAGCCAGGCACAACAGTTCGCTGCGCCAGCAGTACCAGCAACACCTGCTGCCGCTGGTGTACGACAGGCACCCTCCCCGTTTTGAGCAAGCGTTTGCCGCGTTTGAATCGGTGGCGCAGGACTGCTTGGCGAAGTGTTGATTCGCGTGATCTACCATGTGTCTGCGCGGATGCAAACGGCATCCGTGCTGAATGGCCACAGGGAGGAACCGGATGCAAAAACACCATCCGCAACGCAGTGCCGAACTGCGTGCGGTCATCGTTGAATTTCTCAACAAGAGGCTGTCCGACAAGCTCGACGGCATCAAGGGCGACGACCCGGACCAGCAGCAAAAGCGGGACCAACTGCGCCAGCAGTTCATCCCCGCCACCTGGTTGGAAGATGCCGCCCGCCGGGCCGCGCAAATCCAGGCCGTCACCCACTCACTCAAGCCCATCCACCCGGATGCCAAGGGCACCAACCTGTACTGCCCGCCCCGCACCCTGGCCACGTTGCCCGTGGTGGGCAGCCACTGCTTGGGCGACACCTTTGCGGGCGACGTGGTGGGCAATGCCGCTGCGCTGGACGTGTACAAATTCCTGAAACAGGAGCACCAAGGCCAAACCCTGTTGGCGCTGGCGGCCTCTGGCGACGTGGATCTGGCCCACGCCCTCAGTGACGACCCCGCTCAGGCCCAAGCCTGGATGAGCGCCTTTGCCAGCCTGACCACGCCCCGTGGCAAACCCACCTCCCACACCCTGGCCAAACAGCTGTACTGGCCTGTGGGCACCGACTTGCACAACGATGCCTGCTACCACCTTCTGGCTCCGCTGTACGCCAGCTCACTGGCGCACCAACTGTTCCAAACCCTGCAAGACGACCGCTTCAGCGACGAAGCCAAAGCCGCCCGCGAGGCCCGAAAGGCAGGCCAGTACAGCGAACGCCCGGTACGCGAATACCCCCATCTGGCCGTGCAGCAACTGGGCGGCACCAAGCCACAGAACATCAGCCAGCTCAACAGCGAGCGCCGGGGCAACAACCACCTGCTGGCCTCGCTGCCGCCGGTGTGGCGCAGCATGGAGATCAAGCCACTGCTGGGCAGTGAATCGCTGTTTCCCCGCTACAGCCGCCGCCCCGGCGTGACGGCGGCGCTGCGCGATCTGCTGGCCTTTCTCAAGACCGATCCCAAAGGCAACAAACCCACCCGCCAACACCGCGCCGCGCTGGTGAACACGCTCATCGACGAGTTCTTGCAACTCCGTGCTGAACTGCGCAGCCTGCCCCCCGGCTGGAGCCAGCAGCCCGACTGTGCCCTGACCGACCTGCATGCCCGCTGGCTCGACCCCACAGGCTGTGCCCAAGCCGATGCAGCGCTTTGCCGCACCCCGCCCACCGATGTGGCCGAGCGCATCAGTGCCGCCTTTGCCACCTGGCTCAACGCCCAAATGCGCTCACCCTTGTTGGTGGGTGACGACGAATTTGCAGTTTGGCGCAAGGAAATGCTCACACAGATCGAAGCCGAAGAACGGGAGAGCAGTGATGTTGAGTGATGACACCACCCACCACATGGCAGCCCCCACGCACTCCGCCCTGCTGGAGCTGCCCCGGCTGCGCGTGCAAAACGCCAACGCCATCTCCAGCCCGCTGACCTGGGGGTTCCCGGCCATCACCGCCTTCACCGGTTTCATGACCGCGCTGGCCCGCCGCCTGGGGCCAGAGGCAGGCATTGCATTCCAAGGCGTGGGCGTGATCTGCCACGGCTTCGAAGCCCAGGTGACGCACGGCGGCTACACCCACAGCTTTGCCCTCACGCGCAACCCCGTGCTGGCTGACGGCAGCACCGCCGCCATCGTGGAAGAAGGGCGCGTCCACCTCGACATCACCCTGGTGCTGCAAGCCGATCTGGCCCACCGCTACCTGGACGACAACGCCCGCGGCGAGCTGGCCGCACACATCGGCCACCTGGTGGCAGGCATGCGGCTGGCCGGGGGCAGCGTGATGCCGCCGCTGCCTGGACCGTTTCAGCACCCGCCACGCCCCCGCCTCAGCCTGCTGGCCAGCCAGGCGGATGACCGCGCCAGCCAGTTCAAACGCATGCGCCGCCGCTGGCTGCCCGGTTTTGCCCTGGTGCTGCGCGACGACCTGCTGCAAGCCCACTGGGCCGAGCTGCAAACTTGCCAGCCCCAGGCCACGCTGCTCGATGCCTGGATGGACCTGTCACGCATCAACCACCGCGCCACGCGCAAGGCACCCGACCCCACCCACGCTGCAGGAGCCACAGACCCCGCCGACTGGGCCACCGACAGCCGCCCCGGCTGGCTGGTGCCCATTCCGGTGGGCTTTGCCGCCCTGTCCGAACTGCATGCCCCCGGCACCGTGGCGGGCGCGCGAGACCCGGCAGTGCCCTTCCAGTTTGTGGAAAGCGTGTATTCCATCGGCCAGTGGATCAGCCCCCACCGCCTGCAAGACACCCACGACCTGCTGTGGCACACCAGCCACGACACGCCCAACGGCCTGTACCGCTGCACCAACCAATTCAAACCCGTGGCCGCAGACGATTTCAACCCTGACGACTACATCGACTGAAACCCCACCCTCAAGGAGCAACCCCATGGCAACCACAAACACAATCAAAACCGCCTCCGTCCTCGCCTTCGAGCGCAAGCTGGACCCGTCTGACGCCCTGTTTGCCGCAGGCCAGTGGGCTGACCGTGCGCAGTCGCACACCTGGCAGCCCGTCACCCTCATCGCCAAGTCGGTGCGCGGCACCATCTCCAACCGGCTCAAGGCCAAAGAGCAAGACCCGGCCAAGCTCGACGCCGCCATCGAAAACCCCAACCTCCAGACCGTGGACGTGGCCATGCTGCCCGCCGGGGCCGACACCCTCAAGGTCAGCTTCACGCTGCGCGTGCTGGGCGGTGCGGGCACCCCGTCGGCCTGCAACAGCGCCGACTACCAGCAAGCGCTGCAGGCCACCGTCAACGGCTACGTGGCCACCCACGGCTTTGCCGAGCTGGCGCGCCGCTACGCCGCCAACCTGGCCAATGGCCGTTTCCTGTGGCGCAACCGCCTGGGGGCCGAGCAAATCGAAATCCAGGTGAGCCACTGGGTGGACGGGAAGGCCCAAAACTCATGGTCTTTTGATGCCCTAGCGCTTTCTCTGCTTAGCTTTGATGCTCCTGAATCTGACAAAGCCCGCTTGAACGCCGTGGCCAACCTGCTGGCCCAAGGGCTGGCGGGCCAGCGCCATGTGCTGCTGCAAGTCACAGCCTTTGTCCGCATGGGCGCGGGTCAGGAGGTGTACCCCTCGCAAGAGCTGATCCTCGACAAAGACAAGGCCGGCAAAAGCAAAACCCTGTACCAGGTCAACGGCGTGGCGGGCATGCACTCGCAAAAGCTGGGCAACGCCATCCGCACCATCGACACCTGGTACACCGGTGCCGCCGACAACGGCCCCATTGCCGTGGAACCCTACGGCTCCGTCACCACGCAGGGCAAGGCCTACCGCCAACCCAAGGCCAAGGAAGACTTCTACACCCTGTTCGACCACTGGGTCACCAAAGGCCAGGCCCCGGCGCTGGAGCAGCAGCACTTTGTCATGGCCACGCTGATCCGCGGTGGCGTGTTTGGTGATGCAGACAAGGGCTGACCCCATGACCACCCCCAGCCACTTTGTGGACATTGACGTGCGGCCCGATGAGGACTTTCCGTCCAGCCAACTCATGGCCGCCTTGTACGCCCGCCTGCACCGGGCGCTGGTGACCCACGGCCAGGGTGACATTGGCGTGAGTTTTCCGGGGCACACCAGCCGGTGGCTGGGCAACCGCCTGCGGCTGCACGGCCGTGCCGATGCGCTGGGCCAGCTGATGGCGCAGGACTGGCTCAAGGGCATGCGCGACCACGTGGACCTGACCCCCGCCACCCCGGTGCCCAGCCCGGTGAAGCATCGGCTGGTCAAGCGCGTGCAAACCCAAAGCAACCCCGAGCGCCTGCGCCGCCGCCTGATGCGGCGGCACAGCCTGACGGCTGAAGAAGCCGCCCAGCGCATCCCTGACAGCGCGGCCCAATGGGCCGATCTGCCCTGGGTGTGGATGCGCAGCAGCAGCACCAGCCAATCGTTTCGGCTGATGGTGGCCCACGAGCCCCTGACCGCAGAGCCCCAGCCCGGGGGCTTCAGCGCCTACGGCCTGAGCCTGGGCGCCACCGTCCCCTGGTTTTGACCCTTTTTTGAAGCGCTGGAAAAAGTTGTTGAAAATCAACGGGTTGGCGGAGAGGCCAGAAAATGGGTGACCGCCCTTTTCTGGCCTGTTTTCCTTGAAGAATCCACGACTTGGCGGGTTTGGGGTCTGGTTCACTGCCGTGTAGGCAGCTCAGAAATGGAGTTTGGGGGCACCGAGTACGGGGCGACTGTTCACTGCCGTGTAGGCAGCTCAGAAATCCAGCGGCATGCCTGCGCTGATGGCAATCAGGTTCACTGCCGTGTAGGCAGCTCAGAAAAACTTCCCACGGAGCCCGCCCATGGCTGAACCGTTCACTGCCGTGTAGGCAGCTCAGAAATGATCGAGCGAGGGGAACATCACCACGCCCTGGTTCACTGCCGTGTAGGCAGCTCAGAAATGGACGGACCGCAGCGGAGTGTGTTGCCCGGTGTTCACTGCCGTGTAGGCAGCTCAGAAAACAAGCTGAATCAGCTTCTCTCTGGCCTTGATGTTCACTGCCGTGTAGGCAGCTCAGAAAAAGCAGCGCATGGAGGCCGAGCTGGACGAGGCGTTCACTGCCGTGTAGGCAGCTCAGAAAGCTCTGCACGCGCCACACCGGCCGATCCTTGGGTTCACTGCCGTGTAGGCAGCTCAGAAAATGCCCGGCGAGCAGGCCGGGCACTTCAAGACGTTCACTGCCGTGTAGGCAGCTCAGAAAGCGCCCATGCCAGACTGGGCCACGCTCCAACCGTTCACTGCCGTGTAGGCAGCTCAGAAAAGAAGTACCAGGAGCAGACGGCATCGCAGATTGTTCACTGCCGTGTAGGCAGCTCAGAAAAATGCCGCGGGCGGCGGCGCAGGTCTGAGCGTGTTCACTGCCGTGTAGGCAGCTCAGAAAATACCAGGGACAACCGCAGTCGGCAGGGCAGGGTTCACTGCCGTGTAGGCAGCTCAGAAAGCCCTCTGTCTGCTGGCGTGGCAGGAACACGCGTTCACTGCCGTGTAGGCAGCTCAGAAAACAGCGCAGCAATTGCATCCATGCGTGAAACCGTTCACTGCCGTGTAGGCAGCTCAGAAATGTGATGGTCGCCGAAGTAGCCGACGAACTGGGTTCACTGCCGTGTAGGCAGCTCAGAAATGTAAGCCTTTTTCGTTTGTACCCCTGCCCTAGTTCACTGCCGTGTAGGCAGCTCAGAAATATGTGATCAAGGTCAACGCCACGACCCACCCGTTCACTGCCGTGTAGGCAGCTCAGAAAACACCATCATCACCCCGGCGCTGCTGCTCACCGTTCACTGCCGTGTAGGCAGCTCAGAAATTGCGAGGGGTAGATTCCGCTGTTGAGGTGGGGTTCACTGCCGTGTAGGCAGCTCAGAAAATCGAAGACGCCATCCTGGCCGATCCCGACGAGTTCACTGCCGTGTAGGCAGCTCAGAAATGGCACAGATGGTGGGCGCGGTGCAGGCAGACGTTCACTGCCGTGTAGGCAGCTCAGAAAACCATGCGCCGCTACATCCGCGCCGGCGTGGCGTTCACTGCCGTGTAGGCAGCTCAGAAAGCGCAGTGGGGCATTGACGCCTCAGAGCTTTCGTTCACTGCCGTGTAGGCAGCTCAGAAATTACATGTTGCCCAGCAGGTCCAGGACTTCCAGTTCACTGCCGTGTAGGCAGCTCAGAAAATGGTTTACCCCGTGAGTCCTGGAAAAAGGCCGTTCACTGCCGTGTAGGCAGCTCAGAAAAAGGTGAGGCACCCGGACCACGGCGCCCCCTTGTTCACTGCCGTGTAGGCAGCTCAGAAACTCTGCTTCGGCCATCTTGTTCCACCGCAGCGGTTCACTGCCGTGTAGGCAGCTCAGAAAAGACACCGCAATGCATGAGCGCATCGCTGCACGTTCACTGCCGTGTAGGCAGCTCAGAAAAACTCGTGGGACCAGAAGGGCGCAGATTTCAGGTTCACTGCCGTGTAGGCAGCTCAGAAAAATTGGCTGCGGCATGAGCAGCATGTCCACGTGTTCACTGCCGTGTAGGCAGCTCAGAAAATGCTCCACACTTTGAGGCGGGCGGTGGAGATGTTCACTGCCGTGTAGGCAGCTCAGAAATGGGCGATGCCGCGCAGGCCGTTTTCGACCTGGTTCACTGCCGTGTAGGCAGCTCAGAAAAGGTGCGCAGCTACCGAGGGCAGAGCCAGCTTGTTCACTGCCGTGTAGGCAGCTCAGAAAAGCGGGCTCCAGGTGGGGAACGGGCAACGCGAGTTCACTGCCGTGTAGGCAGCTCAGAAAAATGCGCTGGATGACCTGGCAGCCACATTGGGGTTCACTGCCGTTTAGGCAGCTCAGAAATGATTGGGTATGGCAGCTGTCTACCGTGCTGGGTTCACTGCCGTGTAGGCAGCTCAGAAACAATCGTCAGCTGGCATTCCATAGATTCGACCGTTCACTGCCGTGTAGGCAGCTCAGAAACGTCAAGCACAGCTCCTGCTCCACCGCCCGGCGTTCACTGCCGTGTAGGCAGCTCAGAAAGTTGAGCGGCTGCTGTCCGAGTCAGACGACGAGTTCACTGCCGTGTAGGCAGCTCAGAAATACGAGCGGTTGGCGCGGGAGGCTGGTCTATCGTTCACTGCCGTGTAGGCAGTTCAGAAACACAATGCCGCAATCGCATCCATGCGTGAAACGTTCACTGCCGTGTAGGCAGCTCAGAAATCAATTTCGTAGTCCAGGCCCAGCACATCGCCGTTCACTGCCGCATAGGCAGCTCAGAGAGCTTTGCACCATGTCGGTGGCCATGCGGCCACTTTCACCGCCCCACCACCAGCCCCGCCCACCCCATTGACCTTCCCACCAGGTCAAGGTTTAAGCTGGCCCCATGAACACCTCCCCCGCCCCCAACGCCCCCTCTACCGCCCCGCCCGAGCTGTGCACGCTGGACATCGGCGTGGGCGGCATGACCTGCGCCTCCTGCGTGGGCCGGGTGGAGCGGGTCCTGAAAAAACTGCCCGGTGTGGACAGTGCCAACGTCAACCTGGCCACCGAATCGGCCCGGGTGGTGTGGCACCCCACCGCGCTGGCAGGCACGGGTGCGGCGAGCGAAACCAACCCCACGGCATCACCCGCGCTGTTTGCCGCCCGCGTGGCCCGCGCCGTGCGCGACGCCGGGTACGAGCCCCGGCCCGTGGACACGGGCGACGACGACGCGCCGCCCCCCGCGTGGCTGGGCGTGCCGCTGGATTTCTGGCCCATCCTGATCGGTGTCTTGTTGTCGCTGCCCTTGGTGGGGCCCATGGTGGGCGACCTGCTCGGCCAGCACTGGATGCTGCCCGCCGTGTGGCAGTTTGCCTTGGCCACGCCGGTGCAGTTTGGCCTGGGCTGGCGCTTCTACAAGGCCGGTTGGCATGCGCTCAAAAGCGGCAGCGGCAACATGGAACTGCTGGTGTCCATTGGCACCACCGCGGGCTGGGCCTTGTCCACCTGGCTGTGGTGGCAGGCCGAGCCGGGCGAGATGGTGCATGTGTACTTTGAAGGCTCCGCCGTGGTCATCACCCTGGTGATGCTGGGCAAGTGGCTGGAAGCCCGCGCCAAGCGCCAGACCACCAGCGCCATTCGCGCCCTGCGCCAGTTGCGGCCCGAGGTGGCCCACCTGCTGCCCGACGGCGTGCGCCGCACCGAGGCGGTGGACGTGCCCGTGGCCGAACTGCTGCCCGGCGACCGCGTGAGCGTGCTGGCCGGTGAGCGCTTCCCGGCTGACGGCATCGTGACCGAAGGCCAGACCCAGGCCGACGAATCCATGCTCACCGGCGAAAGCCTGCCCGTGCCCAAGGCCCCCGACAGCCCCGTGACCGGCGGCACCCTCAATGGCGACGGCGTGGTGCAGGTGCAAGTGACCGCCGTGGGCACCCAAAGCACCCTGGCCCGCATCATTGCCCTGGTGCAGGATGCCCAGGGCCAAAAAGCCCCGGTGCAACGCCTGGTGGACCAGGTGGCCGCTGTGTTCGTGCCCGTGGTGCTGGTCATCGCCTTGGCCACAGTGCTGGGTTGGCACTGGGCCGGTGCGCCGTGGGAACAGGCGCTGATGAACGCCGTCACCGTGCTGGTGATTGCCTGCCCCTGCGCGCTGGGCCTGGCCACCCCGGCGGCCATCATGGCGGGCACGGGGGTGGCGGCGCAGCACGGCATCCTGATCAAAGACGCCGAAGCCCTGGAAACCGCCCACCGCGTGGACACCGTGGCCTTTGACAAGACCGGCACCCTCACCCGCGGCCAGCCGGTGCTGACCGGGCTGTGGCTGCAGCCTGAGGTGCAAGACCAGATCGACGCCGACCAGGCCCTGCGCCTGGCCGCTGCCCTGCAACAGCACAGCGAACACCCGCTGGGCCGCGCCGTGGTGCAGGCCGCCCGCCAGCTGCCCGAAGCCATCGCGCCCATTCCCCCGTTGACCGACGTGCACACCGTGCCCGGCAAAGGCACCCAGGCCAGCCTGCAAGGCCAGCCCCTGCGCCTGGGCAGCCTGCGCTGGATGGCCGAGCTGGGCCTGTCCACCGCCACAGACACCGTCACCCAGAACCCAGCCCCAGGTGCCACCCTGTCGGCCCTGTCGCTGGGGCCCCAGGTGCTGGCCGTGCTGGCCTTTGCCGACGAACCCAAGGCCCACGCCGCCCAGGCCGTGGCGCTGCTGCGGGCACGGGGCATCCGGGTGGTGATGGTGTCGGGCGACAACCGCGCCGCAGCCCAAGCCGTGGCCCAGCGCGTGGGCCTGCCGCCCGAAGACGTGTTGGCCGAAGTGCTGCCCGGCGACAAGGCCCAAACCATCCGCCAACTGCAAGCCCAGGGCCAGCATCGCGTGGCCATGGTGGGCGACGGCGTGAACGACGCCCCCGCCCTGGCCGCCGCCGACGTGGGCCTGGCCATGAACAACACCGGGCTGGACGGTCAACCCGCCCGCGGCGGCTCGGACGTGGCCATGCACACCGCAGGCATCACCCTCATGCAGGGCGACCCACTGCGCGTGGCGGATGCGCTGGACATTTCGCGCCGCACCGTGCGCAAGATCCGCCAGAACCTGTTCTGGGCCTTCATCTACAACGTGGCCGGCATTCCCCTGGCCGCCCTGGGCCTGCTCAACCCCGTGGTGGCCGGCGCGGCCATGGCCTTCAGCTCGGTGAGCGTCATCACCAATGCGCTGCTGCTCAGGCGCTGGGCGCCTGAAACGCTACAAAACAAATAGCTGCTTGCGCTTTTATATCAAGCGACAGAGGCCAATTTTATGGATGTTTTTCTACTCAAGCCACCGACAACAGGTAGCGCAGGTACAGCGCATTGGCCAGGAAGAACAGCATCAACACCAGAAGCCCCCAGAGCAACACGCGCAAGATTCGGCTCAGAAGACTGGTTTTGACCTGATCCGCTTTGGGGACCGTGGGTGTTTTGCGGGTTGCAACGGTGCGCACCATGCGCCAGACCCGGCCTGAAAGGCTGGGCCGGGTCGGATCGTTTTTCTTGCGGTTGAACAGCCGCAACATCGCATAGCCGGACAACGCCATTCCCAAGATCCGGCCAAGCTCACTGGCGAGGTTGGCTTGTTCACTCGTCACGGCCCACGCAGCCATGGGACAAACGCACAGGACGAGCCCGCATGCCAAAAATGCCTTTTGTCGATGGTGGGTCATGAAAGGGCTCATTTCAGGGGCTTGACATGTGTTTTTAGATAGTCAGTCCATCCATCGGTTCTCTTGATTCTTTCAGGCTGCGATTTTCGCCAAAAATCATGGTATTTTTGAATCATCTCATCCAAATGCGGCGAGCCAATCAATAAAGACAGGTGATGGCTGCTAGAGAAATGAAGCCCGCATACAAAGAAAGTTAATGATGGTCGGCCAAGTTCTCTTATGGGCTGTGCTGATTGCCCGAATCTACGAGGTGTTCCCACTGCGGTATCCCATATGTGGCTGGCAGATGCGAGTAATCGCCTTTATCACGCACAGCGCTGACGTCCGCCAAATACTGGACTACATCGGGGTGGATGCAAAGCCACCGTGCATGACGCCCACACACGGGCCGCAGCTGTAGAACGAGTGCTACGCACAGGCGGGAGATGGTGTCGAAGTTAGGCGGACTGGGGTAAAGCGGCCCAACCGACCCCTGACTTTGAGGTCGAAAACCGCGCCAGTCGGTAAGGGTTGGCTGGGGTGGCAACAGCGGTTTTCCAACGCTGCGGCACAGGGCTGCGCTTGGCACCGCTCAAAACGAGTCAAACCGAAAGATCTCGGGCACTGGCCCAGAGCAAGTACCCAAGCAGACCGCAGTGCGCTGGCTTGTGATGCTTCAACCCCGTGGCATACTGGTGCTAAGTGGTCATCGATACGTTCTTAGGCATTCAATCCCTCTCGTGCAGACCCCCTCTTCATAGTGGGACGTTTGCCTGTTGACTTACTTCGAAGCACTTAATGCGGTTGGATTTCCTCTCCGTAACGCTTGCGGACGCAAGCGTGCACCACAACGGCTGCTTAAAGCTCAATGCCATACTGCCTAAAAGCATATCTCCTCATTGCAGAAGTACAGCCCATATGAACCTCAACGACATCCTCCGTCGGGCCCAACGTGATGGCGTGTCCTCACTCCAGCAAACCGATTCTTCTGAGTTAGCCGCAGAAGAAAGCCTCCGACTTCGCACCTGGTTCGAGTCAGCGCATCGTCGCAACGAACTGCCGATCCTTATGGAGTTGACAGATGAAAGACTACTTTCTTTGGCACTGTGGTGCCACATCGACGCTCAAACAATTACTGATATGCCTCCAGAATTTCGAGCTCGCGATATTGAGTTCGCCAGCAATAAATTCCAAGTCGACATTCGAGCACTTCCGCTCCTGATTACCTCGACCAGCTCATTGTTTATTGGTGCTTCACAATGAAGATAGTAGCAATTGAAGGGATAGACGGCAGCGGCAAGGATACCCAAGCTCAACTTTTGAAATCAAGATTGGAAGATCTTGGTTTGAAAGTCATTGTGAGATCTTATCCTGTCTATGACTCTTTTATAGGAAAGCAGATTGGGGAATTTCTTTCTGCAAAGTCATCCACAGAAACCGCCGCTACAGTAGATCCAAAATCAATGGCACTCTGGTACGCCGTTGACCGATGGCACGACATATCATCGCTAGGATCTAAAATTGCTGAAGCGGATGTCTTGATACTGAATCGATACACCCTTTCTAGCGTGGTTTATCAGTCGCTACGCTCGGAAGCACCCGAAGGGATTGGGGCATGGATTGAAGATCTGGAGCACAGCGTCCTCGGGCTCCCCAAACCTGATGTCTATCTTATTATGGGGATCGGACTACGGGCTTCTCAATCAAATATTTTGAAAAAGGGGATTCGAAATTATGTCGGCAAGGGAATGGACGTATATGAATCGGATGAAATACTTCAATCCGCCGCTAGGAACATGTACATGGAAGTTTCGTCAGTCAGAACCGACTGTGAGCTTATAGATTGCGGCGATCCCCAAGGCCAATTATTGAAGCCGACAGTTATTGCAGAAATGGTTCAAAATGCCTTAATTGAAAGAGGCATTATTTAAAATGCAATACAATCCCATCACGAACACATTCGACAGGTCAGAAGCACCTAATGATGGGACGCTTCCGCACGTCATGTGGCACATTACAGATATGTGCCCATTGAACTGCGGTTATTGCTTTTCTCCTAAAACGGATAAGAGGATCGAACTTTCAAACATACCTGTAGTTGTTAGTCGTTTGCGGTCACTCGGTGCTCAAAAGATCGATATTGCCGGAGGAGAGCCAGGTATATTTTCTGGTCTAACGTCGGTCATAGAGGCTATTCGTGAAGCTGATATGCATTGTACTGTGACAACGAGCGGCGTAAGTCGACGCGAAAATTCCAGTTACCTTGCCGCTAACATTCGAAAACTCAGTCGGCTGATAGTCAGCATTGACGCCCTTGAAGCCAGCCACGACAAGCTGAGAAACTTTGTTGGCGCGTGGAACGCCGCTACGAAACTGATCGCGTCAATCGACCCTGATTTACGCCGAAACCGTGTTCGAGTTAATTCAGTCATAACCAAGCCGCTCTTGGCTTCAGACGGCCTTTACCAACTGGCCGAGGCAATTTCAAAGTTTGGAATTCATGAATGGTGCCTCATTGAGCCTCATCCCGCAAACGCAAAGCCGAAGTTTGTTGAGTATGAAATAAGCAATGGTGATTTTATAGATGCTTGTGCACGGATTCAAGATGCATTTCCTCAGATAAAATTTCTGACAAGACAGCGCGAACTCTATTCGTCCTATTGGGTCCTTCATCCCGATGGAATGCTGCGTCAGCACTCTGAAACGGCTGATGACGGTCTGGAGATTGATTTACTTGGAAGTCCGATCGTTGACATCAAAGCTCAGGTATCAGTTACAAAGACTAAACTTCCAAATCAAGGAGATCAAAAGTGAGAATTGTCGTCAAATCGCGCATCCGAAGCATTGAAGCCAGTCGCATCTTGGAGGAGGTTGCAGCTTCGGTAAAGTCTCAGGGATTGGGAGTCGTTGAGCGGACTACCATTCAAGTTCCGGGAACCAAAGGAATTTTGGTTTCAGAAATCGTCATTCAACTTGTACTTGGGGTTGCAGGGAATGCAGTATACGATTTAGTTAAGAATCTCGTTTCCAGGGGTATTGGTCGCTCCAATTCGAATGAATTGACTGATGATTCAATTAGTGTTGCGGTGGAGCCAGATGATGAGCGCGATTCCAGTTCGAATGGTGAATGAGTTAAACAGTGCGTACCATTGAGCATCGAATCGTCTTTCTTGGGGCGGGAATATCGCACTATCCCAATGGGGGTGCCGAGCTTTCTGCTTTGCAAGCGGGGGCAACAGATGTGCAGCATTGCTTTGACGCATTCTTGCGCTGCTCCGGAGAGCAATTAGACATTGGCGGTAGTTTGGTGGCGACGAACATATCTGCTTCCCAATTCGTCGCAGCACTAGAAGTCGCTTTCGCGAGCGTTGCAAGTAAACGAAGCCTGTTAATAGTCTACTTCAGTGGACATGCTACCTTAGAGGAGAACGAATTAATTCTTCAGTTCAGTGACGCTCCTAACAAATCTGGACTTCTGTCTATTACGCGGTTCATGGATCTACACCGAACATACGGGTGGCCTAATGTTCTTTTGATCTTGGATTGCTGTTATGCTGGCGGGGCAAGAATCTCTTTAGGTTGGAGTGGGAAGTATGGAGCGCACATACATTCAAATATCTCGTTGTTAGCCTCATCTAGCCCTTTCCAGCGCTCCGCCGATGGAGAGCATCTGAGCCCATTTACGGAAGCAATCGTTAAATCCTGCGGTGAACTGTTGCATGAAAATAAGAAAATCTCTGTTCGCGGCTTGATCAGTCGAATTCAAGGACATCTTGACGCATCGCAACAGGCAGAAGTATTAATCCCTGACGGTAAGGCAGATATCACAATTTCAGGAAAGGATCTAGACAGGTCACACTTTGAAAAACTGACGAACGACCTTTTACGACGCTTCCGAAATGGCACAGAGTTTGACCGCGAGGCTTTATGGTTCTCACTTTCCGAAGAGACTGAGCTTTTAGCTTTGACAGTTTCAGAACGATGTTTAAATGAAGACTTAAGCGAGTCGAACTGGCTGGTACGCAGAGCCATTGGCAGCACTTTAGGAAACATCAAATATCTGACCAAGAAGCGTGACGCCCATCTTAGGAGCCTTCTTTCGTCACCTGATTGGATGAATGTCGCTGTCGCACTTAATGCGTTGAAACGCCAACCCGAAAGTGCCAAATTATTCAAACCCCTTGCATCCAATGCGGACCACGCCATGGACGTAAAGTGGTTGTCACTTCTGTACGCTTCGGACATGTTGCCTAATTCTGTTTGGCGCGCTGAGGAATTCAAGAAGGGTCAATTCTTAGAGAGTGACTGGGGGCTCACTGAAGTCGTGAATCACGTGTACGGCCTTCAACAAAGTTTAACTGAAGATGTCGAAAGTTTGCTTGCATTGTGTAGTAAGCAAGTGCAATCAAATTTCCATTGGCTTCTCCAGTTGAGATACGGATCAATCCCAAAAAACCCCTCTGCTGGGGAAAAGCTTCCCGCCAATCTTGTTGATTGCGCGCGCTCTATACTGAATCAAGGGAGCCGAGGATCCATGGGAACCTCTGGTGGAAAGAAATGGTTGAGGTCAAAACTGTATGGGAATTGGCGAGGCACGATTACGCTTGACCTAAAGTCATCCTTCGGTACTTTGTCTAAAGGAGAGCGAATAAGCTTCATCGAGCAGGTACCCATACTGCTTCCGACAGTCAATGCAAAGATGGCATTCCTTGACTCTGTCTCTCCAGAGATTTGCCCAAATCCGTCCAGCCTATGCTGGGGCATCCTTGATCCGCATCCGTGGGTCCGGAGGAGCTATCTTTCTTACATTCGTCGGCTTCCGGATAAGGAAGCGATTAAACTCGTAAAGTCGATTGACTGGCCGAAAAGTGTATTGATGGCGAATCAGAAGCTATTTCCGGGCACGCTTGATCTTCTGTTTGAAGGATATAGAACAATGCGTCAACTCCGTGATCCGCAAGGCTTGAAGAAAGCTGCGAATTTTGCTTGGAAGGAACTAAGTCAGAATGAAGAAATTTCACTGACGAGAGCACTACGCAATGAGAACATTTTCGTAGATAGTTGAGCTAATATTTCATTTTATTGCATCGACAAGTGCACATCATTCACGACGATTTTGTAAGTTTTTTCATATTTTAACTAGGTAATCAGTTAAACATAAATGGTGCTAAAAGTAACTCATTTTTTCTCCCTGACATGAACTTGGTCGGACACGCCAATTTCTGCTATTCGCTTTTTTTCTTGAACGCTATCATCAAGAACACGAATGACACCACCGCCATGAACCACGCGAGTGCTGAAACAATGAAACTGCCTGAAGTGGCTTCATCTTCATGCCCCACAAACACCAATCTGTTGTTGGCGATGCTTGGGGCGTAGATGACACTCAATTTTCCTGATTCCATGTCTTTCAATATTTCCTCAGGAAATGTTGTTTTGATGGACACCAGTTCAGAATTTTCATTTCTGAATGTGAATTTTCCGCTGTAGCTGATGTTGCCTTTGTGGCGTTTCCTTTCCATTTCAGTCACTTCAATGACCTGGAACACCTTTCCAGCCTTGATGATGCTTTTTCCCTCTGCGGCTTCGTCCGCAGAAATTGAAAAAACCATGTAAGCCACAAACGCAGCACACAGCCCAAAAAACAGGGCCCTGAAGTTGATGGAAAGTTTTGACTTCTGTTGCTTCGGGACCGCTGCGGTTGAATTTGCTTTTTCTGCGGCCTGCATCAGTGGTGGCAGCTTTGGGCGGCTGAACATCACACGTTGTTCTTCTGGGTCACCCCAGGCACACAAGGCGGTGCCGTTGGCCAGATAGCCTAAACCCAGGCTGTCAGACAACACACTCAAGCCATGGCGTGATGCTTCGTGAACCATCACATTGAGCACAACGGGCAGCAGTTCGTTGTCACCCGGTGGGTCCATGGGCCATGCTGGGCTTTCCAGGTCGCTCAGGTCGTCGATGGGATCGTTGAGCCACAGGGTTTTTCCGTCGTCATGCCCATCGCTCTGTGGCAGTGGCGTGCCCTTTGAAATGGCCGCGTCCAACTGCTGTTGTGTGGGCAGATAACGGGTCAATGCGGCCACAAAGGCCATGAACTTGGGGTTTTGAGACGCTGGCTGGGTGCCAGAAGGCCGCTGGCCTTCATTGCACAAGGGTACGACCACGTCATACAGCGCCTGGAATGAACGGGGTTGTTCCTCCGGGCTGAGGTGACTGAGGTCGGCGACGCAGATGGGGTTGCTCATTGTTTTTCCTCCCTGTTCCTGAACAACACATGAAATTCTTGTTTGTTGCAGTGTATTCACCCTGTGGACAAGCCTGTCATCAAAAAACCCACAACCCCCCGCTTGTCCACAGCTTGGCGCGTTGTCCGCGGTTTGTGCCCAAAACCGGTACAACCCAAAAGCACGGCTGGACACACGGTTATCCGTTCTGCAAGCCCTTGTTTACCTTGAAGAAAAGTGGCTTGTCCACTGAAACCGGCTGCCCTCTACGACTACAACTAATTTGAAATAGAAACCTTAGAGAAGAATGCAAGGGATGACTTTTGCGCCTGCTTGGCCTTCAAGAAGCCACGTCTTGTTCGGCCTCGGGCCACAGGGCGGGAAAGTAGAACCGCAGGGCGTGCAGCGGCACCGCAAACCGCACCTTGCCGTAGGGTGAGTCGGTGGCCAGGAACCCCCGCCGAATCAGGGCCGACAGCGTTTCGGTGGCCACACGGTCGCCCAGGCCGGTGAGGGTTTTGAAATCCGCCCGGGCCAATTCGCCTTGGGTGGCAAACAGGTAGTGCAGGGGCATGAGGGCCTCCTTGCGCACGCCGGACTTCAACGCCCCCGATTCAAACGCCAGCGCAGCCTCCATGCGCCCGCGCATGCCCGCCACGTCCAGCTGGCGGGTCATGAGCTCGACTTGGTCAATGCAGACCTCCAGCACATACGCAATCCAATCGACCAGCCCGGCCTGTGTGAGGTTGCCGCGCCCATCCAAGTCGCCCCGGCGGTGTTCGTCTGCCGCTTGCAACAGGGCTTTGTAGCGGGCCTCGGTGCGGGCAAAGCCCCGCAAGGGTGACCACAGGCCGTTGGTCAAACCCCAGGCGTGCAGCAGCAAATGGGTGTGCAGGCGGGTGACACGGCCATTGCCATCCAAAAACGGGTGCACCCAGGCCAGCCGATGGTGGGCAGCGGCCAGGGCCACCACCGATGCCTCGCCCCGGCGGGTTTGGCCATACACCTGTTGCCAACGGGCCAGGAACGCGGGCAGGGCGTGTGCCGCGGGGGCCTCGTGGCGGCCCACGGCCACGGCGCGGGTGCGCAGTTCACCCGGCACCAGGGGGCTGCCGTCGGCCAACCGCAGGTCGTCGAGCGGCAAGCCATTGAACAAGGCACGGTGCAAGCTGCACAAGGCGTCAGGGGTGTAGAGCCAACGGGCTGTGCTGTGCGCCGATTCGCCAGGTCCGCCCGATGAGGCCAGCCGCTGGTCCACCTCGGCTTCGCACTGCGCCTCGGTGTGGATGTGGGCCAGTGCCAGGCGCTGCTTGCGGGCCTGGTCGGCGTTGGCTGAAAAGTCGTTCTGCAAGGCCCGCTCGATGTCGCTGGGGCGGGTGTGTTCTCCCTCGATGCGGTGGGTGTAGTACGAGTTCATGCTGCGCAACAGCTTGCGCAGCTCCAGGGTGCCGGTTTGCCCGGCTGACGTGCCCAGTGCCGTGGCAGCACGGCTGAGGTCTGCCGCCCGTTCCAGCAAAGGCCCCAACACCGCGTCAGACGGCATCAGCGGCTCGAACTGGTGTGGAGCGTCGTACTGCGCAATGGTTTGCGTATTCATTTGCGTGTTTCCTTGCGAGATTCTTGTATTTGAATCTACCTATGAAAACTACCAGTTTTTCTACGAAAAATGCGCGTTTTTTTCACACATTCAAGGAACATCAAGGGCTGATGCCGCCCAACAACCTCGCCCTGTGGACAACCCTGTCACCAAAAATCCCACAACCCCCCGCTTGTCCACAGCTTGGCGCGTTGTCCGCGGTTTGTGCCCAAAACCGGAACAACTGCAAAGCACGGCTGGACACACGGTTATCCATTTCGCAAGCCCTTGTTTGCCTTGAAAAAAAGTGGCTTGTCCACTGAAACGCCCGGGCCTCTACGACTACGACTAATTTGAAATAGAAACCTTAGAGAAGAATGCAAGGGATGACTTCTTCGCCTCCTTTGCCCTGGAAAGCGCTGCGCGTGGTGGCGGTGCTGTCGTTGGCGGCTGCGGTGTCTTTGGGCATCACCCGGTTTGCCTATGGACTGTTGTTGCCGCCCATGCGGGCGGACCTGGGCTGGAGCTACACCCTGGCTGGGGCCATGAACACGGCCAACGCCATGGGTTACCTGTTGGGTGCGCTGATGGCCCCGTGGCTGATGCGCCGCTTCACCCCGGCCCGGGTGTTGTTGTGGGGATCGGCCTTGGCGGCGCTGTTCATGGCGGCCAGTGGTTTTTTTGAGCAGGCCGTGCCTTTGATGGTGCAACGCCTGTTGGCCGGGGTGGCCAGTGCCTGGGTGTTTGTGGCGGGTGGCTTGCTGGCGGCCCGCCTGGGCAGTGAACACGCCAGCCATGCGGGGTTGTTGCTGGGGGTGTTTTACGGCGGCGTGGGTTGGGGCATTGCCTTGTCCGCCGTGGTGGTGCCGGTGGTGTTGGCCGCGCATGCACACCAGGTGCACGGGTGGGCCTGGGCCTGGTGGTGGCTGGCCTTGGCGTGCGGGGTGGCCACCTTGTGTCTGGTGTGGCCGGTGCGGTTTTTCAATAAAAAAGCAGGTCTACCGCTTTCAAATAAAGCGCAATCAGCTAGCAATTCAGTAGCACCTCCACCTCCCCTGCGCTGGGGCCGCCTGTGGGCGGCATTGGCGGGTTATGCCTGTTTTGGGGTGGGTTACATCGGCTACATGACCTTTGTGATTGCCCTGCTGCGCAACCGGGGCACCGCGGTGGACGACGTGACCGTGTTCTACGCCCTGCTGGGCCTGGCGGTGGTGGCCTCGTCGCGCCTGTGGGCGGGTTTGCTGGACCGGGCCAAGGGTGGGGGTGCCTTGGCGCTGTTGAACGCGCTGCTGGGCGTGGCCACGGTGTTGCCGGCGGTGGCCACGGCCTGGCCGTGGATGCTGGTGTCTGGCGTGATGTTTGGCGGGGTGTTTTTGTCGGTGGTGGCATCCACCACGGCGCTGGTGCGACACAACCTGCCGGTGGCGCAGTGGCCTGCGGGCATCAGCGCATTCACCATCGTGTTTGCGGCGGGGCAGATCGTGGGGCCGTCGGTGGTGGGGTGGATTGCCGATGGGGCCGGGGGCCTGGAGTCGGGTTTGCGGGTGTCTGCCGGGGTGTTGTGGCTGGGTGCGGTGCTGGCGTGGCGGCAAAAGCCCTTGCAGTCAGGCCATTGACCCCCCATGTGGGGGTTTGGCTGGACGCGGCATGCGCGTCGGGCATGATGACTTCGCTTGAAAGGAGACCCCCATGAGCCTGGGTGACTTTGCATACGCCAACCACGGCAACTGTTTTTTGGCCGCGCCCCCGCTGGCCAACCGACCCCACGCCCCGTTTGTGGTGGCCGGTGTCCCGTTTGATGGGGCGGTGACCCACCGGCCCGGCGCCCGTTTCGGTCCCGAGGCCATTCGCCGTGCCAGCCTGATGTTGTGCGATGGCATCCACCCGGTGTTCAACGTGTCGCCCCTGCCTTATTTGGCCGATGCCGGGGACATGCGCCTGCCCAACGCCTCGCCCCTGCCCGAGGTGCGTGGCCACATTGCAGCCCAGGCCGCCAGCCTGATGGCGCACCACCATGTGGTGTGCCTGGGTGGGGACCATTCCGTCACCCTGGCCTTGCTCAAGGCCGCGCAGGCCCGCCATGGCCAGCCTTTGGCGGTGGTGCACTTTGACGCGCATTGCGACACCTGGACCGACCACTTTGGCGAGCCTTCCGGCCACGGCACCTGGACCTACGAGGCCATTCAGCAAGGGCTGATCAGCGCCACCCACACGGTGCAGATCGGCCTGCGCTCCAGCGGCGTGCGTGAGGCGCGTGAGTACGTGAAGGACCAGGGCGGGCTGATCTACACCGCCCGCGACCTGCGGGGCCGCGACGGCGAGGCCCTGGCCGGGGTGGTGGAGGCCATTCGCGAGCGCATTGGCAACCGCCCGTGTTACCTGACGCTGGACATCGACTGCCTGGACCCCGCCTTTGCCCCCGGCACCGGCACGCCCGAGCCCGGTGGCATGACCAGTTCACAGGTGCTGACGCTGCTGGAAGGTCTGGCCCCGCTCAACTGGGTGGGCATGGACTGTGTGGAGGTGGCCCCGGCCTACGACCATGCCGAGCTGACCAGCAACGCCGCGGCCCACTTTGTGTGGACTTACCTGGCCGGGCAGGCGGCCCGCCATTTGTCGGCCATGGCCCCTGCGGCCCTGGGCCTGGACCAACCGCAGCGTTTGCCGCCCGCCTGAGCGTGTTTGCTGCGGGTTTGCGGACCGCTTGATGGGCGCGCCTGCGCTCAGGCCGCGGGCAGCTGCTGCAACCAGGTGTCGCACGGCATGGGCCGTGCGAAGTGGTAGCCCTGGAAGGTGTGGCAGCCCAGTTGCTGCAGCAGGTCGGCCTGGGCCTGGGTTTCGATGCCTTCGGCCACGGTGCGCAGCTTCAGCGCCTGCGCCATGGACACGATGATGCCCACCAGGGTGGTGTCGTTGGCGTCGTCGGGCAGGTGGGCGGTGAAGGAGCGGTCGATCTTCAGCTCGGCCAGGGGCAGTTTCTTCAGGTAGCTCAGGCTGGAGTAGCCGGTGCCGAAGTCGTCAATGGAAAACTGCACCCCCAGCGCGGCCACCTGGGCCAGGGTTTGCACGGCATCGATCTGGTCGGACAGCAGCACCGATTCGGTGATTTCCAGCACCAGCCGGTGGGCTGGCACCCCCTTGCGTTGCAACAGCGCCTGGAGCTTGGTGGCAAACGCCGGTTCTTCCAGTTGGCGCAGGCTGACGTTGACCGACAGCGCAATGTCGATGTGGCGGGCCGAAAGCGCCAGGGCCAGGTCGCAGGCCTGGTCCAGCACCCAGTCGCCCAGCGGGACGATGAGGCCGGTTTTTTCCGCGGCGGCAATGAACACATCGGGCGGCACGGTGCCATGGGTGGGGTCGGTCCAGCGGCACAGCAGCTCGGCCCCTTTCAGTTGCCCGTCAATGCCCACCTGGGGTTGCACGGCGAGGGTGAGCGATTGGTTCAGCAGCGCCAGTTCCAGGTCGTGTTCCAACTGGGCCTGTTGCCACAGTTCACGCAGCATGAGCTTGTCGTACACGGCCACCTGGTTGCGGCCAGCAGCGCGGCTGTGTGACAGGGCAATGGCCGCTTCCTGCAGGGCGGTGTTGACGGTCAGGTCGAGTGTGTCGAGCAGGCGCAGACCGATGTTGATGCAGACCTTGAAATCGCCCACGCCCGGCACTTTCACCGGCTCCTGCATGTGCCGTTGAAGCTGTTGCGCCCACTGCAAGGCCTGGTCATGGCAAGACGCGGAAACCCCTGCTGGAAAACGCGCCAGCACGATGAATTCCGCCCCGTTGGAGCGCACCAGCAACGATGGGTGACGCACCAGGCCCTGGAGGCGTTTGGCCACTTCGATCAGGTAGGCGTCGCCCAGGGTGGGGCCGTGCAGGTCGTTGAGGCGGCGCAGTTGGTGCAGGTGCACAAACAGCAGGGCGGATGTCCCCTGCGCCGGTTGGGTCAGGGTCAGTTCCAGTTCCTGTCGCAGGCGGTACAGGTTGGACAGGCCGGTGAGCGAGTCGGTCTGGGCCAATTCGCGGGTTTGCGAGTGGGCGTGGCGCGTGTCGGTGAGGGCGTGGTCCAGGCGGCGCAGCAAATCGGCTGCTGCCATGCCCAGTGGTACGTACAGCGCCAGGAAGGTGATGCCCAGCATGAACCACGGCAACCAGTGCAGTTGGCCGTACTGTGGGGTGTCAAAGCTCATGCCCTGCAAACCAAAGTGCAGGCAACACAGGGTGACGATCAGGCCCACGCAGACAATGGCCGAACGCTTGCCCAGCAGCAAGGCCGCAATGAAGGGGGTGGACGACAACCACAACATGCCCAGGGGGGCCAGGTGGATGCTGAGGGCGCGAATGCCCAGCAGGCTGGCCAACCCCACCAGCAACCAGGCCACCACGGTCTGATTCAGGCGCTGTTGTGCCCCATACAGACCGGCATACAGCAACCAGGCCACCACATACGTTGCAATGCTGGCCCAGTCGCCCACGTACCAGCGCACCCCGACGGAAGCCAGCATCAACACCGTGATGGCGGGAAAGCCGATTCGGAACACCGTGTTCAACACCCCGCCACGTGCGTCCCGAAGGCTGATGTCGGGTGATGCCGCCATGGGCACGGTGTTCCAGAAGCTGGTGGCGTACACAGAGTCGGTGGGGCTCATGCAGAGGATGTGGATGTGGGGCGTTGGTCGAACTTTAATCTGACTTTCATCAAATGAGTGGATTCGAGGTCCACGAAGTGGAGGGGGCTCGCTGACATCCGCTTCAGGGGGTCAGCGAATTTTGTGCAAATTGATTCCAACCAAGTCGAAATCCATCGACCCATAGTGCGCGGCAAGCTGTTTGAGAAGCTTGGTTGTGTCCTTGGATGAGGCTTCGAACTCGCCAAGGTTCGGATCGAACAGCTGTGTTCGGCCAGCGTTGTTCGTCGCGGCAATGGCATGCCCCTGACCGTTCGCAAATCGGAGGCTCAGCAGGAACCGGGCATTGTTCTGGGTGAGGTCTTTTGCGACCGTGGCAATGTCTTCAGCGGTTTCGAAAAAGACAGGAATGGAATCACCCAGTTTCTTCAGTCCCGCGACGCTCAGGACTGCGTTTGCGCCCTCATTGAGGGGGTGAGTGGCACCGTTTTTGTGTGCATTGGCAATGGCCGCCAAGTAGATGTCGTGTTTTTCGGAGGCTGCGTGGTGTGCAGCGGAGCCCGGCTGCAAGGTGGCCAGTCGGTTGGTTGCGTTTCCTTGTCCCTTCAACAGCAGCCACTCGATGGACAGACCGGTGCAAATGTCTTGTTGGTTCAGATTCGCTTGTGCCACTTGAAATGCCGCCAAGTTCTGACGGCTGCTGGTTGACGGGTTGTGAACGGAGGAAGCGGGGGCTGCGTTCGGGCTGGACTTTTTGCTGTTCAACGACGAACTGACACATCCGTTGTCAGCGACTTTGAGCGAGTCCAACGGCGTTTTGCGGGCGAAAGGGCTGGTGGATCGGGGAGGGAACGACGTTGTCTGGGTTTCAATGGCCGCGCTCAATCCAGGATGCCGCGGCGGAAGGCCCTGGGGCATGACCCGTGGTGAGGGTGTCGGTGCTGAGGCCGTCTGGCGTGCGTCGAACTTCGGAGGGGTGATGTCGTGTTCAATGGACGGCAGGGTCGTGATTCGCATGTTTCCACCGTTGCTCAAAGGGCTGAAGGGCGGTGGCAAAGCTATCGCTGCATCGGTGAGGGGGAGTCACTCGATGCGATGGCATGGCGTGGGTTGCGAAGGGTGGGTGGGGGTCAACCCAGGTTGGCCATGAGCTGTTCAGCCAACCGGGTGTTCATCCACGGGTTGTCGTCGGCCCTCAGGCGAAGGGTTGATGCGGTCACCGCCCGTAGCGGGCTTCCAGCGTGGCGCTGGCAATGCGGTTCACGTGCAGCATGTAACCCACCAACGCGGCAGATGCGTCGGCTGGGAGGTCCAGTCGAGGCACTTTGAGGGCATGGACCGTGAAGCGGTAGCGGTGGGGTGCATCGCCCACCGGGGGGCAGGCCCCACCATAACCCAGGGTGCCAAAGTCCGTTCGGCCTTGCACGGTGCCGGGGGGGAGCTGTGGGCCATTTGCCTGCCCGGCATTGGCTGGCAGTTGCATGGTTTGCGGTGGCAGGTTGTACACCACCCAGTGCCACCAACCCGAGCCCGTGGGGGCGTCCGGGTCGTAGGCGGTGATGGCCAGGCTTTGGGTGCCCTGCGGTGGTTGGCTCCACACCAGGGCGGGTGATTGGTTGCCCCCTTGGCAACCGAAACCGGCAAACACGTGTTCGGGCTGGAGGGTCAGGTCGGTGCCCAGCGAGGGGCTGTGGATGTCAAAGCTCTGGGCGTGCAATGCGGTGGCCAAGCCCATGGCCAGGCCCAAGGCCGCGCACCGGCGGATGGGGCGAAGCGAGAAACGGTTTGAACGGATGGAAGCGGTCATGGAACATGCCTCGTGAGTGGATGAGGCGTTCATGTTCCCGCGCAAGGCTGCTTGGCCGTTAATCCATTTCCGTCAGGTGTTGTGCCGGATCTTTCAAGGCGTGAACCTCCGCCTGGCGACCCCGCACCTGCCGTGGGGACACGCCCCAACGGGCCAGGAATGCGGCGCTGAAGCGGCTGTGCGAGGCCCACCCGCAACGCTCGGCCACGTCAGCCACGGACAAGGGGGTGGTTTGCAGCAGGCCCAGGGCCACTTCCAGGCGGGTTTCCCGCACCAGGGTGGCCAGGGGGTGTTGTGCGTCTTCAAGCCGTCTGCGCAGGGTCGATTCACTGGTCTGGAAGGCGGCGGCCAGTGCGCGAGCCGACCAATCGGCATCGGGACGTTGGGCCACCAGTCGGCGCACCCGATCGGGCCAGGATGGGTCTTGTGGGGGCGCGAAGACCCATCCACGTTCGGCCAGCAGCAACAGCACTTCTTGCATCCGGTGTTTCAGCACCGGGGCCGACAGCGCGGTGTCCAGCGTGCGTTGGGTGGTGCTCAGCAAGCGCTCGTCGGTGTGCAGCACGCGGGCGTGGGCCACGGTGTGGGGTGGTTGGGGCCAGGTGT
Organism: Hydrogenophaga soli; assembly: GCF_054777695.1. Lineage (NCBI taxonomy): Bacteria > Pseudomonadati > Pseudomonadota > Betaproteobacteria > Burkholderiales > Comamonadaceae > Hydrogenophaga > Hydrogenophaga soli. Next base: position 134,358 of record NZ_BAAHAK010000004.1, on the reverse strand, counting down.
GGCTGTGGATGGTGGACATCCAGCCGGGCTCGAACCCCAAGGCCAGGGCTTCGTAGCGGGGCTGGCCGTGGGGGTCGTTGATCACGTCCCAGGTGGTGTGGGCGGCCAACATCACGGCTTGCCCCGCCGGGATGGTCAGCGTTTGGGTGGGGGACACCAACTGTTTGATGCCTCGCAACACCACCACCAGCGCATCGGTGCGCACGGTGAGGGTGTGCAGGCGGTACTGGTGCCGGGCCACCACCCGGGCCCCGCCGTTCACGGTGGACGGGCTTTGGGCGTTGGTCATGGGGTGTGCTTTTTCAGTTCAAGTTGCAGCAGATCGGCCAGCCGCGGCCCATGGTGGGCGATCTGCGCCAGCGACGCATAACCGTAGCCGATGACCAGGCCGCGCAGGTCCTGGCGCTTGAGGCAGTAGGCCGACAAGGGGCGCACGGTCAGGCCCTGCTGGGCCAGGGTGTGGGCCAGGGCGCGGTCGTCCACCGGGGTGCCATCGGGTTTGGGGACCAGGCGCAGGCACAGGTGCAGGCCCTGTTCGGCCCCTGAAATCCAGCCCAGCCCGCTGTGCAGCACGGGCTGCAGCGCCGCCACCAGGGCCTTGCGCCGCTCGGCATAGGCCTGGCGGGCGCGGCGCAGGGTGCTGGCAAAGTGGCCCATTTCGATGAACTCGGCCAGCGCCGCCTGTTGGGTGAGCTGGCCGGGGCGGTTCAGGTCGTAGTGGGCTTGGCGGAATTCGGCCACCCGCGCCTGGGGCACCACCAAGTAGCCCAGCTTGAGGCCGGGGTACAGCACCTTGGAGAAGGTGCCCATGTAGAGCACGCGGCCATCGGCGTCCAGCCCTTGCAGCGAGGACACGGGCGGGCCGCTGAAGCGGAATTCACTGTCGTAATCGTCTTCCAGCACCCAGGCGTTGTGTTGGCGGGCCGCTTGCAGCACCTGGTGGCGGCGGGGCAGCGACATCACCGCCCCCGTGGGGTATTGGTGCGAAGGGGTCACGTACAGAAAGCGGGGCGGGTGGGCGTGGTCGGCCGGGGTGGGGCAGATGCCTTCGCCATCCACCGCCACCGGGTGCATGGCCAGGCTGGTGGCCAGGAAGGCCTTGGCCGCACCCCAGTAGGCCGGGTCTTCCACCCACACGGTGTCACCGGGGTCGGCCAGCAGCTGGGCGCACAGTTCCAGCGATTGCTGGGTGCCGCTGGTGATGAGCACCTGGTCGGGTTCCAGCTGCACGCTGCGGAACACGCGCAGGTAGTCGGCCACGGCACGGCGCAGGGGGCCGTAGCCGCCGGTGGCGCTGTAGTCGAGCATGTCGGCTCGGGTCTGGCGCCAGTGGCGGTTTTGCAGGCGCTGCCACAGGTTGACGGGAAAGGCCCCAAAGTCCGCCGGACCGGGGGCGAAGGGCTGCACCTCCAGGTCGGTGGCGTTGAAGCGGTGGGCCAGGGCTTCGCCCCGGTTGGACAGGGGCAGCGGGTCGGGCACCAGGCTGCGGGCGGTGCGTGCGGCGTGCGCGGTGCGGGCCGAGCGCAGGGCCTGGGCGGTGGTGCCGTCGTTGGGCTGGGCGTGCCCCAGGGCCAGGGTGGAAACGGTGTCGGCCACGTAGGTGCCGCTGCCCACGTGGCTGCTCAGGTAGCCTTCCACCGTGAGCTGGCCGATGGCGGCCATGACGGTGTTGCGCGAGACGCCCAGGTCTTGCGCCATGTCGCGGCTGGAGGGCAGGCGTTCGCCCGCGGCCAGCTTGCCGTCGAGCATGGCGCGGCGCATGGCTTCGTACAGTTGCCGGTTGAGGGGCAGGGCGGTGTGCCGGGCCATGTCGGCCAGCAAAAATTCAGACAGCATGGCGTTCTGATGGGTTGAAAGTGGCACCATCATGTTGCCACAAATGGTGCTTTTTTGTATCCAATTGCCTGGGCAGAATGAAGCCATGACCTCGCCGCCGCTGGACCTTGTCCCTCCGCCACCGTTGAACCGCCCACCCCTGGTGTGGCTGCCGGCCGACCACCGTTTGCTGGGGACCGAACCCCACCGCATGCCCTACCTGGTGCTGGGCGACAAGTACGCCCGCGCCGTGAAGGTGGGGGCGCAGGCCCAGCCGGTGGTGTTTGCGCTGGCCCAGGCCAGCCAGATTGCCCACCTGTTGCCGCTGGTGGATGGGGTGATGTTGACGGGCTCGCCCTCCAACGTGCACCCCTCGCATTTCAACGAGCTGGTGCGCGACCCCTCGCTGCCGCTGGACCCCGAGCGCGATGGCCTCACGCTGGCCCTGATCCGGGCCTGCATTGAACAGGGCGTGCCCCTGCTGGGCATTTGCCGCGGTTTCCAGGAAATCAACGTGGCCTTGGGTGGCAGCCTGTACCAGGCGGTGCAGGACGTGCCGGGCCGCATGGACCACCGCGAGCCCGACGGCGTGCCGCCCGACGCGCAATACGCCCCGGCGCACGACATTGCCATTGCCCCCGACAGCCTGCTGGCCACGCTGGCCGGTGGCACCATGGCACGGGTGAACTCGCTGCACGGCCAGGGCGTGAACCGGCTGGGCGATGGCCTGCGGGCCGTGGCCCACGCGCCCGATGGACAGATTGAAGCTTTTGAAATGACCGACGCCGCCGGTTTTGCCCTGGCGGTGCAGTGGCACCCCGAGTGGCGCTGCTGGGAGAATGGGTTTTACGGGGCCATCTTCAAAGCCTTCGGTGAAGCCTGTGCCCAGCGTGCCGCAACAAGGACAACCTCATGAACGACGCAACCAAACTCCACAGCTTCAACGACCTGGAACAATGGCTCAACGCCCGCCGCGTGACCGAGGTGGAATGCCTGGTGCCCGACCTGACCGGGGTGGCCCGCGGCAAGATCCTGCCGCGTGAAAAATTCACCGAAGACCGCGGCATGCGCCTGCCCCAAGGCATTGTGGGCATGGGCGTGACGGGCGAGTTTCCACAAAGCGGCCCCTACTACGACGTGGTGGACCCCACCGACCGCGACATGCAGCTGCGGCCCGACCCCAGCACCGTGCGCATCGTGCCCTGGGCCACCGACCCCACGGCGCAGGTCATCCACGACTGTTTCGACCACGAGGGCAAGCTGGTGCCGTTTGCCCCGCGCAGCGTGCTGCGCCATGTGTGCGACCTGTACGACCAGATGGGCCTGTCCCCCGTGGTGGCGCCTGAGCTGGAGTTCTACCTGACGGCGCGCAACACCGACAGCAACATCCCGCTCAAGCCGCCCATTGGCCGCAGTGGCCGGGCCGAGACCTCGCGCCAGGCCTACAGCATCGACGCGGTCAACGAGTTCGACCCGCTGTTTGAAGACATCTACGACTGCTGCGACAAGATGGGCCTGAACGTGGACACGCTGATCCACGAAATCGGCGCGGGGCAGATGGAGATCAACTTCTTCCACGCCCACCCGCTGGGGCTGGCCGACGAGGTGTTCTTCTTCAAGCGCACGGTGCGCGAGGTGGCCTTGCGCCACGACATGTACGCCACCTTCATGGCCAAGCCCATCGCGGGCGAGCCGGGCAGCGCCATGCACGTGCACCAGAGCATCGTCAGCAAGGAAACAGGCCGCAACATCTTCAGCAACGAGGATGGCAGCCCGTCCGAGGCGTTCTACCACTACATCGGGGGGCTGCAACGCTACATCCCGGCTGCCATGGCCCTGGTGGCCCCGTATGTGAACAGCTACCGCCGCCTGGCGCGGCACACGGCGGCCCCCATCAACATCGAGTGGGGGCACGACAACCGCACCGTGGGCATCCGCTCGCCCATTTCCAGCCCGCAGGCCCGCCGGGTGGAAAACCGCGTGATCGGCGCCGACGCCAACCCCTACGTGGCCCTGGCCATGACGCTGGCCTGCGGCTACCTGGGACTGAAGAACAAGATCATGCCCAAGCCCGAAATGAAGGGCGATGCCTACCTGGCCCCCTACACGCTGCCCCGCTCCCTGGGCGAGGCGCTGGACTGGCTGCGCAACGAGCCCGACCTGCACGAGGTGCTGGGCCACGGCTTCATCACCATCTACACCGAGATCAAGGAACTGGAATTCGCCGAGTTCATGAAGGTGATTTCGCCCTGGGAGCGTGAGCACCTGTTGCTACATGTTTGATAGCTACTTGCGCTTTTAAATAAAGCGCTGGATGCCATTTTTGTATTGAATTTTTGGGAGCGCCTGCCATGAGCCTCACCCCCACCGCCTGCACCAACCCCCACGCCAGCGAGCTGCAACGGCTCGACAGCGCCCACTTCATCCACCCCTTCACCGACCATGGCGACCTGGCCACCCGCGGCTCGCGGGTGATTGAGCGGGCCGAGGGCATCTACGTGTGGGACAGCGAAGGCCACCGCATGCTCGACGGCATGAGCGGCCTGTGGTGCGTCAACGCCGGTTATGGCCGCAAGGAGCTGGCCGAAGCCGCGTACCAGCAGATGCTGAAGCTGCCCTTCTACAACAGCTTCTTCCAGACCACCAACGAACCCGCCGTGCGCCTGGCCACCAAGCTGGCCAGCCTGGCCCCGGCGGTCAGCGGCCCCAGTGGCAGCTGGCGCTTTGACCATGTGTTCTTCAGCTCCAGCGGCAGTGAAAGCAACGACACCAACGTGCGCATGGTGCGCCGCTACTGGGACCTGAAGGGCCAGCCGCAGCGCAAGGTCATCATCAGCCGCCACAACGCCTACCACGGCAGCACCATGGCCGGGGCCTCGCTGGGTGGCATGAGCGGCATGCACGCCCAGGGCGACCTGCCCATTCCCAACATCACCCACATCGGCCAGCCCTACTTTTTTGAAAACGCGCTGCCCGGCGAGAGCGAGGCCGACTTTGGCCTGCGCGCCGCGCGCTGGCTGGAAGAAAAGATTCTGGAGGTGGGCCCCGACAAGGTGGCCGCCTTCATCGCCGAGCCGGTGCAGGGCGCGGGCGGCGTCATCATCCCGCCGGCCACCTACTGGCCGGAGATCCAGCGCATCGTGGACCAGTACGGCATCCTGCTGGTGAGCGACGAGGTGATTTGCGCCTTTGGCCGCCTGGGCCACTGGTTTGCCTACGAAAAGTTCGGCTACCGCCCCGATCTGGTGACCTTTGCCAAGGCCGTCACCAGCGGCTACATCCCCCTGGGTGGGGTGATGGTGGGCGGGCGCGTGGCCCAGACGCTGATCGACCAGGGCGGCGAGTTCAACCACGGCTACACCTACAGCGGCCACCCCACGGCCTGTGCCGTGGCCCTGGCCAACCTGGAGCTGATGGAGCGCGAGAACCTGCCGGGCCGGGTGAAGGACGACATCGGCCCCTACCTGGCCAAACGCTACGCCGAACTGAACGACCACCCCCTGGTGGGCGTGGCCGAAACCTGCGGCTTTGTGGCCGGGCTGGTGCTGGTGAAAAGCAAGACCCGCGGGGCCGACGGGCGCATGCAAATGTTCCCCGAAGACCTGGCCGTGGGCATGAAGTGCCGGGCGCACTGCTTCAAGAACGGCCTGATCATGCGGGCCGTGGGCGACCGCATGATCATCGCCCCGCCGCTGACCATGACCCATGCGCAAATCGACGAGCTGGTGGGCCTGATCCGACAGGTGCTGGACCTGACCCTGGCCGAGCTGAAAGCCGCCGGACACTGGGGTTGACCGCACAGAGCGAATGCACCGGGCCTGACTACAATGTTTTGGTCCGTTTTTTGCTCTGATTTCATCAACCCGTCTTCTCCTCACCTTTCAGGAGTGAATGCACCATGAAGAAGCATGTTCTGGCGTTTGCAGTGGCTGCGGCCATGTTGGCCGCCGCTTGTGGCAAGAAGGAAGAACCCGCCCCGGCTCCAGCCCCCGCGGCCGCACCCGCCACCCCGCCCGCCCCGCCGCCAGAAGAGAAGGTGCTCAACATCTACAACTGGCCCGACTACATCCCCGAAGGCATGGTGGCCGCCTTCGAGAAGGAAACCGGCATCAAGGTCAACTACGACACCTTTGAAACCAACGAGGCGCTGCACGCCAAGCTGGTGGCCGGCAACACCGGGTACGACATCGTGGTGCCCGGCACCACCGGTGGCTACAGCGCCACCCACGTGGCCGCAGGCCTGTTCCAGCCGCTGGACAAGGCCCAGATCCCCAACCTGACCAACCTGGACCCCGCGGTGATGCAGGTCCTCACCAAGGCCGACCCCGACAACAAACACCTGGTGCCCTGGGCCTGGGGTTTCACCACCGTGGGCATCAACAAGACCAAGGTTGAAAAGGCCCTGGGCAAGATGCCCATGCCCGAAAACGCCTGGGACCTGGTGTTCAAGCCCGAGTACACCAAGAAGCTGAAGTCCTGCGGCATTGCCTACCTGGATTCGCCCGCCGAAATCCTGCCCGTGGCCCTGCACTACGTGGGCAAGGACGCCTACAGCAACGACGCCGCCGACTACAAGGTGGCCACCGACATGCTGGCCAAGGTGCGCAAGGACATCCGCCTGTTCAGCAGCACCATGATCGACGACATCGCCGGCGGCAAGGCCTGCGCGGTCATCGGCTGGTCGGGTGACATCAACCAGGCCGCGGCCCGCGCCAAGGACAACGGCTCCAAGGACGTGATCGAGGCCCTGCTGCCCAGCACCGGTGCCCTGCTGTTCGTGGACTCCATGGCCGTCACCAAGGACGCCAAGCACCCGGGCAACGCCGCCAAGTTCATCGACTTCTACCTGCGCGCCGAGAACGCCGCCCAGATGTCCAACGACATGGGCTACCCCACGGCCAACAAGGCCGGCATGGCCCAGGTCAAGCCTGAGATCGCGGGCAACAAGACCATCTTCGTGGATGCCGAGTACATGCCCAAGATGATCGCGCCCAACAGCTTCAGCAACGAAGCCCGCGAAGCCATGGCCGGTGCCTACAACGCCTTCAAACAAGGCAAGTGAGACTGAGCCACCCACCCACGACCTTTGCCGCATGAAGACAGAGGTCGCACAGGGCTGTTCGACCATTCCGGCGAACAGCCCTTTTCTTTGAAGGACCCCCCTCCATGGCCGAAAAACCCGCAGAGAAGGTGCCGCGCGAGCGTTACCTGGAAACCATCAAACTGGTCAAACGCTTTGACGAGGCGCTGGCGGTGGACGAAGTCTCGCTGTCGGTGGGCAAGGGCGAAATCTTTGCGCTGCTGGGCAGTTCGGGCTGTGGCAAGTCCACCCTGCTGCGCATGCTGGCGGGGTTTGAAACCCCCACCTCGGGCCAGATTCTGCTGGGGGGCCAGGACGTGGCGGGCATGCCACCCTACGAGCGTCCGGTGAACATGATGTTCCAGAGTTACGCGCTGTTTCCGCACCTCAACATCTGGGAGAACGTGGCCTTTGGCCTGAAGCGCGAGGGTTGCCCCAAGGCCGAGATCCAGGAGCGTGTGGGCAACATGCTCGACCTGGTGCAGCTGGGCCAGTACGCCAAGCGCAAGCCGCACCAGCTCTCGGGCGGGCAGCAGCAGCGCGTGGCGCTGGCGCGCAGCCTGGCCAAGAAACCCAAGCTGCTGCTGCTGGACGAGCCGCTGGGCGCACTGGACAAGAAGCTGCGCGAGCAGACGCAGTTCGAGCTGGTCAACATCATCGAAAAGGTGGGGGTGACCTGCGTGATGGTCACGCACGACCAGGAAGAGGCCATGACCATGGCCAGCCGCATCGCGGTCATGAGCAAGGGCCGTGTGCTGCAGGTGGGCAGCCCGGAAGAGATTTACGAACACCCGGCCAACCGCTTCGTGGCCGACTTCATCGGCAGCGTCAACCTGTTCGATGGCCAACTGACCACCGACCAGCCCGACCGCTGTGCCGCCACCACCGGCATTGGTGAAATCCACGTGGGCCACGGCGTGAGTGGCGCGCTGAACATGCCGGTGGCCGTGGCCGTGCGGCCCGAGAAGATCGAGATCAGCAAGAACCGCCCTGCCGACGTGTCGTTCAACCTGTTCACCGGCAAGGTCAAGGAGATTGCCTACTTCGGCTCGTACAACAGCTTCATCGTGCAGGCCAGCAACGGGCAGAAGGTCAAGATCACCGAGGCCAACACCTCGCGCCACGACCTGTCGCACATCACCTGGGAGGACGAGGTGTTCTTCTGGTGGGGCGACCGCGCCGGCATTGTGCTGCGCGACTGAGCGAAAGGGCCTGTTCACATGTCCCTGACGTCCCATCCCCCATCCCCGGCCCCCCAGGCGGCACGCACGGCAACGGCGGCACCCGCGGTGGCCCTGCCGTCTCAGCACGGTGCCCGTGCCCCTGAGGTTCAGCGCGGCTTCATGGCCGTGCCGGGCCGCCGCTTTGTCATCGGTGTGCCCTATGCGTGGCTGCTGGTGTTCTTCTTTCTGCCCTTCCTCATCCTGCTGTACATCAGCTTTGTGGACATGGGCGAGAGCCTGCACCCCTTCAAGCCGCTGTGGGATTCGCAGAGCGGCATCCTGCACCTCAAGTACGAGAACTACTGGACGGTGTTCAAGACCGAGTGGGACGCCGCGCTGTTCCAGACGCTGTACGTGGAGGCCTACCTGCGCTCCATCTGGTACGCCTTTGTCACGGCGCTGCTGTGCCTGGCGGTGGGCTACCCGTTTGCGTACTTCATTGCCCGTTCGCCCGCGTCGGCCCGCCCGGCGCTGCTGATGATGGTGATGCTGCCGTTCTGGACCTCGTTCCTGCTGCGCGTCTACGCCTGGAAGGGCATCCTGGGTGACCAGGGTGTCATCAACCAGGTGCTGATGGGCCTGGGACTGACCACCGAGCCGGTGCAGATGCTCTACACCAACGTGTCCATGTTGGTGGGCATGACCTATGTGTACCTGCCCTTCATGGTGCTGCCGCTGTACGCCAACCTGGTGAAGATGGACTTCCGCCTGCTGGAGGCCGCCTACGACCTGGGCACCACGCCGTTCAAGGCGTTCTGGCTCATCACCGTGCCGCTGTCCAAGGCCGGGATCATCGCGGGCTTCATGCTGGTGTTCATCCCGTCGGTGGGCGAGTTCGTCATCCCCAGCCTGCTGGGCGGCCCCGAGAACCTGATGATTGGCCGCGTGGTGTGGGACGAGATGTTCATTGCCAACAACTGGCCCCGCGCCTCGGCGCTGGCGGTGGTGATGATCGGCCTGATCGTGGTTCCCCTGGCGGTGTACTACCACTACACCGGCGAACGCGGCGAAGCCAAGCACTGATCAAGCGCTACAAAAACAATAGCTGTTTGCGCTTTTAAATAAAGCGCTGGAAGGTATTTTCATCATGAAAAACGGGCTGCAACGGTATTTTGGCAAGGCGTGGATGGCGGCGTCTTACCTGTTCCTGTACCTGCCACTGGTGTTCATGGTGGTGTTCAGCTTCAACAGCACCCGGCAGGACGCCAACTTCACCGGCTTTTCGCTGCGCTGGTACGAGGCGCTGACGCGGGACACCAAGATCGTGGAGGGCTTCTGGCTCTCGCTCAAGGTGGCGGCGGTCACGGGCGTGCTGTCGGCCATCCTGGGCACCTTTGCCGCCTTTGTGCTGGTGCGCTACAAGCGCTTTGCCGGGCGCACGGTGTTCAGCGGCATGGTCAACGCGCCGCTGGTCATGCCCGAGGTGGTCATCGGCCTGTCGCTGCTGCTGCTGATGGTGGGGGCGCAGAATGTGTTTGGCTGGCCCGAGCGGGGCATGCTCACCATCATCCTGGGCCACACGCTGCTGGGCATGGCCTACGGCATGGTGGTGGTGCAAAGCCGCCTGCTGGAAATGGACCGCCGCATCGAAGAAGCCGCCATGGACCTGGGCGCACGCCCGCACCAGGTGTTCTTCCTGATCACGCTGCCCAACATCTTCCAGGCCATTCTGGCGGCGTTTCTGCTGAGCTTCACGCTCAGTTTCGACGACGTGGTGATTTCCGAATTCCTGTCCGGCCCCGGCGTCAACACGCTGCCGCAGGTCATCTTTGGTTATGCCCGCCGCGGCATCAACCCCACCATCTATGCCGCGGCCACGCTGCTGATTGCCACCGTGACCGTGGTCATCGTGGGCTACAGCGTGTGGGTTGCCCGCCAGACCCGCAAGCGCGAGCGCGACATGGCCGCCGCCATGCGGGCCGAGACGGTGGCGTTGATGGCCAAGTGAGGCCCGGGGCCAGTGGCCCCTTGATTTGGCCGCAATTGGTTGGTGGGGCCGGTAATAAACGCCGATACCATGGTGCCAATCCTTCCCCTCGGGTGGGGCGCGTGTGCCGCGCTCCGCACCGTCCAACGCTGTTCCTGAGCAGGCAACCCATGACCCAAGCCCAAACCCCCACCTTCAACGGCCAGGCCTTCATCAACGGCCAGCGCGTCCACGCCCTGGACGGGCAGACCTTCGAAAAGCATTCCCCGGTGGATGGCCGTTTGCTCACCCACGTGGCCCGCTGCGGCGCGGGGGATGTGGATGCCGCCGTCACCGCCGCCCGGGCCGCGTTTGAAGACCGGCGCTGGGCCGGCAAGTCGCCCGCGCAGCGCAAGCGCGTGCTCATCAAGCTGGCCGACCTCATGCTGGCCCATGCCGACGAGCTGGCGCTGACCGAAACGCTGGACATGGGCAAGCCCATCCGCAACGCCAAGGCGGCGGACGTGAACGGTGCGGCCAACTGCATCCGCTGGTACGGCGAGGCCACCGACAAGGTCTACGACGAGATTGCGCCCACGCCTGCCAACGCGCTGGCCCTCATCACCCGCGAGCCGGTGGGTGTGGTGGGCGTCATCGTGCCGTGGAACTACCCCATGCTGATGGCCAGCTGGAAGATCGCCCCGGCGCTGGCCGCGGGCAATTCGGTGGTCTTGAAGCCCAGCGAAAAAAGCCCCCTCACGGCGCTGCGCCTGGCCGAACTGGCGCTGGAGGCGGGCATTCCGCCCGGCGTGTTCAACGTGGTGCCCGGCTACGGCCCCGAGGCCGGCAGCCCGCTGGCGCTGCACATGGACGTGGACTGCATCGCCTTCACCGGCAGCACGCGCGTGGGCAAGCAGATCCATGTGATGGCGGGGCAGAGCAACCTGAAGCGCGCCTGGACCGAGCTGGGCGGCAAATCGCCCAACATCGTGTTTGCCGACTGCCCCAACCTGGACGCGGCGGTGGACGCCGCCGTGGGCAGCATCTTCTACAACCAGGGGGAGAGCTGCAACGCCCCCTCGCGCCTGTTTGTGGAGGCCAGCATCAAGGACGCCTTTTTGGAAAAGGCCTTGGCCAAGGTGCCGCAGTTCCAACCCGCCAACCCGCTGGACCCGAAAACGGTGATGGGTGCCATCGTGGACCGCATCCAGCTCAGCACCGTGATGCGCTACATCGAGGCCGGGCAGAAGGAAGGCGCCCAGCTGGTGGCCGGTGGCCACAGCGTGGAACCCGTGCCGGGCGGTTGTTACGTGCAGCCCACCATCTTCGACGGGGTGACCAACCACATGACCATTGCCCGCGAAGAGATTTTTGGCCCCGTGCTCAGCGTGCTGAGCTTCACCGACGCCGCCGACGTGGTGCGCCAGGCCAACGACTCGGTCTATGGCCTGCACGCCGCGGTGTGGACGCGCGACATCAACAAGGCCCACGGCGTGGCCCGGGCGTTGCGGGCGGGCACGGTGCACGTCAACCAGTACGATGAGGACGACATCACCGTGCCGTTTGGCGGCTACAAGCAAAGCGGCGTGGGGCGCGACAAGTCGCTGCACGCCTTCGACAAGTACACCGAAACCAAGACCACCTGGATTCGACTGGACTCACCTTTTTGATGCGCTGTCAAGTTACAACCCCCTGGGGTAGGGCGGTGTGTTGTTGATGTGAGACAAATCGGGGTTGGTTTGTCGTCCATTGATCATTCGTAAATGGGGTTCATCGCCTATAAACGCTCTGTCGTGTTTGTTTTAAGCATGACTTAAGGCGTTCGTCATCCGACGTTCAGTGTGCGATCCATGCCCATGCCCCGCCCCCGGAGGCATGTTTTGTCCCATGCGCAACAACCAACCGGTGACCCAGCGGGAATTCGAGCTGACCCCTGGCACCACCCTGATGTCCACCACGGACACCTCCAGCCACATCCTGTACGCCAACTCGGCGTTTGTGGACGTCAGTGGATTCACCGCTGAGGAGTTGATCGGCCAACCCCACAACCTGGTCCGCCACCCCGACATGCCCCCCCAGGCGTTTGCCGATTTGTGGGACACGCTGCAGGCCGGGCGCACCTGGACGGCGCTGGTGAAGAACCGCCGCAAGGACGGCGGGCATTACTGGGTTCGGGCCAACGTGGCCCCCATGGTGCGCGACGGGCAGTTGCGGGGCTACATTTCCGTGCGGACCCGGCCACCCCGGCCCGAGGTCGAAGCGGCTGAAGCGCTCTACCGCCGCGTCCGTGAGGGCCAGGCCCAGGGCTTCAAGCTCTACCGCGGGTTGCTGGTGCGCACCGGCTTGTTGAGTTGCCTGTCGTGGGGGCAGACGGCCTCGCTCGGGGTGCGGGTGCAGATGCTGGTGTGGCTGATGTGGCCACTGCTGGTGGGGCTGGCCGCCTGGTTGGGCGCGGGCAACCTGCTGGGCTTGTCGGTGGGGGTGGGGGCGGTGTTGGCGCTGCTGTCGTGGCTGCTGCATGCCCAGGTGGTGCAGCCCGCGAATGTGGTGGCACAGCAGGCCTGCACGGTGGCCAGCGGGCAGTTTGACGCCAGCGTGCGCCTCAACCGGGTGGATGCCCTGGGCATGACCTTGCGGGCCATCAACCAGTCGGGCTTGAACGTGCGGTCGCTGGTGGCCGACGTGGGGGCCCAGGCCGACGGCCTGAAGTCGGTGGCCAGCCAGATTGCCGCCGCCAGCGGTGACCTGGGGGCGCGGACCGAGGAGGCGTCCACCAGCTTGGGGCAGGCGTCGTCGGCCATGACCGAACTGACCGCCAGCGTTCAGAGCAACGCCCAGACGGCGGTGACCGTCAGCGAAACCGCCCACCGCATGGCCCAGTCGGCACAGGCCAGTGGGGAGCAGGTGACGCAGGTGGTGCAGACCATGCACCACATCAACCAGTCCAGCCAGAAAATTGCCGACATCATCGGCGTGATCGACGGCATTGCCTTCCAGACCAACATCCTGGCCTTGAATGCCGCGGTCGAGGCGGCCCGTGCGGGCGAGCAGGGGCGGGGCTTTGCGGTGGTGGCCGGCGAGGTGCGCAACCTGGCCCAGCGCAGCGCCACGGCGGCCAAGGAGATCAAGGACCTCATCAACGACAGCCTGGCCCAGGTCGAGTCGGGCGTGAAAGAGGTGCAGGAAACCCGTCAGACCATGCAAGGTCTGGTGGACCAGATGGGTCAGGTGGCCACGATGATCGGGGACATCAGCGAGGCCTCACAGCAGCAGGCCCGCGGCATTGAAGAAATGGGCAGCACGGTGGCCGAGCTGGACCAGATGACCCTGCACAACGCCTCCATGGTGGAGGAGTTGGCCGGGGCTGCCCATTCCATGCATGTGCAGGTGGACCGGCTGGCCCAGGCCATCGACGTGTTCAAGACCCGCTGAAGCGCGGTCTCAGTCCTGCTTCTTCATGGGGCAGGTGTTCAGGCCCAGCAGGGGGTAGAGCGGGCACCAGCCCATCAGGCCCGTGGCCAGGGGCACGATGCCGATGTAGCCCCACACCGGCAGGAATCCGCCCACGGTGAGTGCAATCAGCACCACACCCACCACGATGCGCAGGATCTTGTCGATGCCGCCGACGTTCTTGTTCATGATCGCTCCTCTGCTGGGGCTTGGCCCCAAGGTGCCTGCGGTGGACCCCCATGGCCCGGTGCAGGTGTTGCAGTGTGGATTGAATCGAGAGGGAAGTCCACCGTCTGTGACCGGGGTCACGGTGGGTTGCTGCCGCCCGTGGCCACGGTGCGCAGGGCCATGCTGTCGCGGATGGTGATGCACTCGCGGGACAGCTCCACCCAGCCCGAGCGTTCAAAGCGGTGCAGCAGGCGGGTGACGATTTCGCGCACCGTGCCCAGCTCGTCGGCCAGTTGCTGGTGGGTGGTGCGCACCTGGGCGCCGTGGCCCAGCAAGGTGGCGGCCAGGCGGCTGTCCAGCCGCTGGAAGGCCACGGCCTCGATCAGCCCGGTCAGGTCGGCCATGCGGGCGGCAAACAGGCCCAGCACAAAGTCGCGGAAGGGTTCGGCCTTGAGGGCCTCGCGGAACAGGGGCGCGGGCATCAGGGCCAGCCACGAGTCCTGGGTGGTCACGCCGCGGGCGGTCAGCAGCTGGTGGGCAAACAGGCAGGACGAGGACACCAGGCACATCTCGCCCGGCACCACGCGGTACAGCTCCAGCTCGCGCCCATTGGCGGCGGTGCGGCTCACGCGGACCTCGCCACGCAACAGCAGCGGAAAGCCCATGCAGGCCTCGTTCTCGCGGAACACCACGGTGCCCGCCTTCACCTCCATGCCGGGCAGGGCGGCCAGGGCCTGCGGATCGCTGAGGCAGGCGGGCACGCTGTCCAGCGTGGGGTAGTGGTGCACCACCTCTTCGAACCGTGGGTTGGCGGGCGTGGGGGCTGAGGTCATGGTGGGCGGGTCGGGTGCGTGCAAGGGACAGGAGGAACATGGGGCACAGTCGGCGAGGGCCGCGCCGTGTGCTGGGCCATTGTGCGTGAATGGAGTGCCCGAGCGGCGTGCTGCGCCACACACGGCCCAGGTGGCCGAGGTGCGGGCGCATGTACGGTTGTTGCAGCGCGCGGCTCAGTGGCTCGATGCGTCAGCGGGTCAGCCGCTCCAGCTGCGTCAGGTGGGCCAGCGCATGCCCGCGGTGGGTGCCGCACATGTCGGACTCCGGGCGCAGCGATCCGCACACGGCGGGGCGCTCGGGCCGCCCGAACAGACGGCAGCGCCACTCGGCGTCCAGCTGCGGGCAAGGCACCCCCGCCGGTTTGGGGCGGGCGGGGCCCCCTTGCGGGTCGGGGATGGGGGTGCTGATCGACGGCGCGATGCAACACGCGGCACAGGCGGGGCGACAGTTCATGGGAGCGGGGGTGGGGTGAGGGCCTGGTCCAGGGCCAGCAGCAGGCTGGTGCGGTGCTCGCGGGCCACGGTGCGCCAGTCCTGCCCGCACAAAGCCCCTTCCAACGCCCACAGCAGGTTGAGGCTGGCCTGCGGACACCCCTGCTTGACCCGCACATACGCCGCCACCGCCCCCAAGGCCTGCAACTGCGCCACCGACTCAACGCCCGCCGCCGCCAGCATCTGCGCAGACTTCGGCCCCAACCCGGGCAGGTGGTTGAGGGGTACGGCGGGTGAGTGTTTCACGTGGAACAGCGGTGGTTGGGGGTGGGGTTGGCGCGGATGGCAAGTTTGGCGCCGCCGCTCGTTTGTAGCACGGGTGTGTGTCGTGAGGGGCCCGGCGTGGTGGCGTGTTCTTGCATGGAAAGTTACAAGCCAATTTAGCCTCTGCCGCTTTGTCAATAAGCGCAAGCAGCTATTGATTTGAAAGTATTGGGAAGCGGCGCATGCTGAGCGGGCAAATCAGCAGCAACACCTGCTCCGAACCCTTGAGCCCTCCCCATGACTCGTTCGACACGGGGGTGCCCAAGTGGTGTGGCGGGTGGGCCGTGGGGCTGACCCCTTCCCCCGTGGCGAGGCGCACAGCCCGCGGGGCGGGTGCGCGAACGCGCACCTTCCACCTCTGACTTGTCGCGGTTGTTTGAACAGAGCTTTGCGCAGCAAAGCGGCGTGAGTTCCGCGACGCGCCCCGCGGTCGAGCACCGCAGCGCAGTCCGCGCGAGCGGACCACGGGGGAGGGGCCAGCCCCACGGCCCACCCGCCACACCACGCCACCAGAAGCGGTTCGCCAGAAGCCGACAACCAGTGGAGCATCGCCAGAAGCCGGCCACCAGAAGCTGGCTTCAACGCACAGGTGTCCAGAAACGACGAGGCCACCCCAGAACGCAACCAGGGACATGACCCACCCCAACAGCCCCGCTCGATAAAATGCCTGCCCTTGACACACACATGAACGCTGCTTCGGATTTCGCAGCGCCCGGCTGACGGCGCTGGCCGTGGCCTCTCGCCCGCCCTGGGCGAACCCCTTTGTTTTCACACCATGTTGTACCCAGATTTGTTTGACGTGATCGTGGTCGGTGGCGGCCACGCGGGCACCGAGGCCGCGCTGGCCGCGGCCCGCATGGGCTGCAAGACGCTGCTGCTGACCCACAACATCGAGACGCTGGGGCAGATGAGCTGCAACCCCAGCATCGGTGGCATTGGCAAAGGCCACCTGGTGAAAGAGGTGGATGCGCTGGGCGGGGCCATGGGCATCGCCACCGACGAGGGCGGCATTCAGTTCCGCATCCTCAACGGCAGCAAGGGCCCGGCGGTGCGCGCCACGCGGGCGCAGGCCGACCGCATTCTGTACAAGGCCGCCATCCGCCAGCGGCTGGAAAACCAGCCCAACCTGTGGCTGTTCCAGCAGGCTGTGGACGACCTGATGGTGGAGAGCGACGGCTCCACCGACCGGGTGGTGGGCGCGGTCACGCAGGTGGGTATCCAGTTCAAGGCCCGCACCGTGGTGCTGACGGCGGGCACCTTCCTGGACGGCAAGATCCACGTGGGGCTGAACAACTACGCGGCGGGCCGCGCGGGTGACCCTCCGGCGGTCAGCCTGTCGGGCCGCTTGAAGGAACTGAAGCTGCCGCAAGGGCGCCTGAAAACCGGCACGCCACCGCGCATCGACGGGCGCAGCATCGACTTTTCCAAATGCACCGAGCAGCCGGGCGATGGCATGGGCCTGCAAGGCTTGCCGGGGTCGGCGGATTACCTGGGGCCGCAGCCCGCGGGCCCCGAGGTGCCGGTGTTCAGCTTCATGGGCCGGGCCGACATGCACCCGCGCCAGATGCCGTGCTGGATCACCCACACCAACCAACGCACGCACGACATCATCCGCAGCGGGTTTGACCGCAGCCCCATGTTCACCGGCAAGATCGAAGGGGTGGGGCCGCGCTACTGCCCCAGCGTGGAAGACAAGATCAACCGCTTTGCCGACAAGGACAGCCACCAGATCTTCCTGGAACCCGAGGGCCTGACCACCCACGAGTTCTACCCCAACGGCATTTCCACCAGCCTGCCGTTCGACATCCAGTACGCCCTGGTGCGCAGCATGCCGGGGTTGGAGAACGCGCACATCCTGCGCCCGGGCTACGCCATCGAATACGACTACTTCGACCCCCGCTCGCTCAAAAGCAGCTTCGAGACCAAGCAGATTGGCGGGCTGTTTTTCGCCGGCCAGATCAACGGCACCACGGGGTACGAAGAGGCAGCCGCCCAAGGCCTGTTTGCCGGCCTGAACGCCGCGCTGCAAGCCCGTGCGCTGGGTGGCGGCAACGACGCCGCCAGCGTGGCCGGGGCCGTCACCTATGGCGGTGACACCTGGTTGCCCAGCCGCGACCAGGCCTACCTGGGCGTGCTGGTGGACGACCTCATCACCAAGGGCGTGACCGAGCCCTACCGCATGTTCACCAGCCGGGCCGAGTTCCGTCTGCAGCTGCGTGAAGACAACGCCGACATGCGCCTGACCGAAGTGGGCCGCCAGCTGGGCCTGGTGGACGATGCGCGCTGGACCCTGTTCTGCAAGAAGCAGGAGGCTGTTTCACGTGAAACAGAACGCCTCAAGTCCACCTGGGTCAACCCGCGCAACCTGCCGCAAGCCGAAGCCGAGCGGGTGCTGGGCAAGGCCATCGAGCGCGAGTACAACCTGTTCGACCTGCTGCGCCGCCCCGACGTGAGTTACGACGCCCTCATGGGCATGGACGGTGGCAAACACGGCACCGCCACCGTGGTTTCACGTGAAACACTGGGCGACGATTTCGACCTGTTGCAGCCCCAGGTGCTGGAGCAGGTGGGCATTGCCGCCAAGTACTCGGGCTACATCGAGCGCCAGAAGGACGAGGTGCAGCGCGCCGCCCATTACGAGGGCTTGAAGCTGCCCGCTAACCTGGACTACATGCAGGTCACGTCGTTGAGCTTCGAGGCCCGGCAGAAGCTGGCCAAACACCGGCCCGAAACGCTGGGCCAGGCCTCGCGCATATCCGGCATCACCCCGGCCAGCATCTCGCTGCTGATGATCCACCTGAAAAAGGGCGGCTTCAAAGGCTTTGCCCCCGTGCAGGAGCAGGCATGAGCACCCAGCCCCAAGCCGCCGCCGACGCGCTGAACCGTGCCGCCCAACAGCTGGGCTGGACCCTGCTGCCCGAGCAGACCGAGCAGCTGCTGGCCTACATGGAGTGGCTGGCCAAGTGGAACAAGGTCTACAACCTGACGGCCTTGCGCCACCCCGGCGAAATGCTCACCCACCACCTGATCGACAGCCTCACCGCCGTGGCCCCGCTGCGTCGCCACCTGCTGGCTTTGGAGGAGGGGGGCAACGCCGCCGCCACCGCCCCGCGCCAGGTGCTGGACGTGGGCTCTGGCGGTGGCCTGCCCGGTGTGGTGCTGGCCATCTGCCTGCCCCAGGTGCAAGTGACTTGCGTGGACACCGTGGCCAAGAAGGCCGCCTTCATCCAGCAGGTGGCGGTCAGCCTGCGCCTGCCCAACCTGCGTGGCGTGCATGCGCGGGTGGAGTCGCTGGCCGGGCCGTTCGACGTGATCACCTCGCGGGCGTTTGCGTCGCTGGTGGACTTTGTGAACTGGTCGCGCCAGGCCTTGGCCTCCCACGGGGTGTGGATGGCCATGAAGGGCAAACACCCCGCCCCTGAGCTGGCCGAACTGGCCGCGGCGGTGCCCGACGTGAAGGTGTTCCACGTGGAACCGTTGCAGGTGCCGGGCCTGGAGGCCGAGCGTTGCATGGTGTGGATGCGCCGATGACCGACAATGCCCCGTTCACATCCACGTTGGTGGAACCAAACAGACCGGAGTGACTTGACATGACAGAACCCCTCTCCAGCAGCAACTTGCGGGTGCAACGCATTGCCGTGGAAGGCCTGTTCGGGCTGTACAACCACACGATCGAGTTGAATCGGGACGAGCGGATCACCATCATCCATGGCCCCAATGGCGTCGGGAAAACGGTGCTGTTCAAGCTCACCGACGCCTTGTTGAACGGGCGCACTGTTGAGTTGATGCGCTACCCATTTCATCGCTTTGAGGTGAGTTTCAGCGACGGAGCGAGCCTGACGGTCAGGCAGGATGAGCAGAATCCCAAAGACAAGCTCGTGAGCTTTTCCCAGCTTGGACAGCCCATCATTGCGTCTTCAAGGCTTGGGCAAATTCAACTCGAAGCCTTGGTTGTGGCTATTAGCCATCGCCTTCCTTTACAGCTAGTGGCGATGGGGCAGTGGCGTGACATGGTGCAGGACGATCTGTTGGATGCATTGGGGGTGTTGGATCGTTATGGCCATGTGCTAAGCGAATCGGATTACGAGAATGTTCAGCTTCCTAAATTGCATGATTTGCATCTGCAGTCATATTTGATTGCCGCGCAAAGATTGATTCACCTTGGCAAGGCTTCTCGCGAGAGAGTTACGGTTTCTGGGGTGAAGGTCATCTCTGGTCGAGAGGGTTTGACCGCGCAAGACACCGTGCGGATTTATTCCGGAAAGCTGCGCGACAGAATCGAGCAGGATCTGGCTGAATACGGGCGCAAGGCGCAGCAGTTGGACCAGTCTTTTCCTCAGCGTTTGCTGCAAGGTGCACTGGTTCTGCCGGATGAGTCGGACATCCGCACACAAATGGCTTCGGTCAATGAGCGCCAGGAGCGTTATCAACGGTTGGGCTTGATTGCGGATTCGCCGCAGCCGCATGGCGCACACGGCCTATTGGACGAAGGCAAGCGGACCGTGATGGCCGTCTACTTGGCCGACATGGCGCAGAAGCTGGCGGTTCTGGACGACTTGGCCAAGCGCGTGGAGGTGCTGTTCACCCAAGTCAATTCGCAGTTCGTGAACAAGAAGCTGGTGCTGAATGACCAGCATGAATTGGCGGTCAAGCCTTTGGAAGGTGAGCTGCTGCCCATTTCCGTGCTGTCGTCTGGCGAGCAGCACCAGATTGTGTTGATGTTCGACCTGCTGTTCCACGTCAAACCCAACACGCTGGTGATGATCGACGAGCCGGAGTTGTCCTTGCACATCGATTGGCAAGAGCGGTTTGTGGACAACCTGCGGCGCGTCATTGAAGTGGCCAATTTCGATGTGGTGCTGGCCACGCACTCGCCGTACATCGTCAACGGACACAACGACTTGCTGGTGGAGCTGTCTGCCAAACCTGTGGGTGTGGCGCAAGCCGTTTGAGCATGGGCATGTCAGGGCTGTCCAAAACCCCCGCCGTCATTTCGTCTGAGATTGCCCTCAAGTCCAGCCACGCGGGTTGGTTCTTGCTGGTGGAAGGGGACTTTGACCAACGTTTTTGGGAGACGCGGGTTCAACCCGGCCATTGGCGGTTGGTGAACTGCGGTGGAAAACCCAATGCCTTGGGGGTGCATGCCTTGTCGCTCCAGGGTGTGCCGCAACCCAGGCAGCTCACACGTTGCGTGGTGCTGGTGGACAAGGATTTCGACGAACTCACCGGGCAATGGCAACCCCAATCCTCTCGGCTGGTGTACACCGACCATGCGGACTTGGAAACCACGCTGTTTCAACTGTCTGACGCCAACGGAACGGACACGCTGGATCGGTTGCTGACCGAGTCGATCGATCCGGTCAAAGCGGCCGCGTTTGAGCGCGCTCGCGGGCAATCCGTCAGGGCTTGTCTGTGGCATGTGGCCACCCGATACGGTCGCCTGCGTGGTCTGGCTGCGCTGGAGGGGTGGTCGGTGGATTTCGGCAGATTGCCCATCCTTCACGAGCGCTACTTGAACCACCAGACTTTGGATTGGGATGACGAGGCTTTGCTCAGCGATTTTGCTGCTGCTGTGCAGTTGGATCGCCAGACATTGGCGCACCGGTTGGCTGACCCTCGATTGAATGTGCAATTTCCCGACTGGGGCTTGGTGCAGGGGCATGACTTGATGCGGTTGTTGGCTGCCTTCATCAATTCGGCGGCCCTCAAGCGAACGGGCGGCGTGAGTGCCAGCGAAGCTTCATTGCAGCGCGATTTGTGTCTGATCGTTCATGCCCATGAATTGCAGCAAACCCGCATGGTGATGGGTGTGGTGGCCCATGCCGGTGGGCAGGCCTTGATTTGATGCATCTCGGAGGCATGACGCTCATGTTCGGCATTGCAGACTACGGCGCGTTTGTCGCGGCCATTGTGTTGTTCCTCGCCATTCCCGGGCCGGGCAACCTGGCGCTCATCTCCTCCACCGGCAAAGGCGGGGTGAAGGGTGGTTTGGCGGCCACGCTGGGTGTGATGGCCGGGGACCAGGTGCTGATGTGGATGGCGGTGGCCGGTGTGGCCGCCTTGCTGGCGGCCTACCCGGCGGCGTTCAACGCCGTGCAGTGGCTGGGCGCGGCCTACCTGGCCTGGCTGGGCTTCAAGATGCTTTTGGCCAAGCCGGGCGATGCGCCCATCCTCCACATCCGGCCCCGGCAGTATTTCCAGCAGGCGCTGGGCATCACCTTGCTCAACCCCAAGGCCATCGTGTTCTACATGGCGTTTTTCCCGCTGTTTGTGGACCCGGTGCGCCACCAGGGGCTGGTGACGTTTGGGGCCATGGCGGCCACCATTGCCGCGCTGACGTTTCTGTACGGCTTGGGGGTGACCCTGCTCACGCACCACCTGGCCGAGCGCCTCCGGGCCAGCCCCCGCATTTCGGGCGGACTGGAGAAACTGGGGGGGCTGTTCCTAATCGGCTTTGGCGTCAAACTCGCGCTGTCCAAATAACCTGGAACCCAGCATGGCAAAAATCTTCTGTGTGGCCAACCAAAAGGGTGGGGTGGGCAAAACCACCACCACCGTCAACCTGTGCGCCGGGCTGGCCAAGGTGGGCCAGCGGGTGCTGATGGTGGACCTGGACCCGCAGGGCAACGCCACCATGGGCTCGGGCGTGGACAAGCGCCAGTTGGCCCACACCGTGTACGACGTGCTGCTGGGCACGGCCAGCGTGCGCGAGGCCCGGGTCACCAGCGACAAATGCGGCTACGACGTGCTGGGTGCCAACCGCGAGCTGTCCGGCGCCGAGGTGGAGCTGGTGAACCTGGACCAGCGCGAAAAACGCCTCAAGACCGCGCTGGCCGAGGTGGACGCCGATTACGACTTTGTGCTGATCGACTGCCCGCCCAGCCTGAGCCTGCTCACCCTCAACGGCCTGTGCGCCGCCCACGGCGTGGTGGTGCCCATGCAGTGTGAGTACTTTGCGCTGGAGGGGCTGACCGACCTGGTCAACACCATCAAGCAGGTGCACGCCAACCTCAACCGCGACCTGAAGATCATCGGCCTGTTGCGCGTGATGTTCGACCCGCGCATCACCTTGCAGCAGCAGGTCAGCGACCAGCTCAAGGGCCACTTTGGCGACAAGGTGTTCAACACCGTCATCCCCCGCAACGTGCGCCTGGCCGAAGCCCCCAGCTACGGCCTGCCCGGCGTGGTGTTCGACCCATCCGCCCGCGGCAGCCAGGCCTTTGTGGCCTTTGCCCAGGAGATGGTGGCCCGCATCCAAACCCTGTGAGTCTGTTTTGTGAATGAAAATGGCATCCAGCGCTTTTAAATAAAGTGCAAGCAGCTATGAAAAACAGAGCATTTGATTCCTTCAGCATCCGGCTGCTGCCGGGCTGGCAGAACAGCGGCACCGCCCACTGGCAAAGCCGGTGGGAGGCGCAGCACGGTTTTGTGCGTGTGCAGCAGCACGATTGGATGCGCCCGCTGCGCGGCGACTGGCTCATCCAGCTCGAAGAAGCCGTGCTGGCCGCCCCCCGTCCCGTGGTGCTGGTGGCCCACAGCCTGGGCTGCATCCAGACCGCGGCCTGGGCGTCGGTCAGCCAGAACACCCAGCGCGTGTGCGCCGCCCTGCTGGTGGCCCCGGGCGACCCGGAACAACCCGAACTGGCCCCCCAGCTGCCCACCTGGCAACCTGTGGCCCTGCAACGCCTGCCCTTTGCCAGCGTGCTGGTGGCCAGCCACAACGACCCCTACTGCCGTTTCGACCGGGCACAGGCCTTCGCCCACGCCTGGGGCAGCCGTTTGCACGACCTGGGCGACGCCGGGCACATCAACGCCGACTCCGGCCTGGGCGACTGGCCGCAGGGCCTGGAGCTGCTGACGGACCTTGTGGCTTCGGTCGGCTCGGTCCCAGCACCCGCCTCGCCCACGCCGTCGCCTGCGGCCTGAACCCGTTTTTTCACTTTCTTCACCCCCACACGCCATGGCAACCTCCAAACCCAAGGGCCTGGGCCGCGGCCTCGAAGCCCTGCTGGGCCCCAAGCTGTCTGACACCACAGACGGCAGCCCCGCCGCCACCGCCGACGTGCCCAGCACCCTGGCCCTGTCTGACCTGGTGCCCGGCACCTACCAGCCCCGCACCCGCATGGACGAGGGTGCGCTGTACGAGCTGGCCGAGAGCATCCGGGCGCAGGGCATCATGCAGCCCATCCTGGTGCGGCGGCTGGACGAGGCCGATGGCCTGGCCCGCCTGGGCGCCCTCAACCAGTCGCTGGGCCAGCCGGCACCGCAGCGCGGGGCGCGCCCGGTGTACGAAATCATTGCCGGGGAACGGCGTTTCCGCGCCGCCCGCCTGGCCGGGCTGGAGACGGTGCCCGTGCTGGTGCGCGACGTGCCCAACGAAGCCGCCGCCGCCATGGCGCTGATCGAGAACATCCAGCGCGAAGACCTCAACCCGCTGGAAGAGGCCCAGGGCCTGCAACGCCTGATCAAAGAGTTTGGCCTCACCCACGAGCAGGCCGCCCAGGCCGTGGGCCGTTCGCGCAGCGCGGGCAGCAACCTGCTGCGCCTGCTGAATCTGGCCGACCCGGTGCAGACCATGCTGATGGCCGGCGACATCGACATGGGCCATGCCCGTGCCCTGCTCAGCCTGGACCGGGCCACGCAGATCACCGCGGCCCAGCAGATCGCGGCCAAGAACCTGTCGGTGCGCGAGGCCGAAAGCCTGTCCAAGAAGCTGGCCGCCGAGTTCACCCTGACACCGCAAAAGCCCAAGAAGGAAAAGTCCCGCGACATCAAACGTGTGGAAGACGAGCTGGCCGACCTGCTCACCGCCAGTGTGGAGGTGCGGGTGAAAAAGCGCGTCAAGCGCCACGGGCGCGTGGAGGATGTGGGCGAGCTGGCCATCGGCTTCGGCTCGCTGGACGAGCTCAATGGCCTGATCGAGCGGCTGCGGCGGGTTTGATCTTCGTTAACATCTCTGGTTCAAGAAAATGGTTTGATGCGCAATTCAATTCAGGGAGGAAAGTTCATGCGTATGAATGTGTTGATGCGTCGTTCGGTGTTGGTGATGGCCGCGGTGATCGCGGCGGGTTGTGCCAACATGAAAAGCCACGACGAGTTGGCGGGTCAGGTTCAGACTGCACATCGCAATGGGGGGGTGGCTGCGGCGCTCCAAACGTTGGAAGCCAGTGCCACGACGGAAGAGCAGAAAACCGCGCTTCTGTACAACTTGGAGCGGGGCGAGTTGCTGCGGTTGGCCAACCGGTATGGCGACAGCACCCAGGCGTTTTTGTTGGCCGATACCAAGGTCAAGGCGTGGGAAGAAGCGGCCAAGACCAATCCGGACAAGTTGCTGGGCACGCTGGGTGCCGCCGCCATCAGCGAGCGCCTCAAGGTGTATGAAGGCCAGGACTACGAGAAGGTCTGGCTGACCACCCGGCTGGCCCTCAACCGCATTGCCGAGGGCGATTTCGATGCCGCCCGCGTGGACATCAAACGCACCCACGAGCGCGAAGCCGTCATTGCCGAATTCCGCGCCAAGGAGACCTCTGCGGCCGAGGAAGAGGCCAAAAGCAAAGGGGTGACCCAGTCGAACCAGGAAATCAATGGTTATCCGGTTGAGACCCTGAACGACCCCGAAGTTCTGGCCCTGAAGAACGGTTACCAGAATGCGCTCAGCCACTACCTCGCTGGCTTTTTGTATGAGGTGCTGAATGAGCCTGGACTGGCTGCGCCGGGCTACCGCAAGGCCATTGAACTGAAGCCCGGCGTGAAACTGCTGGAAGAAGGCCTGGGCGGGCTGGACAACCGCACCAGCTTCACCCACAAACGCCGCCAGCAGATGACCGACGTGCTGCTGATTGTCGAGGCGGGCGATGCCCCTGCCCGCAAACCCAAGGCCTTCACCTTGCCGGTGCCCACGGGCCGTGGTTTGCGCACGGTCAGCATTTCCTACCCAGTCATTGACGCCTCCAAAGACACGCCCTTGTCGGCCCTGTCGGTGGCCGACAAGGATTTCAAGCTGGAAAACGTGGTGGACGTCAACGTGATGGCCCGCCGCGCGTTGAAGGATGAAATGCCTGGCATGGTGTTGCGCGGCATCACCCGCGCGATTGTCAAAGGGGTGATGCAGGATCAGCTGGAAAAGAACGCGGGCATGTTCGGGGCCATTGTGGGCGCGGTGGCATCGGTGGCCACCGAAAAGGCCGACGATCGGATGTGGCGAACCTTGCCTGGGCGCGTGTACGTGGCTCGCGGTTATTTGCCAGAGGGCAAACATCGTGTGAAGGTGGATGGGCGCGACCTGAACATCGACGTGGAGGTGGGGGGGCAGTATTCGCTGGTGCCCATCCGGTTGTATGGCGACAGCGCTGTGGTGGGGCAAGTCGGTCGGTTTGGGCGCATCGTTGCGCAGCCGCCCAAGCCCGTTGCAGAAGCTCCGGTGGCCAAGGATGTGGTTTCCAAGCCTGCGCCCACCAAAAAGGCGCCCGTTCGAAAGCCGTCCTCTCAAAAGCCCGTTACTCCTTGAGGCACACACATGACTTCTGCACGTTTTTTCATTCCAATGGCCGTTGTCGCGGGTGTCATGGGGTTGGCCCCTGCGGCGTTTGCTCAGCATGAGCCGGGAACCTCTCCCGCCGTGGCGGCCAAAGTCATGCTGCGGGGGGATGCCCACGGCATCCGCATTCCGGAAATGCGGGCGGTGCGGCGCAACGATGTGCTCAGCGTTCAGGTGGATTTGCAGAACATGGGCAACACCGATCGGGTGATGTTTTACCGCTTCCGCTGGATTGACAACGTTGGCAACCAAGTGGGCGATGGCGAATCGTGGAAGCAACTCACCGTTCTCGGCCAAGGCATGCAAACCATCAAAAGTGTGGCCTTGACCCCTGTGGCAGTGGATTTTCGTCTTGAAATGAATGTTGAAGGGCGCTGACCCGGCGACCGTTTGATCTGAGGAGATCGTATGAAAAAAAGTATTTTGAGCATTGCGCTGCTGGCTGCTTCCTCCGTTCTCATTTCGGCGTGTCAGCCGACCATCAGCTCTCCCGTGGTTCGGTTGGACCGCCAAGTCAATTACGGTGATGCCAAATCGGTGGAGCTGGTGACCAACGAATTTGGTTCCACCGACCTTCAGATGATTGCCGAGAAAATGGTGGGCAGCTTGCTGGAAACAGGGATTTTCCAGGGGCGCCCCACGGTGACCATTTCCACGGTCAAGAACAAAACCAGCGAGTACATCGACACCACCAACGTGATGAACTCCATCCAAACGGCATTGGTGAAGTCCGGGAAAGTACGCTTCACGCGATCCATCAATGAAATGCAAGCCGGCGTGGATGAGTTGCAGCGTCAAAACCAGAGTGGGCTGTACAAGCAAAACTCGACCGCCAAGGTGGGAAAAATGACGGCGGCCAAGTACTCCTTGGAAGGCGAGTTGACCAGCATCGTCAAGCAAAGTGCCTCGACCAAGGATGTGTTCTACAAGTTCACCCTCAAGATGTTCGATGTCGAAGAGGGCACGATCGAGTGGCAGGAAGAAAAAGAAATTCGCAAAACCAGCAAGCGCTGAAGCAAAGGGGAGTCCGCAATGATTCGACGTGATTTTTCCGTGCTGGGTGCTGCCGCGTTGCTGTGCACCACTTTTCTGCCAATCGCCAATGCTCAGAACTCAGCAAGCACAGCCCGGATTGCTGTGACAGACTTGGCGTACACCGAACGGGTTTCCCAGTACTTTGAGGCTGCAACTTTCCAAGAAAAGGGGCAGATGCATGCAGGGGTGTACCACGCGTCCGCCAGTTATCAGGCCAGCGGGACGTATGTGGCGGGAACCTACAGCTACCTTGAGCAACGGGAGTTGGGCTCGTTCACCAACGACATCAAAGGGGCGTTGCTGCGGGGCACCCATTTCCATTTGGTGCAGGGCAAGGGATTCGATGCGGGTGCACCTCAGCCCACCAAGGCGGAGCAGGCCCTGAATCAGCTGCAAACCGGAAAAATGAGCAAGCCGGTCCGCCAGCCCGAAGTCAAGGACATCATTGCCCGAATCAAAAAGGGTGAATTCAATGGTGCAGACTATGTGCTGTTTGGCACCTTGTCCCACATTGAGTTCAGAGACCAGTTCTCTCCTCTGCAAGGGACCACCAGCGCCACCATGCAATATGGTCTTGATTTGCTGGCGGATTTTTCGTTGATCCACACCAAAACCTATGAAATCAAGGCCGCATTCTCGGCCCAAGGTTCTGGGAACGACACCAAGATCTACTCGAATCGGGGAGACATCCTTCCACCCAATCGGGCCAAGGTGATGCGAGAAACCTCCCAGAGCTTGGCCCAAAACGTCTACGACCAACTGGTGTCGCAGCTGGGTTTTTCCGATCCAGGCATGGCTCGCGGGGTACGGCCCGGGGTTCAGGTGGTTCCGGGCCAGCCTGTGCCGCTCAACGCCTATCCGGTCGACAGGCCGCCGCAGCCAGCCGATCAGGTCATGATCATTCGCTGAGTGCGCACAGGGGCCGTGCGGCGGAGGGGGGCGGTCGCGGCGCTCCTGGCACTGCTGGTCGGCTTGGGTGGCTGTGTGTCGTGGTCACCCATCCCACCCCGTGGTGCCCAGCCCCCTTCGGTGCAAGCCCCATGGCACTGGAACGCGTTGCCGTCAGGCGCTGCTTCGACCGCGCCTGACGCCCCCACGGTGTGGGCTTTGCAGCGGCCCGCGTTGACGGGCGATGCTCAATACCGGGTGTTGATCCTGCCCGGCTCGGGTTGCACGGCATGGCAATCCATCGCCTCGCGGTACACGGCCGGGCTGCTTCACGCCGAGGTGACGTTGCTGCACAAGCCGGGCGTGGACTTGCATGCACCGCAGGTGCAACCCCCGTGTGCGCCCGAGTGGTCCGGGCGCGAGTCCTTGGCCGCTTGGCGCAATCAGGCCCGGCAAGCTGTGGCGGCGTTGGCGCACGTGTGGGCCAAGGGCCCTGCCTTGCCCACGGTGTTGGTGGGGGTGTCAGAAGGGGCCGAGTTGTTGCCAGCCCTTCAGGCCGAACTCAAAGGCCCCCTCGCGTTGGTGCTGGTGGGGTCATCGGGGTTGGATCCGCGAGATCAAGGCGCAGCACAAATGGCGGCCCACGGTGCCGAATCCGAATGGGCCCAACTGGCCGCAGCCATTCAGTCCACGCGCGCGGATGGTGACGTCTTGCATGGGCGCCCCCTCCGATATTGGCGAGACTTCTGGCATTGGCCGCTGATGCAGCCCTTGCTGGACTCGTCTTGGCCCTTGCTGAGGGCGTGGGGAAGTGAGGATGCTTCTGTGCCCTCCAGCGCGTATCAGGCGGGGTGGGGGCGGGCTGAACATCGTCCCATTCCTTGGTGTGATTTGGTGATCCAGCGGGGCGACCATGGCTTGCAGCGACCAGACCTCGATGGCATGCAACAGGTCTGGGTGCGCCTGGAGTCTTGGGCGCGTTCCGGTGCTGATACGGCAAGCCTGTGTCCGTCCCCATTGACCCGGGTGGAATGAACGTGCTCGCCGAGCCAGAAGCCAACAGGCGTCCAGACCTCAGGGCAGCGCAGCCGGTGTGCCCAGGTAAGACGTGGACAGTCGCTTGAACTGCCCCCCATCGGTGCTGATGCTGGTTTGACTGGAGTGTCCGGGGCTGAACACCGCCCCCACGCCTCCGGCGGCCACCAGCGCGGCGGTCTGGGTCAGGAAGTACTGCACGCGGTTGTCGCGGAAGGCATTGGCCGTACCACCCGGCGTGGTGGACGGAACGCCCAGCGGCGTCTGCCACCACAACACCGGCAGTCCCAAGCCCTGGTGGTAGAACGACACCTGGGCCAGGTGAGCCGCGAAGGTGTTGCCGTTGGGGTTGGTGTCGTCCCAGTACACGGGAAGGCCCACAGGCCGATCGCAGCCGGCACCCGCGCCGGTGTAGGCCACTTCAAAACAGCCGGCGTCCCGGTCCGAGGTTTGCATCACCACAAAGTCGGCGGTGGCCGCACCCACGGCCTTGAGGTGGTTGAGGTCGTTGCCTGCAATGGACGGCCACATGGACGGTGGAAATCCCACATAGGCATTGGGCGCCAGCGTGCGGGCCATTTGCACCAGGCAGTTGCCCACCCCGGCCACGGTGTTGGGTTGGTTGCTGCAATCGCTGTTGACCCCGGCCACATGGGCAAATGGCTGTGTCGGGTCTTTGGCTTGCTGGTAGGCGTAACCCCAGAAGTCGGGCTCCAGGTTCACCAGCACGGGTTTGCCGTAGGCCTTGATCTGCTGGTACATCACCCGCACGTTGTCCCAATAGCGGGTCATGAAGGTGCTGTTGCTCAGGCCCTGGATGTTGCCGTCGCCGTTGGTGGCCATCTGGTACAGCGTGAACATGGGCACGGCACCCACGGTGTCAGCGTTGGCGGCCACCACCTGCACGTAGGCCCCATCGGGGCTGTTCCACGAGCGCCAATCTCCCCCCGTGCTGGCGCCCACCAGGTACTGGTCCCAGATGTCGGGCTGCAGGCCCTGGGCCTGCACGTTGCTCACCGAGGTGGACCCCAGCCCCACCAGGAAGCGGCGGGGTTTGCGCAGGATGGCGCTCAGCAGCCCGGGGCGCTGGGCCAGGGCTGCCGTGCTGACGCCGGCATGGCACGTGGTGGGGAAGACGGCACAGGCGTACTGGCCCACGGTCCCCAGCGCCAGGCTTTGCGGCACGGCGGCACTGATCTGGCTGACGGCGAGCACCGAGCCGTCGGTGCTCACGGCAAGCGCCATGTCCGTTCCGCTGTAGCTGCGGTAGGTGTAGGACCCCCAGGTCTGCTGCGTGGAGGCGGAGGCCGCAGGAAACACCAACGGGTAGGCGGTTTGCGCCCAATCCAGGAATTCCGTGGTGGAAGGGGTGCGGGTCGCTCCGGCGCTTTGGGCACGTTCCAGCACCCCACTGGCGGCGTGGGTGCCCGTGGCGGGCACGGCCCGGCTGAAGAACGAACGGGTGGTCGGGTCCGTGGGGGTGACCGGGGTCGGGGGCGTGGTGGTGGTGTCGGTGGTGCCTCCGCCACCACCGCACGCGGCCAGGCTGGCACAGACGGCGACAGAGGTCAGCCAGAAGCCGACGCGAGGGGACAGGGAGAAGGTGGGCATGGAAAGGGTGTGTGGCGTGCCAAGAGGGTGAAGGGTCCGTCATGAACCCCAGGGGTTCAAGTCGACAATGGCGATTGGATCACTTTACGCAACCGACCTGCAATGTCACGCACTTCGATGTCATGGCCTTGGCCGCTGCCTGCCTTGTTGGTGTGGGGCGTCGCCTGGCTGCTGTTCGTGGCCTTGCGCATGGCGGGCCTGGCCTTGGTGGTGGCCTGGGTGGTGTCGGCCAGCGTGGGCGTGCTGGGCGCAGTGTGGGTGGCGGGGGTGGTGAGGCGGGTGATGGTGGCGCTGGGCTTTCCCGTGTCGTGGTGGTTGCTGGCTGGCGGCGCGGGAACCCAGGCCTTGCAGGGCTTTCCCGCCTGGTCCTGGCTGGTGCTGCTGGCCTTGCTGATGTTGCTCTACCCACCGGGAACCTGGCGCGATGCACCGCTGTTTCCCACCCCGCCGCAAGCCTTCGATGGCTTGGCCGAACGGGTGCCGTTGCCCTTGGCGGGGCATGTGCTGGACGCCGGGTGCGGCACGGGCGATGGGCTGTTGGCCTTGGAGCGGGCCTATCCAGAGGTTCACCTGCACGGCGTGGAGCGCAGCTGG
This sequence comes from Hydrogenophaga soli, assembly GCF_054777695.1. Taxonomy (NCBI): domain Bacteria; kingdom Pseudomonadati; phylum Pseudomonadota; class Betaproteobacteria; order Burkholderiales; family Comamonadaceae; genus Hydrogenophaga; species Hydrogenophaga soli. The sequence continues at coordinate 103,427 of NZ_BAAHAK010000004.1, read as the reverse complement.
CCTCTGCGCTGGGCCTGCGCGTGGCGTGTGCGCCAGGCGCATGTGTCGCAGGGGGACATCTGGGCCGTGGATTGGTCGCCTTACGACCTGGTGTACCTGTTCCAGCGGCCCGAAAGCATGCCCCGGGCCTGGGCCAAGGCCTCCAACCAGATGCGTCCCGGCACCTGGTTGGCCAGCCTGGAATTTGCCGTGCCCGATGTGGCTCCGACCGACACCTGGGTGTGCCCCGATGGGCGGCCCCTGTGGCTGTATCGGCTGTAGCGGTGGGGCTGCGGCTCAGAGGCTGAAGATCTTGCCGGGGTTGAGGATGTTGTCGGGGTCCAGCGCTTGTTTGATGGCCCGCATCATGTCGATGGCCCCGGTGCCGGCCTCGTCCCGCAAGAAGCCCATCTTGTGAAGACCCACCCCGTGTTCGCCGGTGCAGGTGCCGCCCAGTGACAGCGCACGTGCCACCAACTGGTGGTTGAGGCCCTCGGCCACCGCACGCTCATTGGAGTTGTCGGGGTCGATCAGGTAGCCAAAGTGGAAGTTGCCGTCGCCCACATGCCCCACCAGGAAGTAGGGCAGGCCGGAGGCATTGGCTTCGGTCACGGAGTCCAGCAGGCAATCGGCCAGTCGGCTGATGGGCACGCAGGTGTCGGTGGAGATGGCCCGGCAACCCGGCCTGCTTTGCACCGCGGCAAAGTAGGCGTTGTGCCGAGCCGTCCACAGGCGGGTGCGTTCTTCGGGGGTGGTGGCCCATTGGAAGGATTGGCCGCTGTGGTCGTCGGCGATGTCCTGAACCATCTCGGCCTGCTCCTTCACACTGGTTGGGGAGCCGTGGAATTCCATCAGCAGCATGATGGCTTCGGGCAGGTTCAATTTGGCGTGGGCGTTGACCATGCGCACCGTGCCCGCGTCGATCAGCTCGCACCGGGCAATGGGGATGCCCAGCTGGATGATCTGGATGGTGGTGCGCACCGCCGCTTCAATGCTGGGGAACACGCAGGTGGCGGCGGAGATCGCTTCGGGCAGGGGGTACAGCTTCAGGGTGACCTCGGTGATGAGGCCCAGCGTGCCCTCGCTGCCCACCATCAGGCGGGTCAGGTCGTAACCGGCACTGCTTTTTTTGGCGCGGGTGCCGGTGCGAAGGGTGTCGCCACGGGCGGTCACCACCTCCAGGGCCAGCACGTTTTCGCGCATGGTGCCGTAACGCACGGCGTTGGTGCCGCTGGCTCGGGTGGCGGCCATGCCGCCGATGGATGCATCGGCCCCCGGGTCGATGGGGAAGAACAGGCCCTGGTCCCGGATGGCTTCGTTGACGGCTTTGCGGGTGATGCCGGGTTGCACCGTCATGGTCAGGTCTTCTGCGTTGACCGACAGCACCCGGTTCATGCGACTCACGTCAATGCTGATGCCGCCTTGCACCGCCAGCAGGTGGCCTTCCACCGATGAGCCCATGCCAAACGGAATGACGGGCACCTTGTGGCTTGCGGCCAGTCGGACGGCATCGGCCACGTCTTGGGTGCACTCGGCAAACACCACGGCCGCAGGCGGGGGCACGTGGGTGAAGGCCGATTCGTCCCGCCCATGCTGTTCGCGCACCACCAGGGCCGTGGAGCATTGGGTGCCAAAACGGTTGTTCAGCGCGGAAATCAACTCCGCTGGAACCTCCCGAGTTTGGGGGCTGGGCAGCAGGTGTGCGGGGGGGGTTGCGGCATTCATGGGGGCTCCGTGTGCGGCAAGAGGCGGGTGATTCAGGATAATGATTTCATTATCCCGCCGGAGTGCTTTCACGCCATGCCTGGACCTTTTGACCGTCTGACCATCTTGGTTGTTGATGACCAGGAGTTGATGCGGTCGGTCACCGTCAACCAGCTCAAGGCCATGGGGTGGACGAAGATCATCACGGCCAAGAACGGCGCGGTGGGGTTGAGCCAGGCCCGTGCCCACAAGGTGGATGTGATCCTGTCGGACTGGAACATGCCGGTGATGAACGGCTTGGCTTTTCTGCAAGCCGTTCGCAGCGACCCCAAGCTGGGTGGGCTGCCGTTTCTCATGATCACGGCGGAAACCGAGCGCAAGCGCATTCAAGACGTGATTGCGGCGGGCGTGCATGGTTTGCTGGTCAAACCCTACAACGCCGCCAACCTGCGGGACCGGCTGGAACGTTTGCTTCAGCGGGACCCGAGCCCGCCCATCCGTTCGGCGTCCCTCACCGTGTCATCCACTGTGGATCCCGAAGATCGCGATGCGTCAGACGCGATTGATCTGCCTGCGCTGCGCATCCTGGTGGCGGACGACAACCCGACCAGCCGCAGCGTGCTGCAAAAAATGTTTGCAGACGAGTACGACGTTCGTGCGGCCTCTGGGGGACGGCAAGCCCTGGAACTGTGTGCCCAAACGCCCCAGCCGGATCTGGTGCTGATGGACGTGCAGATGCCGGACTTGGACGGCTTCGAGGTGGTGGCTCGCATGCGCAACGCCCCCGCCACGGCCAACGTGCCGGTGATGTTCGTCACGGCCGATGCCAGCGACGATGCCCGCGCCCGCGGGCTGGAGCTGGGGGCGGTCGACTTTGTGGGCAAGGCCTCGCCACCGCGCCTGTTGCGGCAGCGGGTGCGCAACTTCCTGCGTGTGATCGACATGCGCAGGCAGTTGCAGTCCGAGTACGACGCCATGCTGGAAAACGCCCGTTTGCGCCAGGAGGTGGAAAACCTCACCCGCCATGACCTCAAAGGTTCGCTGTCGGGCTTGATGGGCATGGCCAACAGCCTGGTGGCGGAGGATGACATGCCGCGTCGCCATGTGGGCACCCTCAAACTCATGGCCGACACCGCACAACAGGCCCTGACCACGGTCAGCCTGGGCGGGGATTTGTACAAGATGGAGACGGGCCGATACCGCCTGGATGCCCAACCCGTGCCCTTGGGGGACGTGCTGCACAAGCTCGCCGCCTTGGCGCGGGCGGCGTTTGCCGACAAAAACCTCACCGTGTCGGTCGATGTCGACATGCCGGTGGGGCAGGAGCTGCCCCAGGCCCTGGGGGATGAGGCGCTGTGCCATTCGCTGTTTCAGAACCTGCTGAAAAACGCGTGTGAGGCGGCACCGCCCGGTTCTGCGGTCACGGTGGTGCTCAAGGACGAGAACCCGTTGCGGGTCGTGCTGCAGAACCCTGGGGCGGTTCCGCCGGAAGTGCGCAGCACGTTCTTCAACAAGTTCGTCACCTCGGGCAAAGTGGGCGGGAGCGGACTGGGGACATACTCCGCCCGTTTGCTGACCACCGCCATGCATGGCACCATCCGCATGGACACCAACGACACCGATCCGAGCACCACACTCACTGTGTGTCTGCCCCGGTACATGGAGCGGCCCTCCGAGCGGGCGGGTGCCGATGTGGTGTTGCCCGACTGACCTGGTTCGGGGCCCCTCCTTCTTGAACGGATTCACGCCACAGCCATGGGCAACCGACTCACACAAATCGCCACGCGCACCGGGGACAACGGCACCACCGGGCTGGGCAACAACCAGCGCGTCAGCAAACACAGCCTGCGCGTACACGCCATGGGCGATGTGGACGAGTTGAACTCACACATCGGTCTGCTGCTGTGTGAAGACATGCCGACCAGCGTGCGGGACGTTCTGGTGGACATCCAGCACCAGCTTTTCAACCTGGGCGGTGAACTCAGCATTCCCGGGTTCGAGTTGCTCAAGGCTGACGCGGTGCTGGCCTTGGACGAGGCGTTGGCCGCGTTCAACGAATCCTTGCCGCGTTTGCAGGAGTTCATCCTGCCCGCCGGAACCCGTGCCGCCGCACAGGCCCATGTCTGCCGGACGGTGGCACGCCGGGCAGAACGTGCGGTGGTGGCCCTGGGCAATGAAGAGGCATTGCGGGACGAACCCCGCCAGTACCTCAACCGCCTGTCCGACCTGATGTTTGTGCTGGCCCGCACCTTGAACCGGTACCGCCCCGACGGTTCGGCGGGGGACGACGTGTACTGGAAGAGCGAACGTTTGGCTCAGGGGGCCACCGAGTGACAGGCCCCCTGGCGGTCTGGCGGTGGGGGCTTGCCCTGTGTCTGATTTGGGTTGGGGGCAGCGTCTGGGCCGCCACGAAAAAGGCCCCAGCCACCACCGTCACCCAGTTGCATTGCGAGTTGGTGTACCTGCCGCAGCGCCAGACCTGGGATCGGGTGGTGACGCTGCACCATTCGCGTCGTCGTTTGCAGGCGGTGGCGGTGGATGGGGTGTCGGTGCACAGCTTCCGTCTGGCCGGGCACACCGTCCTCACGGCATTGGACAACGAGCGCATCCAGATTGATCTGGACGTTGGCCACTGGCGGAGCGATTGGCGTGGCATCGTCGAAGGCCAGGGCACCTGCACGGCCGAGCCCTGATGGGGGCAGCGCGTTTACCCGTTCATGCCGGGCACCAGGCCCAGCGCGGCAGCCTTGTACACGGCCTCGGTGCGGTTGGTCACCCCCAGGGTTCGGAACGCGGCCGACAGGTGGGTTTTCACACTGCTGTCGGCCAGGCCCAGGTCACGGGCAATGGCTTTGTTGGATTTCCCTTCCGCCAGGGCCAGCAGGCAGTCCACCTGGCGCGGAGACAGTGCCGCCACCACGGTGGCGCTGGAGGTGTCGGAGGGGCGTGATCGCACGGCCGTGGCCGACGATGGGAAGGACCCTCCCCTCAGCACCGTGCGCAGTGCCTGGATCAGCGCAGGGGTGTCGGCACTTTTGGGAACGTAACCGGCCGCACCTTGGTCCATCAGTTCTCGGGCCAGCGACTCGTCATCCATGCTCGACAGCATGACCACGGTCGCTTGTGCGTGTGCAGCCCGGACCCGTTGCAGGCCCGAGGCGCCGTCGCTGTCGGGCAGGCGGTAGTCCAGCAAAATCACATCGAACGGGCCGGGCAGCGACAGGGCCTCGGCCACGCTGGTGGCGGTCTGGCACACCAGTGCGGGATCCAGGTCTTGCAGCAAAAACTGGAGCCCCTGCAGAAACAACAAGTGGTCGTCGACCAGCAAAGCACGCATGGGCGCCATTGTCGGGGAACTGCGCGGGCGGTACCTGACATGGATCAGATTTGTCACCGTCCAATGCCCCCCTGGGCGCTTATGATGGAACAATGACCACCGATCGCATCAGCCAGGAACTGGATCACGCCCGTCAGCACGGCCCCGTGCGTGACATCATCATTCCCCCCTGCCCCGAGTTGCTGGTGCGTTTGCAAAATGCCACGGCCACCGCCGAACCGGACATTGTCGAAATCGACCGCATTGCCAGCGCCGATGTGGCCATGGCGGCGGCCCTGATTCGCCAGGCCAACAGCCCGTTGTACGGCCTGGCACACCCCGTGAACACCGTGGGGCAGGCCTTGACCGTGGTGGGACTGAATCCCTCCGTGCGTTTGTTGTCGGGCTTCTTGACCCGCAGCGCCATCCGGCCGTCCTCGGCGGTGCTGGCGCATTTCTGGGAAAGCTCCACGCGCCGGGCCATCACCTGTGAGCACATTGGCACCCAGCTGTACTCCATGGACGCCGGACTGGCCTACAGCTTCGGCTTGTTTTGCCATGTGGGCATCCCGGTGATGATGCAAGGGGTCAAGGGCTACGGTTCCACCATGGTGGAAGCGCTTGCCCGCAAGGACCGGACGTTTGTCCAGACCGAAAACGCCAACCACCGAACCGACCACGCGGTGGTGGGTGCCATCGTGGCGCGCACCTGGCGCTTGTCCGCAGAGGTGGCGTTTGCCATTCGCCTGCACCACGACTTCACCTGCCTGACGGATTCCGCCTTGCCCGAGGCGGTGCGTGGTTTGGTGGCCATGGGTTTGGTGGCCGAGTACCTGGTGGCCCGGCACGAACAACTGCCTGAATCGCGCGAATGGACGCGGCATGGCGCCGACTGCCTGAGCCACCTGCAGGTGGATGCGGCCGAGTTGGAGCTGTGGGAAGACCAGCTTCACCCCGCGTTGGCGGCCGTGGAACTTGACCTGAACTGATCTCCCCGGGTTGTGTCCTCAGGCCATGGCCCGTTCGGGGCTGGGGCTGGGCACGGACAACGTTCCGCGGTGGTACATCAGCGGCTCACCACGGGGCGAGTGAGAGCAGCGCAGCACCTCGCCCACAAAAATGGTGTGATCACCCTCGACATGGCGACTGCGGTTGAGGCACTCAAACCTGGCCAGGCAGCCCGGCAACAACGGCACGCCGCCCAGACCGGGGTGCGTGGGCACGTTGGCGAAGCGGTCCACCCCACGGGTGGCAAATTGTTGTGCCCAGGCACTTTGCGCCGCCGACAGCACATGGATGGCGTAGTGCCCGCAGTGCGTGAACGCGTCCAGGGTGGACGCCGTGTGCGCCAGGCTCCACAACACCAAAGGCGGGGACAGCGACACCGAATTGAAGCTGCTGACCGTCAGGCCCACCGGCTGACCGAGGGGGTCGCGGGTGGTGACGATGGTGACGCCGGTGGCAAACTGCCCCAGCGCGGCACGCAGGTCCTGTTCGGTGAAGGCTGCGGGGGTGGTGGACATGGTGGTCGATCAATGGAAGGCTGACCTTGCATTGTCGGTGAATCCCCCGGGCCAGGTTTCGCCGGGGGTTGCGGCTCAGCTGCGCTGGGCCGGTTGCAGCACGGGGTGTCCTGCCGTCACGGCGGCCGACGGAGCCGACTCGCCCGCAAAACGGAAGGCCATGGCGGGGCGCTCGCCGCTGATCAGTTCGGCCAGGGCCTTGCCTGACCCGGCGCCGTGGGTCCAGCCCAGGGTGCCGTGGCCCGCGTTGATCCACAGACCGGCCACCGGGGTGCGGCCAATCAGCGGGATGTTGGTCGGTGTGGCCGGCCGCAGGCCGCACCAGAACTGTGGGTCACCGCCCTGTTCCGGCGTGCGGGTGTCGGCCACCCCGGGAAACACTTGTTCGATGCGGCGCACCAGCATCTCGGCACGGGTGCGGGCCAGCGGGGTGTCCAGGCGCAGGTCAAAGCCGCCCAGTTCGATGGTGCCGGCCACGCGCAGCTGGTTGCCCAGGCGGGAAATGGCGATCTTGAGCTGGTCGTCCAGCAGGCTGACGCTGGGGGCCTGTTCGGGCTTGAGCAGGGGCAGCGTGGCGCTGTAGCCTTTGCCGGGGTAGATGGGCACGCGCACACCGGCCTGGGCCATCAGCGCAGTGGTGTAGGAGCCGCAGGCCACCACGAAGGCGTCGGCGGTCAGGCGCTTGACGTCGCCGGACTGGCGGTCCTTCACGGTCACGCCGTCCACCTTGCCGTGGGCGGTCTGGATGCGCTCGATGTCGTGCTCCATCAGCGTTTGCATGCCCTTGGCTTCGCACAGGCGCAGCAGTTGCTGGGTGAACACGCGGCAGTCGCCGTGTTCGTCGGTTTCGGTGTAGGTGCCGCCCACGATGCGGTCGCCAAATGTTTGCAGGGCCGGTTCGATGCGCAGCAACTCATCGCGATCCACCACGCGGCGGCGCACGCCGTGGCGCTGCATCACTTCCGCCGCACCGCCTGCATCGGCAAACGACTTTTCGCTGGTGTAGTAATGGGCAATGCCGCGCGTCAGGCGGTTGTATTCGATGCCGGTGCTGGCCACCATCTCTTTCAGGGCCGCGTGGCTGTATTGCCCTAAGGCCACCAGCTGGGCCACGTTGCGTTCAAAGGCCTTGTCGTTGCATTGGCCCAGAAACTGCATGCCCCAGATCCACTGGGCGGGGTCCAGTTGGGGGCGGAATTTCAGCGGGCCTTCGGGGTCGAACAGCCACTTCAGCGCCTTCAGGGGCGCTTCGCGGTTGGCCCAGGGTTCGCAGTAGCTCACCGAAATCTGGGCGGCGTTGCCGAAGCTGGTTTCCAGCGCGGCATCGGCCTGACGGTCCACCAGCGTGACTTCATGGCCGCGTTGCAGCAGGTGCCATGCGGTGCTCACGCCGATGATGCCGGCGCCCAGGACGGTGACTTTCATGTGTGCCCTTTTGAGGAGGAATGTTCGAAAGGGGCGCAGTATGGGTGAGCAGGCTCAGAAAATGAAGATGGATTAAAGTAACGACGGAAACATCAGAAGAGCTAATTCACGGAGACGCCATGAGCACGTTCGACCCCGCCGCGCTGGAATGCTTGGCCGCCATCCTGGAAGAGGGGGGCTTCGAGCGGGCCGCCCAGCGCCTGTCCATCACGCAATCGGCGGTGTCGCAGCGGTTGCGGGCGCTGGAGGCGCAGGTGGGCACGGTGCTGGTGGTGCGCAGCCGCCCGCTCAAGGCCACGGCGGCAGGACAGTTGCTGCTCAAGCACACCAAGATGCTGCGCCTGCTGCGGGCCGACCTGGAGGGTGACTTGCGCGAGCTGGCCCCCAGCTCGGTGCGGGGCACGCGCGAGGAGGAGCGGGTGTCGGTGGCCATCAACGCCGACAGCATCGCCACCTGGGCCCTGGCGGCGCTGAACCCGTTGGCCGTGGACGGCTTGCCCATCGAGATCATCACCGACGACCAGGACTTCACCCACGAGTGGCTGCGTGAGGGACAGGTGCTGGGCTGTGTCACCTCGTTGAACCAGGTGTTGCGCGGCTGCCGCATGGAGGCTCTGGGGGGCATGGACTATGTGGCCGTGGCCAGCGCCGCCTATGCGGCCCAGCACTTGCCCGATGGCCTGACGGCGCACCGCTTTTCCACGGTGCCGTTTGTGGCCTTCAACCGCAAGGACGACATGCCACGCGACTTTGTGGCCAAGGCCTTTGGTCTGAAGCGTGTGGTGTTGCGACACACCTTTGTGCCGTCTTCCGAGGCGCAGGTGCGCGCCGTGATGGCGGGTTGGGGCGTGTCGGTGTTGCCGCGCATGCTGGTGCAACCCGGTCTGGACGGTGGTGAACTGGTCAACGTGGTGCCCCACCACCACCAGGAAGTGCCGCTGTACTGGCACTGCTGGAACCTGAGTTCCGATGTGCTCGACGCCCTCACCGCCGCCTTGCGGCAAGCCGCAGCCACCCGTTTGCGCCCCGCGGCAAACCCCGACTGACCCCGTGGCGCTGTGCAGCGCCATGGCGGGTGGACGCGTGCGGCCTCGGGCTGTTGTTGGGCCCGATGTCGGTCATTGCGCAGCCGGTTCGGTTGGGGTTGGTCGGACCCCTCACCGGGCCTGCACGACGTGGCGGCGGCATTGGCCCAACCTTCATTGCCGAGCCCTGCAACGAGCGCCGAGCCGTTTTTTTGGCAGGGTACACCCGGCGCAACCTCTTTGTGCCGCGCAAACGCGGAGGACCTGCCGGGGCGTTGATGTCCAATGGCGGCCATGCAGCGACGTCAATTCCTCCGCACCCTCGGTTCATCCGCATCGTTCACCGCCCTGGCCCAGGGCATGGCCCTGGCCGCCTGGCAGCGCCCCGTGCAGGCCGCCTTGGCCCACCCCCGTTGGCGGGCCGATCCCTTTGCGCTGGGCGTGGCCAGCGGCGAGCCCGAGCCCGACAGCGTGCTGCTGTGGACCCGCCTGTACCCGGGCATGCCGGTGCCCGGCCAGTCCGCGACCGATGCCGAGCAGACCGCAAACTTTGAAGAAAAATCAGGCTATAGCGCTTTCAATGCAAGCGTGGTCAGCTATGAAATTTACAGTGATGAGGCGTTGAGGCAACGCGTTCAGCAGGGTGAAGTGCGCACCGACCGGGAGCGGGGTTGGAGCGTGCACGCCCGTGTGTCGGGTCTGCAACCCGGCCGACCCTACTGGTACCGCTTTCGCAGTGGCGATGCCGTCAGCCCCGTGGGCCGCACCCGCACCAGCCCCGCACCGGATGCCGACATTCGCCAGCTGCGGCTGGCGCTGGCCTCGTGCCAGCACTACGAGCAAGGCCACTATGCGGCCCACGCCGACATGGCCCGCCGCGACCTGGACCTGGTGCTGTTTGTGGGCGACTACATCTATGAAGGCTCCAACCCCAAGTACCTGATTCGCCCCCACACCGGCAAGGTGCCCAGGACCTTGCCTGAATACCGCGAGCGCCACGCCTTGTACAAACTGGATGCCGACCTGCGCGCCTGCCACGCCGCCCACCCCTGGGTGTGCACCTGGGACGACCACGAGGTGGTCAACGACTACGCCAACGACCAGGACCCCGCCTACACCGACCCGCAGCAGTTCTTGTTGCGCCGTGCGGCGGCCTACCAGGCGTATTTCGAACACATGCCCGTGTGGCCCGGCGGGCCGGGTGGAGCGCACCCGCGCATCCACCGCCACCGCACCTGGGGCCGTCTAGCCGACTTGTGGACCCTGGACTGCCGTCAGTACCGCACCCCGCAGCCCTGCCGCGACCCGCTCAAAGGCGGCGGTCGTGTGGTCGTCAATTGCGAAACCGCAGCCGATGCACACCAAAGCATGCTGGGGGCGGCGCAGGAAGCCTGGATTCGCGATGGCCTGGCGCAGTCCCGACGCACCTGGCGCCTGCTGGCGCAAAGCACGCAGATCAGCTCCACCGGCATCGACACCCCGGTGGGCCGCAGCATCTACACCGACGGCTGGGACGGTTACGCCGCTGCCCGGGCCCGCCTGCTGAGCGCGGTGGCCGAAACGGGGCCGCGCAACGTGCTCACCCTGGGAGGCGATGTGCACCAGCACGTGGCCGCCAACCTGCGGGTGCGCCCCAACGACGACAGCTCACCCGTGGTGGCTGCGGAGTTCGTCACCACCTCCATCACGTCAAGGGGCATGAGCCCGGGGGCGCTGGAGCGCATTCGCGCCAGCAACCCCGACATTGCCCACGCCCGCAGCGACGAACGCGGTTACGTGCGGGTGGACGTGACGCCCAACGCCATCACCGGTGCCTTTTTGTCCACGCCGTTTCCGGCGCAGCCAGGGGCCACGTTGGGGGTTCAGGCCACCTACCGGGTGCGCCATGGCCAGGCGGGGGTGGAGGCCGTGTGAGGCTTATTTCTTGGCTTGTGCGATGCCCGACCACAGCTCATCCAGGTCGGGGAACTTCCACTTGTCGGGGTCTTCCCGGCCCAGGATCTTGACCTTGCAGGTGGGGGCGGCGAGGTTGATGACCTCGGGCACGATGCGCTGGGCCGAACGCGTCGAGAAAAACGCTTTCACCGTGGGCTTGAGCAGCGACTCGGTGGACTGGTCGGTGACCACGGCCAGCCGGTTGTTGTCCAGCAGCACCAGCGAGCCCGTGGGGTAGATGCCCAGGCTGCTGACAAAGGCCTGGAAAATGCGAGCGTCGAAATGGCCATTGGCCCACGAGGCCATTTGTTTGAGCGACTGGGCCGGGTCCCAACCCGCTTTGTAGGGGCGGTTGGAGGTGATGGCGTCGTACACGTCACACACCGCGCCCATCTTGGCCAGCCGACTGATCTGGGCATCGCTCAGGCCCTTGGGGTAGCCGGTGCCGTTGGTTTTTTCGTGGTGGTTCAGGCACACGTCGATGGCCGCCGCATCCGTCACACCGCCTTCGCGCAACAGGCGCACACCTTCTTCGGGGTGGCGCTTGATGAGGGCAAATTCCTCATCCGTCAGCTTGCCGGGTTTGTTCAGCACCTCGGGGGGCACCGCCATCTTGCCGATGTCATGCATCAGCCCGCCCATGCCCGCGGCCTTGGTCTCTTCGTCGCTCAAGCCCAGTTGGCGGGCCAGGGCCACCATCAGGGCGCACACGGCCACCGAGTGCATGTAGGTGTAGTCGTCGGCGGTCTTGAGTCGGGCCAGGCTGATCAGCGCCCCGCCGTTTCGCGTGACCGAGTCGGTGATGTCCTCCACCACGGCCTTGGCCACCGCAGAGTCCACGGCACGGCCCATGCGCGCTTCCTGGAACATGGAAGACACCGCTCCGGTGGCCTGCTTGCAGATGGCGGCGGCCCGGGCAAATTCCTGGTCGGATGACACCTTGGTCACGGTCACATGGGCGGGACGGTCGTACTTGACCGCCTGCTCCATGGCTTCCGCGGTGATGGCCTCATCCTGCGGTTGCGGCTCGGGGGCGGGCGGGGTGGACTCCGGGGCGCCGGGCACGGCCACGTCCAGGCCCCGGTCGGTGTCGATCATCACCTCGCGCACCTTGCTGCTGCGGATCTTGTCCAGGTCCTTGGGGTCGGTGACCACAAACTGCCCGCGCCAGAAAGGGTGGTCCATCCAGGAGCCACAGAACTCCTTGACGTGCATGCCCAAACGGACGTCTTCGACCTGGATTTTCTTCAGCATGGGTGCGGAACGGAGCGGGGTTCAGCGAACCATCAGCACGGGCACGGAGCAGTGGGCCAGCACCTGCGTGGCCACCGATCCCATCACCAGGTTGCCCAGGGCGCTGTGCCCGTGGGAACCCATCATCACCAGGTCGTAGTCGCCCTCTCTGGCCACCTTGGCGATCAGCTCGCCCGCATGGCCCACCTTGTATTCGATCTTGGGCTCAATGCCATGACGGGCCAGGAACTTTTGAACCGGTGCGCTGACCTTGGTGGCCTCTTCTGCGTAGTACTCCTTGACCAGATCGGCACCCACTGCGGCACGTGCACGGGGGGGCAAGGCGGCAATCGCGGTGAAGGCCGTGAATTGGCTGCCAGTCCCAAACAGTTCAGGGTGCGTGGTCAGGTAGGCCAGCATCTTTTTGGTGAATTTGCTGCCGTCGACAGCAAGCAGAACTTTCATGGGGCGTCTCCGCAAAGAGGGTATGGGTCAAGTGTAAGCCGATGGCCGCATCCACAAAAAAAGCCACCGCGTGGGTGGCTTTCCTTGAAAAGCCGTCCGGCCCGGTGGGTGACCGGTCAGACGGCGCGACTGCAGGCCCGGGTTGTCAGACCTGCACTCCCACAGGGCACATGCCCCGATCCTGTGTCTCAGGCGTTCAGCCGCTGTTGCAGCTGCGCCTTGGTCTCCTCGAGCTCTTTCGGCAAGTGATAGGCCAGCTGCGTGAACAGCTCGGTGTGCAGGCCCAGTTCCTGTTGCCAGGCGGCCTTGTCGATGCTGGTCACGCTGTTGAATTGGGCGGCGCTGAAATCCAGCCCGGTCCAGTTGATTTCGGCGTAGGTGGGGCTCACGCCAAAGATGTTTTCGCTGCCTTGGGTCTGGCCTTCCAGGCGGTCGATCATCCACTTGAGCACGCGCATGTTTTCGCCGTAGCCAGGCCACACGAACTTGCCGTCGTCACCCTTGCGGAACCAGTTGACGCAGTAGATGGCGGGCAGCTTGGCGCCATCGGCCTGCAGCTTGGCGCCCATGTTCAGCCAGTGCTGGAAGTAGTCGCTCATGTTGTAGCCGGTGAACGGCAGCATGGCGAAGGGGTCGCGGCGCACCACGCCTTGGGCGCCAAAGGCCGCGGCCGTGGTTTCAGAACCCATGGTGGCGGCCATGTACACGCCTTCGGTCCAGCTGCGGGCTTCGGTCACCAGCGGCACGGTGGTGGAGCGGCGACCACCAAAGATGAACGCGTCGATGGGCACGCCCGCGGGGTCGTCCCAGGCGGGGTCCAGGGCCGGGTTGTTGGTGCTGGCCACGGTGAAGCGGGCGTTGGGGTGGGCGGCCTTGGCACCGGTTTCCTTGGCCAGTTCGGGCGTCCAGTCCTTGCCCTGCCAGTCGATCAGGTGGGCCGGGGTGTTGCCGCTGTCCTTTTCCATGCCTTCCCACCACACGTCGCCGTCGTCGGTCAGGGCCACGTTGGTGAAGATCACGTCCTTGTCCAGGCTGGCCATGCAGTTGGGGTTGGTCAGCGTGTTGGTGCCAGGGGCCACGCCGAAGTAACCGGCTTCGGGGTTGATGGCGTACAGGCGGGTGTTGCCCTGGGCGTCCTTGCGGGGCTTGATCCAGGCGATGTCGTCACCGATGGTGGTGACCTTCCAGCCGTTGAACGCAGCAGGCGGCACCAGCATGGAGAAGTTGGTCTTGCCACAGGCGCTGGGGAAGGCGGCGGCCACGTGGTACTTCTTGCCCTCGGGGCTGGTCACGCCCAGGATGAGCATGTGCTCGGCCAGCCAGCCCTGGTCGCGGCCCATGTTGGACGCGATGCGCAGGGCGAAACACTTCTTGCCCAGCAGCGCGTTGCCGCCGTATCCGGAGCCGTAGGACCAGATTTCGCGGGTCTCGGGGTAATGGACGATGTACTTGACCTTGGGGTTGCAAGGCCATGCGGTGTCTTGTTGACCGGCTGCCAGCGGGGCGCCCACGGTGTGCACGCAGGGCACGAACTCGCCTTCAGCGCCCAGCACGTCGAACACGGCCTTGCCCATGCGGGTCATGATCTTCATGTTCGTGGCCACATAGGGGCTGTCGGACAGCTCGATGCCGATGTGGGCAATGGGCGAACCCAGCGGGCCCATGCTGAACGGGATCACGTACATCGTGCGGCCGGCCATGCAACCGTCAAACAGCGGTTGCAGCGTGGCACGCATTTCCGCGGGGGCCATCCAGTTGTTGGTGGGGCCGGCGTTTTCCTTCTGTTCCGAGCAGATATAGGTGCGGTCTTCCACGCGGGCCACGTCGGACGGGTCGGAGCAGGCCAGGAAGGAATTGGGGCGCTTGGCCGGGTTGAGCTTTTTCAGCGTGCCCGAGGCCACCATTTGTTCACACAGGCGGTCGTATTCGGCCTGGGAACCGTCGCACCAGTGCACCGCAGCGGGTTTGCACAGGGCCACCATGTCGGCCACCCAGGCGATCAACTTGGCGTTTTTGACGTAGGAAGGGGTGTTGAGGGCCAGGCCCTGCATCACGGGTGCGTTCATCGGACAACTCCAAAAGTGAAAAGCGGGATGTCGAAAAACGTCACGCACCTCGTCCTGGACGGGTTTTTCCGCAGATCGGCGGGGATGCAGAGCATGCGAGACGGTTTTCAACATCCCCTTTGCCAGCAAGACATCGGGAATCAGCGTCTCGGTCGGCGTTCGGAAGCTGCGCAAGCGGTGGACTGCGTGCAGGTGAGGCCAGTCAACGGGCGGATGGCCCGCTGGCTGACACCGGGTGTCGGCCAAGGTGGAGGATTTTAAAAAAAGTGCGCGTCAGTTACGCGCCAGTTACATGCAATAAACGCATAACTTCATGCCATTGCCCGGGTGGTCGCGGGCATCAGGGCACAAAAAAACCGGGCGGGGCCCGGCTTTGGGTGCGTGAGGGTGGCCGACTCAGGCCATGAACACCGCAATGAAGGCCAGCAGGAATATCAAAACCCCGCCCGCCACGGGCAACACCAGGGGCATGCTGGGAACGATCGCTTCCACCACGTCTTGGTTGTGGGAATCGGCGGAATGGGTGGGATGGGCCATGGGTGCTCCTGTCAGTGTGGGTGCGAATTGTCCTTGATGAATGTCAATTCTAGGTTGGGTGACCCCGGTTTGTCTCCTGGGGGTTCTCCCGCCTGAGGTGATACCTGGACCCGAAATGCGTGCGGTATGCTGAGGCGCGGACATGCCAGCGTGGTGCCGCCATGGGCATTGCCGTCTTGATGCCAGAGCCGTTCAGGAGATTGAGAACATGCACATCCTCCAGCGTGTGGTCAACGCCGAGACCGTCACCCCCGCCGACCTCGCGTTTCTGGCCGCCGCCAAGCCCCACCTGGTGCTGGTGTTTGCGAGTCTGGAGGCCATGATGGCCCTGGACGTCGCCTTGCTGCACGACGGGGTTCCCGGTGCGCAATGGGTGGGGTGCTCCACCGCCGGGGAAATCTCCAGTCAGGGTGTGGCCGACCACTCGATGGTGCTGACGGCGCTGCACTTCGATCGACCCGACTTCCAGGTGGCCAGTGTGCCGCTGAAGGACATGGCCGACTCATTCGCCGCGGGTGAACGCCTGGGCAGCGCCCTGGCCCACCCTGAACTGAAACATGCCCTGGTCCTGGGACAGGGTGCCCACATCAATGGCAGCGCCCTGGTGGAAGGTTTGAAGCGCACCCTGGGCCCTCAGGTGGTGCTGACAGGCGGGCTGGCGGGGGATGGCGGTCGCTTCACCGGGGCGCGGGTGCTGGGCCCTGAAGGGGTGTCGGACACGGGCCTTGTGGCCATTGGGTTTCGCGGCCCGAACTGGCACATCACCCATGGGTCGTTTGGGGGGTGGCAGCGTTTTGGTCCCATCCGCAACGTGACCCATGCCGAGGGCAATGTGCTCTACGCACTGGATGGCGAACCCGCCTTGGACATCTACAAGCGGTACCTGGGGGACTACGCCGCGCAGCTGCCGGCGTCCGGGCTGCTGTTCCCGTGGTCGGTGCTGGGGGCGGATGTGAACGATCCCGGCATCACCCGCACCATCCTCGGGGTGGACGAGGCCGCGGGCAGCCTCATCCTGGCGGGTGACGTGCCCCAAGGCGGCCACCTGCAGTTGATGCATGCATCGGTGGATGTGCTGGTGGACGCCGCCGAGCGCGCTGCGCGGGTGGCCAGCCAATCGGCCAGCCCCCCGGCCGCGCAGGTGACGGGCGACACCTTGGCGGTGCTGGTGAGTTGCATCGGGCGCAAGCTGGTGATGGGCCCTCGGGTGGATGAAGAGGTGGAAGCCGTGGCGCGGGTGGCCGGACCACGGACCACCTTGGCGGGCTTCTATTCCAATGGCGAAATCAGTCCCCATGCCCCTGGTTCCGAATGCAGGCTGCACAACCAGACCATGACCATCACCTTGGTCAGTGAAGTCCAGTCGTGACCGCGGGTGGGTGACATGACCCTGTCCCGAGTCTTTCAGCGTCAGCTGATCCGGTGCGCGGGTGCATCGGACGCGGAGGCCTGGATGGCCGCGCTGGAACGACTGGCCCAGCGGACGGATCTGGACGCCGACGTGCAGGGCCTGGTGGCCGGACTGCCGATGCTGTTGAGCCAGGTCAACGACACCTACGTCCAGCACGAGCGAGACCTGTCGTTGGCCCAGCGCAGCCTGGACTTGAATGCGCAGGAACTGACCCAGGCCAACCAGCGCCTGTGGGCCGAAAGCCAGCAGGTGCAGCGCACGTTGGCCACTTTGCGCCAGACGCTGGCGGCGGTGTCCGCAGGACCTGCAAGGGAGACAGAGCCAACGGGCAACACCCGTGCCGATCTGGAAACGGTGGCCACGCAAGTGGGGCAGTTGGTCCAGCGCATGGACACGGCACGTCAAGCCTTGCGCATCAGTGAGGAACGGTTGGCGCTGGCGATTCAGGGCTCCAACGTGGGCCTGTGGGATTGGAACCTGCAATCCGACCACGTCTACTTCAGCCACGAATGGGCGGCCATCCTGGGGTACACCGCCGACGAGTTGCCACCCCATTCACAAACCCTGGTGGGCTTGCTGCACCCGGAGGACGGCAAGCGCTTCGGTGAGCGCATGGGCGCTTATTTTGAACGCCGAGAAACCGACGTGTACCGCGACGACGTGCGCGTCCGGTGCAAGGACGGGCAGTACAAGTGGATCGAGTTCAAGGGCCGGGTGGTCGAAACCTCGCCCGACGGCGAACCGTTGCGTGCCACGGGCGTGAGTCTGGACATTTCTGCCCGCAAGGCGTGGGAACTGGCCATGGCCCAGGCGCGCGAAGCCGCAGAAGCCGCCAACCGGTCCAAAGGCGACTTCCTGGCGAACATGAGCCACGAAATCCGCACGCCCATGAATGGCATCCTGGGCCTGAGCGAGTTGTGCCTGGCCACCGACCTCAACGCCGAACAGCGCGGCTACCTGGAGATGGTGCAGTCCTCGGCCCGGGCCCTGCTCACGGTCATCAACGACGTGCTGGACTTCTCCAAGATCGAGGCCAACCGCCTGGACATCGAGCACATCGTGTTCAACCTGCCACAGGTCGTCCGCCATGCCCTGGCCCCGCTGCAGCACCGGGCGAACCACACGGGGCTGACGTTGGAGAGTCGCTTGGGGCGCGGGGTGGGTGACGCCTTGCACGAATGGCGTGTGGGCGACCCCGCCCGCCTGCGCCAAGTGCTGGTCAACCTGGTGGGCAACGCCCTCAAGTTCACCGAGGTGGGTTCGGTCCTCCTCACGGTGACGGCCGTGGACCCGTCGCCGCAGGGGGCGGCGGTGTTGCGCTTTTCGGTGACAGACACCGGCATTGGCATGACGCCTGAGCAGTTGGCCTCCGTGTTCAACGCGTTTTCGCAGGCCGACACCTCCATCTCCCGCCGCTTTGGCGGCACGGGGCTGGGCCTGACCATCAGCCAACGCCTGGTGCAGCTGATGGGGGGCGAGCTGCATGCCCACAGCCAGCCCGAGCGCGGCTCCACCTTCTGGTTCGACCTGCCCCTGCCCGAGTCCGACCCGCCCGATGCCGACGCAGGGGCCTTGCCCACCGAACTGCCGCAAGGTCTGAAGGTCTTGGTGGCGGAAGACCACCCCGTCAATCAGGTGGTGGCGCGCAAGGTGCTGGAGCACCTGGGCCAGCAGGTCACGGTGGTGGCCAACGGTGCCCTGGCGGTGCAGGCCTGCGTGCGGGAGCGGTACGACCTGGTGTTCATGGACATCCAGATGCCGGAGCTGGACGGGTTCGAGGCCACCCGCCGCATCCGGGCGCACGAGCTGGCGGTGGGGGGCCGCGTGCCCATCATCGCCATGACGGCCCATGCCATGGAGGGCTACCGCGAGCGCTGTGTGGCCGGTGGCATGGACGGCTACATCACCAAGCCGGTGGACCGCAGACAGTTGGTGGCGGAAATGCTGCGCCAGTTGCGCCGGACCGGGCCGGGGTCCGTCCTGTCTCGGGTCCCTGAACCCTGATCCGGGTCAGCCCGCCGCGTGCAGCGCTTCCAACGCCTCCAGCACCTGGGGGCCATAGGCCTCGCGCTTCTTCTGCCCCACGCCGGGCACGCCTTGCAGGTCGGCCAGGGTTTGCGGCATGCGCTCGGCCAGGGCGAGCAGGGTGCTGTCGGGGAAGATCACGAACGCGGGCAGGTTGTGCTCCTTGGCCACGGCGCGGCGCCAGGCTTTCAGGGTGTCGAGGGCCTGTTGCTGCACCGCCGACAGGTGCGCGGCAGCGGCCAAGCTGGACGCCTTGCGGTCCGCTGCGGACGTGTCACGGCTGCCCCGGCGGCGTGAGGTGTCACGCGGCAGGTCGGTGCGCGGGCTGCGCAGCATCACCCGCACCTCGCCCCGCAGCAGCGGGCGGGCGGCATCCGTCAGGCTGAGGGTGTTGAAGCCGTCGGACGCCACCGCCACCACCTCGCGGGCGATGAGCTGGCGCAACAGGCTGCGCCATTGGGTTTCGGACCAATCGGCCCCGATGCCGAAGGTGCTCAAGCGGTCGTGTCCGTGCTGCTTGACCTTGTCGGTGGCCTTGCCGCGCAGGATGTCCATCAGGTGCCCGGCCCCAAAGGCCAGCCCGCTGGCCTGCTGCACGCGGTAGATGCAGCTCAGCAGCTTGCGGGCGGGCTCGGTGGCGTCGATGGTGTCGGGCGGCTGCAGGCAGTTGTCGCAATTGCCGCAAGGTTGAGAGGCCTCGCCGAAATACCCCAGCAGCCGCACCCGGCGGCAATCGGTGGCTTCGGCCAGGGCCAGCAGGGCGTCGAGCTTGCCGCGCAGCACGCGCTTGAAGTCGTCGCCCGCGGGGCTTTCGTCGATCATGCGGCGCTGGTTCACCACGTCTTGCAGGCCGTAGGCCATCCAGGCGTTGGCGGCGTCGCCGTCGCGCCCGGCGCGGCCAGTTTCCTGGTAGTAGCCCTCGATGTTCTTGGGCATGTCCAGGTGGGCCACAAAACGCACGTCGGGCTTGTCGATGCCCATGCCGAAGGCGATGGTGGCCACCATCACGATGCCGTCCTCGCGCAGAAACCGGTCCTGGTGCTGCTGGCGGGTGCGGGCGTCCAACCCGGCGTGGTAGGGCAGCGCGGCCAGGCCCTCGCGGGCCAGCAGCTCGGCCACCTCTTCCACGCGGCGGCGGCTTTGGCAGTAGACGATGCCGGCCTCCCCTTCGTGGTGCTGGCGGATGAAGTGCAGCAGCTGGCGGGTGGGCTCGGTCTTTTCGACGATGGTGTAGCGGATGTTGGGCCGGTCGAAGCTGCTGACAAACTGCCCTGCCCCGTGCAGTTGCAGGTGCTCGACCATGTCGGCCCGGGTCAGGTCGTCGGCGGTGGCCGTCAGGGCCATGCGGGGCACGCCGGGGTAGCGGCTGTGCAGCACGTCCAGCCCGCGGTATTCGGGGCGGAAGTCGTGGCCCCACTGGCTCACGCAGTGGGCTTCGTCAATGGCGAACAGGCTCAGACGGCCTTGCGCGTGCAGCGAGTCCAGCAGCGCCAGAAAGCGCGGCGTCATCATGCGTTCGGGCGCGGCGTACAGCAGCACCAGCTCGCCGCGCAGCAGCCGCCGTTCCACGGCGTTGGCTTCTTCGCTGCTGAGGCTGGAGTTGAGGAAGGCAGCCTCCACCCCGGCCTCGTGCAGCGCACCCACCTGGTCGTGCATCAGGGCGATCAGCGGCGACACCACCACCGCAACACCCAGCCCCTGGCGGTGGCGCACGATGGCGGGCACCTGGTAACACAGGCTTTTGCCGCCGCCGGTGGGCATGAGCACCAGCGCGTCGAAGCCCTGCAGCACATGGGCCACGATGTCGGCCTGCGGCCCGCGAAAGGCGTTGTAGCCAAACACCTCCTGAAGCACCGCCAAGGCCGGGGTGGAGGGGGCTTCAGTCGTCATGGTGTATCAAAAATTGCAGCAAACTGTTCAATCAGAAAAAGCGGTAGAGGCCAAAAAAGCTTGAAGCCTACATCTGCTCCCACGGCAGGCCGTCGTGCCGCCAGCCGCTGACGGTGGAGCGATGGAAGGCGTCGTCCAGCTCGCCTTCAAAGCCGTGCAGCACGTTCACCACGTCGGTGAAGCCCGCGGCTTCCAGTGCCTTGGCGGCCTCCAGCGTGCGTTTGCCGCTGCGGCAGATCAGCACCACGGTGCGGTCTTTGCGTCCGGCTTCGCGTTCGACCGCCGCGGCAAAGCGGGTGGGGTCGGGGGTGAGGTCGGGGTACTCGTACCAGGGGATGTTCTCCACCCCCGGCGGCCGCCCGACGTAGAGCGACTCGATCTCCATGCGCACATCGACGAACAGCGCGTCAGGTTGCGCCTGCACGAGGGCCCAGGCTTCACGGGGGGGGAGGTGTCTCATGGGTGTCTATTGTCCGGGATGGCTAGGGGGTGCCCTCTACGCAGGACGTGGCAAGGCCCGTAGGCTGCGCCGATCATGCCGACCCCTTCGCCCTACCCCCACCTCCTCAGCCCGCTGAACCTGGGCCACACCACCCTGAAAAACCGCGTGCTCATGGGCTCCATGCACACCGGGCTGGAAGACGGGCGCGACCTGTCCCGGCTGGCCGCCTACTTTCGCGAGCGGGCCGAGGGCGGCGTGGGCCTGATCGTCACCGGCGGCTTTGCGCCCAACGTGGCCGGGTGGGCCAAGCCGTTTGCGGGCATGTTGTCCACCAGCGGCGCGGCCAAACGCCACCGGGTGGTGACCGACGCGGTGCACCAGGCGGGTGGGCAGATTGCGCTGCAAATCCTGCACACCGGCCGCTACGCCTACCACCCGTTTGCGGTGGCGCCCACGCGGCTGAAATCGCCCATTTCGCCGTTCACGCCGTTCGAGCTGTCGGCCCGTGGCGTGGAGCGGCAGATCCGCGCCTTCGTCAACTGCGCCGTCAAGGCCCGCGAGGCGGGTTACGACGGGGTGGAAATCATGGGCTCGGAGGGCTACTTCATCAACCAGTTCCTGGCGCGGCACACCAACAAGCGCACCGACCGCTGGGGCGGCGACTACACCCAGCGCATGCAGCTGCCGCTGGAGATCGTGGCCCGCACCCGCGAGGCGGTGGGGGCCGATTTCACGCTGATCTACCGCCTGTCCATGATCGACCTGGTGCCCAACGGTTCCACCTGGGACGAGGTGGTGCAACTGGGCAAGGCCATCGCCAGTGGCGGGGCCAGCATCATCAACACCGGCATTGGCTGGCACGAGGCTCGGGTTCCCACCATCGCCACCAGCGTGCCGCGGGCGGCCTTTGCCTGGGTCACGGCCAAGATGAAAGCCGAGTTCGCCGCGGCGGGCATCACCACGCCGCTGGTCACCAGCAACCGCATCAACACCCCCGAGGTGGCCGAAGACATCCTGGCCCAGGGCATGGCCGACATGGTGTCGCTCGCCCGCCCGTTGCTGGCCGATGCGCAGTTTGTGAACAAGGCCGCCGCGGGGCAGGCCGACCTCATCAACACCTGCATCGCCTGCAACCAGGCCTGCCTGGACCATGTGTTCCAGAACAAGACTTCCAGCTGCCTGGTCAACCCCCGTGCCTGCCGCGAAACCGAGCTGGTGTTCCGCCCCACCCCCAAAGCCCTGTCGGTGGCGGTGGTGGGGGCCGGGCCTGCAGGGCTGACCGCGGCCATCGAGCTGGCCGGGCGCGGCCACCGCGTCACCCTGTTCGACGCCAGCGCCGAGGTGGGCGGGCAGCTCAACCTGGCCAAGCAGGTGCCCGGCAAGGAAGAGTTTGCCGAAATGCTGCGCTACTTCCGCCGCAGGCTGGACACCACGGGCGTGGACCTGCGCCTGGGCCAGCGGGTGCAGGCCACCGACCTGAGCGCTTTCGACCAGGTGGTGGTGGCCACCGGCATCACCCCGCGCGACCCGCAGATTCCGGGGCAGGACCACCCCAAGGTGCTGGGTTACCTGGACGTGCTGCGCGACCACCGGCCGGTGGGCCCGCGCGTGGTCATCGTCGGGGCCGGGGGCATTGGGTTTGACGTGGCCGAATACCTGGTCAACACCGACGCGCAAGGCCATGTGCACAGCACCACCACCGACCTGGCCGCCTGGCAGGCCGAGTGGGGCGTGACCGACCCCGCCCTGGCCCCTGGTGGCCTCAGCCCCGCCCCGCTGAAGGTGGTGCCCCCCACCCGGCAGGTGACACTGCTGCAACGCAAGGCAGGCAAGCCCGGCGCGGGCCTGGGCAAGACCACCGGTTGGATCCACCGCGCCGCGCTCAAGAACAAGGGCGTGCAGATGCGCGGCGGCGTCAACTACGAACGCGTGGGCGACCAGGGCCTGCTGGTCAGCCACGGCCCCCAACGCGAAGACCCCACTTGGATTGAGTGCGACACCGTGGTGCTGTGCGCCGGGCAGGTGCCCTTGCGCACCCTGGCCGACGAACTGGCCGCGCAAGGCCGGGTGCTGGGCCAGAACCTGCACCTGATCGGCGGCGCCCAGGAGGCGGGCGAGCTGGATGCCAAGCGCGCCATCGCCCAGGCGGCGGAGCTGGCCGCACGGCTGTGACCCGGATCGGACCCGCACGTCTTGCCGTGGGCGGGGGCAGCGGTCACAATGCCCCCGGGCATTTCATCTTTTCGTCACATGGCACTCAAGTCTGCTCCGCTGCGTCAACAGCATGACTCCCTGCGCAAATGCATGGCCGAAGTCAAAAAAAACCTCAACCCCTTTTTGCTGGCGCAGCATGCCACCGAGGTCCGCCAGGGCCTGACGCTGCTGTTCGGTGAACTGGGCCGACACCTCCAGGCCGAATCCAAGGACCTGTACCCCGAACTGGAGGCGGTGGACAACCCGGCCACCAAGGCCACGGTGGCCCGCTTCGGGCTGGAGATGAAGCAGACCCTGCCCCGCCTGGCCGAGTTCAACAAGCGCTGGCCCAACGCCAACGAAATCCGCTCCAACGCCACCCAGTTCCTGAAAGAGGTGGATGGCATGTTCAAGTGGCTGGAACGCCGGTTCACCGCCGAGAACAACGAGCTCTACCCGCTGCTGGACAAGCTGGACATCGACGCCATGGGCACCATCAACAACCCCGAACTGAAGATCGCCCGCATCTGACGGGGCCGGGTTGCTCGCAGGGCGCTAGGGTTCACCCTGTGTGGGGCGGCCCGGCGACTGGTTACGCTGGGCGTGCAGCCTCAGGTTGCATCTGTTGTTTTGCCCACCCAGTCAGGAGGAGCCCCGCATGAAACCCATTTCGTCCGTGCTCAAACAACGTCAGGGGCAACTCTGGCAGGTCAGCCCCACCGATTCCGTGTACCACGCGCTGGAAATCCTGGCCCAGCACGAGGTGGGGGCGCTGCTGGTGATGTCGGGCGAGCAACTGGTGGGCATCGTGTCCGAGCGCGACTACACCCGCAAGATTGCCCTGCAGGGCAAGAACTCCCGCGAAGAAACCGTGGCCAGCATCATGACCCGCGATGTGGTCACCGTCAGCCCCCAAACCCACACCCGTGCCTGCATGGCGCTGATGCACGAGCGCAAGATCCGCCACCTGCCCGTGGTGGACGGTGCCCAGGTGCTGGGCATGGTCTCCATCCGCGACTTGATGGACGACATCCTCGAAGAAGACGAGCAGACCATCCGGCAGCTGGAGGACTACATCAAGTCGTGAACCCGGTCGGTTCGGTGTCCTGTTCACCACCCCCGCATCACCCCGCGCAAGTGCTCTGCGGCGGGCACGCAACGGTCAGGGGCGGTGCACACGCGGTAGGGCTGGCCGGTGGTGGAGGAGCGGGTGGCGATCTGGTCGACAAACTGCTCGGCTGAGGTGATGTCGGCACCCTTGGCCTGCCACTTGGCGCGCAGGAAGCGGGCGGCTTCGGCACCGCTGTAGCGGCTGGTGCCGCGTTCGAATTGGTGGACTTGGTCCTGCGCCAAGGCGTCCAGCAGTTTCTCGATGCGGGCGCGCTCGGCGGTCGAGGGTTCGGCCATCGCCGTGCCGCAGGCCACCAGCGCGGCCAGAGCCATCCACCGGGTCGCGGTGCGTCGGGTCGCGCAGGGCGCGGTGAGGGGCTTCATGGCTCGGCCTTTTTCAGCACACGGGTCTCGCCCGGTTGGAACAGCACGAACGCGTCGTCGGCCACGCCGTGCCGGGTGCGGGCCTGGGGCAGCCCGTCCAGCGGGGCGTGCACGGGCTCGTCGCACATGCGGAAGGCTCCCCAGTGGATGCCCATGGAGAACTTGCTCTTCACGTCCAAGTGGATGCGCACCGCATCGTCTTCGTTGACATGCTGCCTTTGCATGAACCAGCGCGGCTCGTAGCAACCCACCGGAATGGCCGAGAAGTCGAAACCGCCGAAGCGCTGGCCCAACTCGACAAAGTCGGGCGAGTAACCCGTGTCGCCCGCGAAGAACAGGCGGTAGGGCTGTCCCTCCGTGTGGGCGCTGACCACATAGCCGCCCCACAGCGTGGCGTTGCGGTCCCACGGGGTGCGGCTGGACCAGTGCTGCACCGGCACCAACTCCACCGTCACCGCATCGGCTGGGGTGGCCGGGGTTGGGCGCGGGAGGGCGTGGCGGTCGCCCCAGTCCATGGGCTGCACGCGGGTGATGCCCTGCTCCTGCATCCACAGGTCCACGCCCAGCGGCACCACGAACAGCGGTGGCCCACCGGCCTGGGCATTGAGGGCCAGCACGGTGTCGCGGTCCAGGTGGTCGTAGTGGTTGTGGCTGATCAGCACCACGTCGATGCGCGGAAGCTCTGACAGCGTCACAGGCAAGGGCGTCAGCCGTCGGGGTCCGGCGAAGCTGACGGGGGAGGCCCGTGGGCCAAAGTGCGGGTCGGTCAGGATGTTGAGGCCCTGCACCTGCCACAGCACGGTGGAGTGACCGATCCAGGTGGCGGTGATGTCCTGCCGGTTGGCATTCAGGTAGGCCAACGGCGGGGTGGCGGGTGTGATGCGGTCGGGCTGGTCGAGGGTTTCGGTGGCCCACAGCCGTTGCCACTGCCAGCGCCAGAACCCACCTTGGGCCGGGGGACCATCGGACGCAAAGCGGTTGGCAAAACCGTCAGGCCGGTGGTGGGGTTTGGCCGGGTCGAAATGCGGGTTGGTGCTGCTGCACCCCGTGGCCAGCACGGCCAGGGTGAATGCCGTGTACACGAGGCCACAGGTGCGCTTGATGCGGATGGGCGGTGGGTGCATGGCTGGGATTGGAGCCCAAAGGGCTTGTTTTGTTCAACCATTGACGCGGCGTTTGAGCCAGCGCATCAGCCCGCCCACCACGGGCAGCTTTTCGTACAGCTCTTGGGCGGCGTCCCAGTGGTCGCGGTGCAGGGTGACACGCCCGGCGTCGTCCAGCACCAGGTGGGTGGCACCGCTGATGGTCTGCACGGTGGTGGTGTCGAAGCGGCGAAAGCGGAACACAAAGTCCCAGGTCAAAAAGGCCTGGTGTCCCTGTTGCACCCGTCCGGTCACCGCAAAACGAGGCTCGTGCAGGCTGGCAAACATGTGTTCGAACACCGCGCGAATGGCCGCGGGGCCTTGCACGTCGTTGAAGGGGTCCTTGAAGCGGGCGTTGGCGGCGTAGTGCCGCTCCAGCTCGGCCAGCGTCTGGGGGGTGAGGTGCTCAAACCAGTGGACGAGCGCATCGAGGGAAGGCGCGAGGGAGGGCGCAGCGTGGGTCATGGTGTGGTCTTCACAGCCCGGTGAGCCGCCGCACCAGGGGAAAGTACAGCCGGTAGGGCAGCAGGCGCAGCCCCTGCAGCACGCGGGTGAAGCGTTTGGGAAAGTGGATGAGGAATTCGCCCCGCGCCCAGCCCGCCAGAAGCGCTGTGGCGGCGGCTTCGGGCGTCATTAGGGCGGGCATGGCGAAGTCGTTCTGTGCGGTGAGGGGGGTGGCCACAAAGCCGGGCGTCACCACGCTCACGCCCAGCCCCTGCGGGTGCAGGTCCAGGTAGAGCACCTCGGCCAGGTGTTGCAGCGCGGCCTTGGTGGGGCCGTAGGCCAGGCTTTTGGGCAGGCCCCGAAAGCCCGCCACGCTGCCCACCAGGCTGATGTGGCCCTGCCCCTGCTTCTGCAGCGCGGGCAGCACGGCGGCCAGCACATGCCAGGCCCCGGTCACGTTCACCTGCTGGTGGCGCACGGCGTCGGCCAAGTCCAGCGTGTCGGCCCGCATGGGGCGGTAGTGCCCGGCGCACACGCACACCAGGTCCACCGGGCCGTGGGCCAGCACCTGCTGTGCGGCCTGGGCCACCGCGGCGGCGTCGGTCACGTCCAGCGCCAGGGCGTGGCTGCCGGGGTGCTGGCGCACAAAGTCGTCCAAGGCCTGCGCGTTGCGAGCCGACACCCACACCTGTGCCCCGCGGGCGTGCAGGGCCGCCGCGGTCGCGCGGCCAATGCCGCTGGAGGCCCCCACCAGCCAGACGCGGCGGCCTGTCCAGTCGGTCAGCGGTGGGTTCAGGGGAGGGAGCAGCAGCATGGCGGTGACCTTGCCCGTTCAGCGTTTGGTGAAGCTCAGCGTCACCTCACCCAGGCGAAAGCCGAACTTGCTCATCACGGCGCGGTTGAGCATGACGCGCTCGTCGATCAAATACATCCAGTCGTCAAACTGCACCTCATAGACCTTGCCGTCCACCGGCAGTTGCAAGGTGTAGGCCCAGTGGAGGGTGTTGCCTGCAACCTGGCCTTGGGCCTCGCCCACCACGTCGTCGGCGGTGCCGGTGTAGCGGCCATCGGCGTGGCGTGTCAGCCGCCAGACGCGGCGCTGGGTGCTGCCGTCGTCGTACACAAAGTGCTCGTCCAGCACGCCTTGGTGACCTTGCCAGCGGCCATCGATCTGCACCACAAAGCGCTTGATGACCTGGCCGCTGCGGTCCTGGAACATGCCATGGGCTTGCACCGGGCCGTTGAAGTACCGGGCCAGGTCCAGCGCGGGTTGGGCCTGGGCATAGCCTTCAAGGTTCTGGTTGGCGCAACCGGCCAGCAGACCGAGTGCGGCGCACAGGGCCCAGGTGCTCAGGCGGCGGGCGGTGGTGGAGCGGTGCAGGGGCTTGGACATGGTGTGACCTTCAAACCCCGGAGGGGGTGGATGAAAAATGCATACAGCAGCGCAGCCGCCATCAGCTTGAGCACGCCGGGCAGGCCGCCGTAGGCCAGGGACAGGGCGGCCAGGTCGCGCCCGTCTGGCGTGCCGGGTTGGTAGCCCCACAGGCCCAGCAAGGGCAGGGCCAGCCCCGCCGCCAAGGCCAGGTTGAGCTTGGCAGCCAGGGCCCACCAACCGAAATACTGACCACGGTGCGCCTGTGCGGTGGGGTGTTCGTCCAGCACCCGGGCCAACAGGGCACTGGGCAGGGCCAGGTCGGCCCCCAGCGTCAGGCCCGAGAGGGCACACACCACGCCAAAAGCCCACAGATCACCGGTGTGCAGCAGCACCGCGGCGGAGAACGCGGCCACCGCCAACACCATGCCCACGGCCCAGGTGGTGGCCACGCCCCACCGACGCACGCCGCGCAGCCACAGTGGCAGCCCCAGGGCCGCGCAGGCGAAGTAGAGGCTGAGCAAGGCCGCCTGCGCGGGGCCCGGGGCGGCCAGTCGGTCGGTCATGAACAGCACCACCAGCGTGGCGGGGATGGCACCCGCAATGCCGTTGAGCACGAACACCCCCATCAGCCGCCGAAACGGGCGGTGCGCCCAGGGCGCGTGGTGGGCATGGCTGTGGGCCGCTGCTGTGCCGGGTGCCACCGCAGATGCGCGCGAAGACCCCAACGCGGTGGGGCGGGGCGCTTGCCACCAGGCCCACCAGCCCAGTGCCATGGCCAAGGCCAGCACGGTCCAGGTGACCGTCCAGCCCGCCAGGGCGGGCAGGGCCGACGCCACCAGCACCCCCACCAGCCCGGCGCCTTCGCGCCAGGCAAACAGGCGGCTGCGGTCGGCGTCGGAGCGGGGCAAGGCGGAACCCCAGGCCTGGTGCGCAACGCCCAGCAGGCTGTTGGCACAGCCCACCGTCAGCAGCACCACCGCCACGGCGGCCACGTGCGTTTGCCAGGTGGCGTCCAGCGGGGCGAACAGGGCCCCCACACCGGCCACCACCAGCAGGCCCGCCAGACCCGCCACCGCCAGCAGGCGGTGGGGGGCGGTCAGCAACAGGCGGTCCGTCCAGCGGCCCAGGGCTGGGTCGATCAGTGCATCGAACACCCGCACCGCGAGCAACAGCCCCCCGGTGAAGGTCAGCGACCAGCCCAAGGTGACGGCCAGATGGGGGGGCAGGTGCACGTACAACGGCAAGGCCACAAACGCCAGGGGCAGGCCCATGAGCCCATAGCGCAGGTCCGCCCACGGTGAGGCTGACGGACGGGTGGATGGCGTGGCGGACATGGCAGAGGGGCTCACGCCGGGCTGAGCAGCGCGGTGCGCAAGGCCGGTTCGGACGTGGCGGCAGACAGCCAGATGCCAAAGAACAGCGCCGAAAACACCGGGTCGTCCACGCGGCCCAGCACCCGGGGGCCGGACTGGAACAAGGCCCCTTGCGTGGGGCGGTGCCAGCCCCGCAGGCGGTCGCCTGGGTTCACATCGGGCAGGATGGCGCTCAACTTGTCAGTCCAATCGGCCTCTAGCGCTTTTTCTATATGGGTTTGTCGCTTCATTTCCAATAGCGAACGTTGGGCAATGTCCCGGGCGCTGAAGGCGTGGGCGTACTGCAACTCCAGCGCCAGGGGGTGGCGGGCGTGCTGGGTGGGGTCGAAACCGTCGGCCGTCCACAGCCGGGCGGTGTAGACCTCCAGCCCCCAAAACCGCAGCTGACCCTCGCCGCGTGGCCACAGGGTGACGCCCTGGTGCACCAGGGGTTCTCGCGCGGGGGGTGCCTCGCGGGGGCGGCCCGCGGCGGTGTCGTTGGCCAGCACCTGCGGAGCCACGCCAAGGCTCGCCAAGCCCGCCATGTGGGCCAGTGCCCGCAGGGCCTGGCGGCGCGGCAGGCGCTCAGGGCTTGGACAGGGTGAACTGCACGACATCGATGTCTCCCGTGCGGAAGCCCGCCTCGCAGTACGCCAGGTAGAACTCCCAGATGCGCATGAAGCGGTCGTCAAACCCCAGCGCCCGCACCTCGTCCTGGCGCGCCAGGAAACGCACGCGCCAGCGGCGGCAGGTTTCGGCGTAGTCCAGGCCAAACGCCATCTCGTCCACCACCGCCAGACCCTGGCGCTCGGCCTGCGCCCGAAAGGCGCTGGGGCTGGGCAGGCATCCTCCCGGAAAGATGTACTGCTGGATGAAGTCGGACGAGCGCAGGTAACGCTCGAACAGGTCGTCGCGGATGACGATGCTCTGGATGCACGCCTTGCCGCCGGACTTCAACAGGCGCGACACCGTGCCGAAGTAGGTGGGCCAGTAGGCCTGCCCCACCGCCTCCACCATCTCGACGGAGCAAATGGCGTCGAACGGCGGGTCGGCAATGTCGCGGTAGTCCTGCAGGCGCAGATCGGCCTGGGCGGAGCGGCCCGCCTGCGCCAGGCGCGCCTGGGCATAGGCCAGTTGCTCGGTGGACAGGGTCACCCCCGTCACATGGGCGCCGCGCTGGGTGGTGGCCATTTCGGCCAGGGCACCCCAGCCGCAGCCGATTTCCAGCACGCGGCTGCCGGGTTGCACCCCCGCCTGGTCCAGCGTGCGGCGCACCTTGGCGTTTTGCGCCGCGGTGAAGTTGCCGTCGGCGCTGCGGTCCGCCGGGTCCTGGAACCATGCGGACGAATAGTTCATGCTGGGGTCCAGCCACAGGCTGTAGAAGGCGTTGCCCAGGTCGTAGTGGGCGTGGATGTTCTTGCGGCTGTTGGCGCGTGTGTTGCGGTGCAGCCAGTGGCGGGCCCGGTGCAGCAAGCGGGTGGCCCAGTGGCCGAAGATCAGGCTGTCCAGCGCCTGCCGGTTGGCCGACAGCAGTTGCAGCAGTGCGGGCAGGTCGGGGCTGCTCCAGTCGCCCGCGATGTAGCTCTCGGCAAAACCGATGTCGCCGGACCGAATGGCGGCCTGGCAGGGCGACCAGTTGTGCAGCGTGAGCGTGGCCTTGAGGCCGTCGCCCATGGCCTGGCCCACTTGCTGCACCGAGCCGTCAGGCCAGTGCACCGTCAATTGGCCATGGGTCACGTGCTTGAGCAGGGCCTGCACGGCACGGGCAAAGGCAGGCACCGAGTGTCCCGGGGCCACAAAGGGGCGTTGTGCGGTGGTGGAGTTCATGGGCGTGTCGCAGAGGGCTGCGCGGGTTTGGTGTGGATGGCGACGCCCTTGAGCCACAGCTGGAGCGCCTGCCAGTGGATGCGGGCGGTCACCGCCCAGCTTTGCACGGGGTGTTGCCAGAAGGCCCGGCGCACGGCCGCCGGGGTGGCAGGGGTCAGGGTGGCGCTCAGGCTGGTTTGCAGCAGCGGGCCCTGGGGGTCGTCGTGGTCGATGCGCACCACGCTGCGGGCCTGCCCGTCGCGTTGCGTGCACAGAAAGCGAAACGCATAACGCCCCTGCACCGAGCAGAAGGGCGACACGTGGAACACCTTGTCCGCCCACTGCGTGCGGCCCCAGCAGGGGCGGTCCAGCACGTAGCAGTGGCGCTCGCCAAACGTGTTGTTCACTTCGGCCACCGTGGCCCGAACGCTGCCGTCGGCGCTCAGGGCGTGCCAGAAGCTCACCGGCTTGAAGGCGTGCCCCAGCACGCGGGGAAAGCATTGCAACCACAGCTCGCCATCCCCCTCGGCCGCGGGGATGCCTTGCGATTGCAACAGCGCATCCACCCACGCCACCAGGGCGCTCAGGTGGGGGCTGCCGTCGCCATGGTCGCGCGGGTCGAACTGCATCCAGCGCCCCGTCAGGCCCGAGGCGGCCAGCAGTTCGGGCTGCCGGCTCAGGGTGCGCAGGGGCAGCCACAGCGAGCAGGCCCGGTAGGCAAAGGCATGGCGGGTGGGACGCAGCCGGGCGTGACGCACCAGCCCGCTGGCCAGCATGGGCACGGCGGACCATTGGCCCAGGCTGTGCGTTCCCTCGGTGGGCGGGGAGGAAAGGGCGGTCATGTCACCGGCTCTTGCAGGCGTTCGAGAAGCTGGGTGGCCACGACCTGGCCGGAGCGCAGCCCGTCTTCATGGAAGCCGTAGCCCGTCCACGCGCCGCAAAACCACACACCGCCGTGCCCTTGCAGTGCCGCCACGCGCGGCTGGGCCTGGATGGCCGCTGCATCGAACACCGGGTGGGCGTAGGACATGCGTTGCAGCACCGCCTCCGGGCGGATGCTGCCCAGCGGGTTGAGCGACACGATCACCGGCTGGCGGAACGGCAGGGGTTGCAGGCGGTTGATGAGGTAGTGCAGGCACACCCGGGCGGACTCGTCGCCCACGGTGGCGGCACGTTCGTAATTCCACGCCGCCCAGGCGGCCTGGCGTCGGGGCAGCACCTGGGTGTCGGTGTGCAGCACCGCCTCGTTGGGCTGGTAGCGGATGGCCCCCAGCACCTCGCGCTCGGCGTGGGTGGGCTCGGCCAGCATGGCCAGGGTCTGGTCGCTGTGCGAAGCCATCACCACCTGGTCAAACGTGTCGGTGTAGCGGTCGGTGGCCACCTGCACCCCCTCGGCCACCCGGCGCACCTGGCGCACCGGCGTGCCCAGGCGCACATCGGTGACCA
Organism: Hydrogenophaga soli; assembly: GCF_054777695.1. Classification (NCBI taxonomy): domain Bacteria; kingdom Pseudomonadati; phylum Pseudomonadota; class Betaproteobacteria; order Burkholderiales; family Comamonadaceae; genus Hydrogenophaga; species Hydrogenophaga soli. The sequence goes on along the minus strand of NZ_BAAHAK010000004.1, from coordinate 71,199 downwards.
GGGCCAGCAGGCGGCGCACGTACTCGCGCGAGCCGCCCGCCACGGTTTTCCACTGCGGGCGGTCGTTCACCTGGAGCAGCCCATGGTTGTGGCAGAAGCGCACCATGGTGGCCACGGGAAACTGCAGCATCTGGTCGGTGGGGCAGCTCCAGATGCAGCCCAGCATGGGCAGCAGGTAGCCGTCGCGGAACACCCGCCCAAAGCGGTGCTGGTCCAGAAACTCGCCCAGCGGTTGCAGCGTGGCATCGGCCTGGCCCGACGTGGCCAAGGCGGTGCACAGCCGGTTGAAGCGCAGGATGTCCACCAACATGCCCCAAAACCGCGGCCGCAGCAGGTTGCTGCGCTGGGCAAACACGGTGGACAGGTCGTGCCCCGACCATTCCAGCGCCTCACCGCCGCTCCAGCCCGGGGCCTGCACCGAAAACGACATGTCGGCGTCGGCCACCGGCACGTTAAGCTGGTTGAACAGCGACACCAGCCGGGGGTAGGTGCGCGGGTTGAACACCAGAAAGCCGGTGTCCACCCCGTGCGTCACACGCTCCCCGCCCACCCCCGGCAGGCTCACGTCCACGGTGTGGCTGTGGCCCCCCAGGCGGGTGTCGGCCTCGAACAGCGTGACCTGTGCATGGGGGGCCAGCAGGGCGGCGGCGCTGGCCCCGGAAATGCCTGAACCGATGACGGCGACTTTCATGCGGCGTTCCCCTTGTGGACGGTGGGTGTGGTGGAAATGATGGCACAAAGTCTACATTTGTCCTAGACAAAACAACATTCAAATGGTTTTGTCCAATGTGTTAAAACGTGGATCTGCTTTTGTCCACCCTGTTCCACCCCATGTCCACACCCTCCATTCCCGCCGGTGCGTTGCCTGGAGACCTCGCCATTGCCGAGGTGGCGCTGGAGACCGGCGTGCAGAAAGACACCCTGCGGGTCTGGGAGCGGCGCTACGGTTTTCCGGTGCCGCTGCGCGATGCCCAGGGCGAGCGCCGCTACAGCGCGGAGCAGGTGCACCGCCTGCGCCTCATCAAGCGCCTGCTGGACGCCGGTCACCGCCCCGGTGGCGTGGTGGCACTGCCCGCCGAGGCGCTGGAGGCGCAGCTGCGCCAGCTGCCCGCAGACGCGGCGCGGCCACGGGGGCGGCGGCCCGCGTTGCAGGCCCGGGCCACGTCAGGCCCCGCACCCGCTGCTGAGCCCTCAACGGGGGTGGACTGGCCGCAGTGGCGCAGCTGGCTGCACGCGGGCGCGGTGGACGCCATGCACCAGGCGCTGGGCCAGCATGCGCTCAAGCACGGGCTCATTCACACGGTCGATGGACTGTTGGGTCCCTTGGGGCAGGCGGTGGGCCAAGCTTGGTTTGCCGGGGACATCACCGTGTACCAGGAGCACCTGTACACCGAGGCCGTCACCCGCTTTTTGCAAGACGCCCTCACCCACGCGGACCGCCAGCACCCGGCCCCGCGCCAGGCCCCGCGCGTGCTGTTGACCACCCTGCCCGGCGAACAGCACACCCTGGGGCTGCTGATGGCCGAATGCATGCTGGCGCTGGAAGGTTGCGAGCGTTTGTCCCTGGGGCGGGACACCCCGCTGACCGACCTGCTGCAGGCCGCCCACCAGTGGCAGGTGGACGTGGTGGCCCTGAGCGTGAGCGCCCACGCCCCCGCCTCGGAGGTGTGGGCGGGCCTGCGCCAGTTGGTGGCGGGTTTGCCCGCAGGGGTGGCGGTGTGGGTGGGGGGCGCGTCGCCGCACCTGCACCGCCGCGGCATGCCCCAGGGGCCGCAGGTGCTGGGCCGGGTGGGCGAGTTGTCTGCGGCGGTGTTGCGGTGGCGGCAACACTCCGCCAAACCCTGAAGACCGCCGCAGTCACTGTTTGAAGAAAAGCGACACTGACGCTTTCATTGCATGGTGTGTTTGCTATCTATTTTAAAGTAGACGGCCACGCCTGCATGGACACCAAACCGCCAGCGAATACTTGGACACAGCGGGCACGGCATCGGGCGGGCCTCCAAAAAAACTCAAAACAACCATTGCAACTTTTTGCGATGCGTCGGAGAATTCGCGTCATTCATTCATTTCAACCATTACAACTTTTGGAGATTGGCCATGCCAACCGCCACTGCACCCATGGACCGGGCACAGGTCAACAACTTGCTCCAAAAGCTGGAAAAACACGTCAGCAAGTCGGTTTGGGATCTGTTGCAGCGGCTGTTCAAGGAGTTGGCAGCGGATGGCTCCGCCAGCAGTGCTCAGCTCCACGGGGCGCTGTTTCCCATGGCCGAAACCAAATCGGCCAGCGCCCAGCTGTCCAAACTGCTCAAGGAAGCTGAAAAGGCGGCCGAGCGGGCGGGCTTGGTACTCAGCTATGGCTTCGAGGGCGAAAAGAAGCAAGGCGCGGGTCAACGCCGCTTGCGTTTCTATGGGCCGCCCATTGGGTTTCAGCCTGACCTTGAAGGCTTGCGCAGCATCCCTCCACACCAGGTGATCGACGGTCAGGTGGGGCGCCCCTTGGGGGATGCGCCCAAACTGCTCTTGGTCACCTTCAATGAGCATGAGCACGCTGCCCTCAACCGCACCTTTGTGGGCGACACACAGCCCAGCATTCGGCAGGATGGCGGTTGTTTGGTGGACGACCTGGGTGTGCACGGCGGTGTTCATGTGCTGCACCGTTTCAGCCAGCAAGGCAACGCCAATGCACAAGAGTCGGTCAGCATGGCCATTGGCGCGTACCGTCCTCGCTACGTCATCGCTTGCGGCATTGCGTTTGGCGTGGACCCGTCCAAGCAGCGCATTGGCGACGTGTTGTGCAGCGAGTTTGTGGTGCCCTACGAACTGGGGCGCATGACCAACGGTCAGTTTGCGCTGCGGGGCAGCCAACCGCCTGCGTCTTCGCGCTTGTTTGACTGGGTTCGCCAACTGGACCAGCGGATGAAATCGTCCCCCAGTGCTGGGGCATGGCCCACCGTGAGAATGGGCGGCATGCTCAGCGGAGACAAGCTGGTGGACGATCAAAACTACCGCGAAGCCCTGGTGGCGCTGGCCGGTAAGCAGCGTGTGATGGGAGGGGAAATGGAGGCCGCGGGCGTCCATGTGGCCACTCGGCAAAGCGAAATCCCGTGGATCGTCATCAAAGCCATTTGCGACTGGGCAGATGGCCACAAAAACGCCGCCAGCAAAGAGGCCGACCAACAAACCGCGGCCACCAATGCGGCCACCGTGGTCAAAGCCTTGTTGGACACCCGTTGGCTCACCCCCAAGGGTGCCGATGCCACGCCAGACGAAGAGCCGTGCACGGCCTTTGTGCCCACCCACTGCCTGGACGTGTTGGAGCGCCAGCAGCACTTTGCCGACCGGCAAAACGGGCGCAAAACCGAACTCCGCCGCATCGCGGCCCTGGCCAACACAGCCCCGGAGTCCGCTCGGGATGACGCAGAGCCCACCGAAGACGAACCCGTCACCGCGCTCGACCACATCGCCGACTGGGCTCGCAACCCACAGGAGCGGGAGTTCTTTGCCCTGCTGGGCGAGACAGGCATGGGCAAAACCACCACGGTCCAGCGGCTGACCCAGCGCCTGTCAGACGAACGCGCACAGGGCAAAAACACCCTGCCGGTGGTGTACTTTGACTTGCGCAAGGTCAACGTCACCGCCCTGCAACCCTCCCCCAGTGCGCGGGAAGAGATCCCCCTCACCATCAGTGAACGCACCATGCAGGAGTGCGTGCGCAACGGCTGGCTCAGCGTGGATGGGCGCTTGCCCAGCCTGCAAGAAATTCACAACGCCATCGACGGTGGTGCACTGGTGATTTATGACGGCTTGGACGAGGTGCTGTCTCGCCTGGGCGAGCGGGAGGGGTTGACCTTCACCCAAGGCCTGCTGCGCACGTTGGAAGAGTCGCGTGCCCGCCAAACCGGGCGAACAGCGGGTGCGGGAGACGCTGCCCCACCATCCAAGTTGCTCATCACCTGCCGCACCCAATTCTTTCGCAGCCTGGCCGAGCAAGACGAACACCTCACGGGCGAACGCCGTGGCCCCAACCAACCCGAGCGTTTTCGGGCATTGGAGCTGCTGCCCCTGACCGATGAGCAGATACGCCAGTACCTGAATGCGTCGCTTCCAGCACAGCAAGCCCAGGCGTTGATGGAACACATTGAAACCATCCACAACCTGCGTGAATTGGCCGGGCGACCTTTCACCCTGACCTTGGTTCAGCAGTTCCTGCCGCAAATTGAACAGTGGAAGCGCTCGGGCCAGCGTATCACCGGGGCGGTGTTGTATCGGGAAGTGGCCCGCAACTGGCTGGTGCGCGACAAGCAAAAACAGAGCTTGCGGCTGGAAGACAAGGAAGCCCTGGCCGCGGACATGGCACGCTGGTTTGCCCAGACACGCCAGCGTGGCGTCAGCGCTTCAGCGCTGGAAGATTGGGTTGACGAGTGGCTTCACGCCCAGGGCCCTGCGTCCCGCTACCAACGCATGGAACGCGAGGTGCTGTATGAGGACGTTCGCAATTCCACATTCTTGAAGCGGGTGGACCAGTCTGACGCCCCCACCCAAAGCCGCTTTGAATTTGCCCACACCTCGCTGTACGAATTTTTCCTGGCCCTGGCCTTGCTCAAGGCTGTGGTCACAGGGCAGCGTGAGCACTGGTGTTTGCACAAGGTCAGTGAGGAAACCTGGACCTTTTTTGGCCAACTGCTGGACGCCGATCCGCAGCGCCAATCCTTGCTGAACACCCTGAGCGAGTGGCGCTTGACGGCACTGCCCTTGGCCAGCGAGCGCCAGTTGCAATACGCCATCCGCGCCCACCGCCAGGGTTTGCCGCTGCCCATCACCTCGGGCTTTGCCTTGCAGGGGGCGGACCTGTCCGACTGGACCATTGGGCCACTGCAAGAGCCGGTGGGTCCCGCCCGTGGCCCCTTGTTTGACCTGTCGAACGCCCACTTTGAAGGCAGCCTGCTGCGCCGCACGCAATTTTGGGCATGCAATGTGCGCGGGGTGGTGTTTGACGGTGCAGCCAGGGCACAAACCGCCTTTGTGGCATGCGAGCTTGACGCCGCGCAGGTCACCCAGGCCACGGATGAGCGGTTGCCGCTGCGCTGGTGCAAAGCCTCTCCCGCCGACAAAGCGGGGCGAGGAGCAGTGCAAATTCCAGGAGACGAGATCCAAGTGGTCAGCGCGGGCCATAACGGAGGGGTGAATCACGTTGCCATGTCAACCGACGGATGTTGGCTGGCGTCAGCGGGGGATGACGGCACAGTGCGGGTGTGGAGCGCAGTCACGGGTGAGCAGCTGCGGGTGCTCCAAGGGCATGAAGAGGGGGTGAGTGCCTGCGCGTTTTCAGTCGATGGGCGCTGGCTGGCGTCTGCGGGGTATGACGGCACGGTGCGGGTGTGGAGCGCAGTCACGGGTGAGCAGCTGCGGGTGCTCCAAGGGCATACAGGCTGGGTGAGTGCCTGCGCGTTTTCAGGAGATGGGCGCTGGCTGGCGTCTGCGGGGTTTGACCGCACGGTGCGGGTGTGGGATGCGGCCACGGGCGCGCAGCTGCGGGTGCTCCAAGGGCATGAAGAGGGGGTGAGTGCCTGCGCGTTTTCAGCCGATGGGCGCTGGCTGGCGTCTGCGGGGGATGACGGCACAGTGCGGGTGTGGAGCGCAGTCACGGGTGAGCAGCTGCGGGTGCTCCAAGGGCATGAAGAGGGGGTGAGTGCCTGCGCGTTTTCAGTCGATGGGCGCTGGCTGGCGTCTGCGGGGTATGACGGCACGGTGCGGGTGTGGAGTGCAGTCACGGGTGAGCAGCTGCGGGTGCTCCAAGGGCATGAAGAGGGGGTGAGTGCCTGCGCGTTTTCAGGAGATGGGCGCTGGCTGGCGTCTGCGGGGTTTGACCGCACGGTGCGGGTGTGGGATGCGGCCACGGGCGCGCAGCTGCGGGTGCTCCAAGGGCATACAGGCTGGGTGAGTGCCTGCGCGTTTTCAGGAGATGGGCGCTGGCTGGCGTCTGCGGGGTTTGACCGCACGGTGCGGGTGTGGGATGCGGCCACGGGCGCGCAGCTGCGGGTGCTCCAAGGGCATACAGGCGGGATGAGTGCCTGCGCGTTTTCAGCCGATGGGCGTTGGCTTGCGTCTGCGGGGTATGACGGCACGGTGCGGGTGTGGGATGCGGCCACGGGCGCGCAGCTGCGGGTGCTCCAAGGGCTTGAAGAGGGGGTGAGTGCCTGCGCGTTTTCAGTCGATGGGCGCTGGCTGGCGTCTGCGGGGTTTGACCGCACGGTGCGGGTGTGGGACGCGGCCACGGGCGCGCAGCTGCGGGTGCTCCAAGGGCATGAAGAGGGGGTGAGTGCCTGCGCGTTTTCAGCCGATGGGCGCTGGCTGGCGTCTGCGGGGTATGACGGCACAGTGCGGGTGTGGAGCGCAGTCACGGGTGAGCAGCTGCGGGTGCTCCAAGGGCATGAAGAGGGGGTGAGTGCCTGCGCGTTTTCAGTCGATGGGCGCTGGCTGGCGTCTGCGGGGTATGACGGCACGGTGCGGGTGTGGGATGCGGCCACGGGCGCGCAGCTGCGGGTGCTCCAAGGGCATGAAGAGGGGGTGAGTGCCTGCGCGTTTTCAGTCGATGGGCGCTGGCTGGCGTCTGCGGGGGATGACCGCACGGTGCGGGTGTGGGATGCGGCCACGGGCGCGCAGCTGCGGGTGCTCCATGGGCATACAGGCTGGGTGAGTGCCTGCGCGTTTTCAGCCGATGGGCGCTGGCTGGCGTCTACGGGGTTTGACCGCACGGTGCGGGTGTGGGATGCGGCCACGGGCGCGCAGCTGCGGGTGCTCCAAGGGCATACAGGCGGGGTAAGTGCCTGCGCGTTTTCAACCGATGGGCGCAGGCTGGCATCCACCGGTTATGACGGCACGGTGCGGGTGTGGGACGCAGCCACGGGGGCAGAGTTGCGCAGCCATCTCCACGCCCACCACGCCTCCGCCGCTTGGGAACCCACCGGGCGGCTGTTGCACTGTTCGGGCCGTGCGTGGCGGTATTTGAACTACCAGTACCGTGATGCCCATGGCGCTTTGCAGGTGACACCCATTGAAGAATGCGCCCCCTGGCCGCATTGAGCAGACAACCCCTTTCCTACAATCGCCCCCATGACCTCCGCCAGCCCCTCCTCCCGTACTGCCTCCGGTTTTGCCGCCCGCGGCTACACCCGCGCCCAGGCGCTGCCCGCCACCCTGAGCCAGCGCATCGTCATCCTGGACGGGGCCATGGGCACCATGATCCAGCGCTTCAAGCTGACCGAGGCGCAGTACCGGGGCGAACGTTTTGCCGACTTCCACAAGGACGTGAAGGGCAACAACGAGCTGCTCAGCCTGACGCGCCCCGACGTGATTGGCGACATCCACGAGCGCTACCTGGCCGCTGGGGCCGACCTGATCGAAACCAACACCTTCGGGGCCACCACCGTGGCGCAGGAGGACTACGACATGGCCCACCTGGCGCGTGAGATGAACGTGGCCTCGGCCCGCATCGCCCGCGCCGCGTGCGACAAGTACAGCACCCCCGACCACCCCCGCTACGTGGCCGGTGCCCTGGGCCCCACGCCCCGCACCGCCAGCATCAGCCCCGATGTGAACGACCCCGGTGCCCGCAACGTGGACTTTGAAACCCTGCGCGCCGCCTATTACGAGCAGGTGGACGGCCTGGTGGAGGGCGGGGCCGACGTGCTGCTGGTCGAGACGATTTTCGACACCCTCAACGCCAAGGCCGCGCTGTTTGCCATCGACGAGTTCTTCGAGGCCACCGGCCACCGCCTGCCCGTCATCGTCAGTGGCACGGTCACCGACGCCTCGGGCCGCATCCTCAGCGGGCAGACCGTCACCGCCTTCTGGGCCAGCATCCGCCACATCCAGCCGCTGGCCGTGGGCCTGAACTGCGCGCTGGGTGCCACGCTGATGCGCCCCTACATCCAGGAGCTGGCCAAGGTGGCGGGCGACACCTTCATCAGCTGCTACCCCAACGCCGGCCTGCCCAACCCCATGAGCGACACCGGCTTTGACGAAACCCCCGACGTCACCAGCCGCCTGGTGCACGAGTTTGCGGCGGAGGGGCTGGTCAACATCGTGGGGGGCTGCTGCGGCACCACGCCCGACCACATCGCCGCCATTGCCGGGCAGGTCAACGCCTGTGCCCCGCGCAGCCTGAAGCTGGGGGCGCAGCCCATGGGCTTCCGGTCCGACGAGGCCGTGGCCGCCTGAGGGCCGCATGGCAGCCCCCGACGACGCCGAAGCCCAGGCCCAGAAGCTCGAAAAACGCCTGCTGCGCCAGATGGGCGAGGCCATTGCCGAGTTCGGCCTGATCGAGCCGGGCGACAAGGTCATGGTGTGCCTGTCGGGTGGCAAGGACAGCCATGGCCTGCTGGACCTGCTGTTGCGCTGGAAGGCACTGCACGGCACGCCGCCCTTTGAGCTGGTGGCCGTCAACCTGGACCAGAAGCAGCCGGGTTTTCCGGCGCATGTGCTGCCCGAGTACCTCACGCGCCGGGGCGTGCCCTTCCACATCGAAACCCGCGACACCTACAGCGTGGTGAAAGCCCAGGTGCCCGAGGGCAAGACCCAGTGCAGCCTGTGCAGCCGCATGCGCCGGGGCATCCTGCACCGGGTGGCCACCGAACTGGGGTGCAACAAGCTGGCGCTGGGCCACCACCGCGACGACATGCTGCACACCCTGTTCCTCAACCTGTTCTACGCCGGGCAGCTCAAGGCCATGCCGCCCAAGGGTGTGGGCAAGGACGGCGGCCAGGGTGTGGAGGCCCACACCATCATCCGCCCGCTGGCCCATGTGGCCGAGGCCGACCTGGCCCGCTGGGCCGAGATCCAGGGCTTTCCCATCATCCCCTGCACGCTGTGCGGCAGCCAGGAGAACCTGCAGCGCCAGCAGATGCGCGACATGATGGCCGACTGGGAGCGCCAGCACCCCGGACGCCTGGCCACCATGGCCAAGGCCTTGCGCCACGTGTCACCCGCCCACCTGCTGGACCCCCGCGCCTTCGACTTCAAAGGTCTGGGGCCGGAGTCACTGGCCCCCGTCCACCTGGATTGACCGGGTCTGCGCCCCTGCGGGCCGCACGGTTGCGAATGGATCGCGGCTTGCCCTGATCCACCCGGCGCAGCACGGCGTGCGAGGCGCGGGCCAGGGCGTTGTCCAGCGCTTCGCGCCAGTTGGCCGCTTGCGAGGACACGATCAACGGCGCCTGCCCCGGCATGACGAGCTGGACCTGGCAGGTCTTGTCCGTTCCCCCGCGGGGACCGTTGACGTCAACCAGGCGGACCACGGCCTTCTGGATCAGGCGGTGCATGCGCTTCAAGACCTGCCGCACGCGGGTCAAGGCGTGCACCCGCAGCTCGGCGGCGTCTTCGGTGGGCGACTGGTGAATGTGGATGTCCATGCAAAAACTCCTGTTGAACATGAGGAGCCCGGATGATGGGGACCTTCAGCCGCTTTAAAAAGAAGGCGTTTCTGGCGGCTTCGATCCGATTAATTCGAAGTGTTTGAGGGCTGGAAGCCATGCAGAATCGACAAATTTTGGGTGCCCACCCACCCTGTGCCGCGAAAGGTCTGTGCCCATGAACGTTCCCGAGCTGTTGCTGCCCGCTGGCACGCTGGAGCGCATGCGGGCGGCCTACGACTTCGGGGCCGACGCGGTGTACGCCGGTCAACCCCGCTACAGCCTGCGCGCACGCAACAACGAATTCAAGCTCCCACAATTGGAGCAAGGTATTCAGGAAGCAAAAGCGCGAGGCCGCAAATTCTTTGTGGCCAGCAACCTGATTGCCCACCACGACAAGCTGCGCACCTACCTGCGTGACATCGAGCCCGTGGTGGCCTGCCGACCTGACGCCCTCATCATGGCCGACCCGGGGCTGATCATGCAGGTCAAGGACCGCTGGCCCGAGCTGCCCGTGCACCTGTCGGTGCAGGCCAACACCACCAACGCCGCGGCGGTGAAGTTCTGGCACCGGGCGGGGGTGAGTCGCATCATCCTCTCGCGTGAACTCAGCCTGGACGAGGTGGCTGACATCCGCCAGGCCTGCCCCGAGGTGGAGCTGGAGGTGTTTGTGCACGGCGCACTGTGCATCGCCTATTCGGGGCGGTGTTACCTGTCGGGCTACTTCAACCGCCGCGACCCCAACCAGGGCACCTGCACCAACGCCTGCCGCTGGGGCTACCACACCCACTTGGCCGGTGTCGATCCCAACACCGGCGACGCCGTGGCCTTGGACGTCCCGGTGCACTGGATGACCCGAGAGACCCCGCCAGAGGAACTGCCCACCACCCACCTCATGAACAGCAAGGACCTGCGGGCCGTGCAGCACGTGGCGCGGCTGGTGCAGATCGGGGTGGACTCACTCAAGGTGGAGGGCCGCACCAAAAGCCGCTACTACGTGGCCCGTACCGCCCAGGTGTACCGCCGTGCCATCGACGACGCGGTGGCGGGCCACCCGTTCGACCCCGAGCGGCTGCTGGACCTGGACCACCTGGCCAACCGCGGCTACACCGCCGGGCTGCTGGAGCCCCAGCCCATGGACGGCTACCAGAGCTACCACACGGGCTATTCGGTGGGCGAACGCAGTCAATTCGTGGCCGAAGCGGTGGACACCGCCGACATGCAGGGCATCGATGGCCCTGACGCGCAGGAGGTTCCCGCGGCAGACGGTCAGTGGGTGCTGCTGGAGGCCAAGAACCGCTTTGGCGTGGGCGACACGGTGGAGGTGGTGCACCCCACGGGCAACCACACCCTGCGGCTGACGGCGTTGCGCGACCTGAACGGGCAGCCGGTGGCCGCGGCCCAGGGCAGCCCGGTGCGGGTGTGGGCCTGGTTGCCCCTGCATGCCGAGGGCTACCGGGGGGCCATGCTGGCCCGTTTGAACGAACCCGCCGATGCCGCCGCCGCCGCCGTGGCCATGGCCAGCCCCCAGGCCAGCGCCGGGTGAACCCCGGGCAGCACGACCACCAACACCCCAAAAAACGCCACAAACCCGCGCTGCCCGCGGGTGAAGCCGCTCAGCATGCGCACCGTGGCGTCGGCCCCGTGGCGGGGCAGGGTGAAGCTGGGCAGCACCGCTCCGGCAATGGGGGCGGCCAGCAGCACCCCGGCCCACAGCGTGGGCAACTGGCTGGCCCCGCCCAGCACGGCGGCGGCCACCCCCATGGCCACGGTCACGCGCCACGCCAGTTCGGCGCGGGGCAGGGGCACGGGGGCATCGCCGTCGGAGGACAGGGCGGGCATGGCCCGGCGGCCCAGTTCGGGCGACAACAGGGCCAGGCCCAGCGTGACCCATTCAGGCCGCGCCAGGGCCGACAGCGCCAGCGCCGCCGCACCGTAGGCCCCCAGTGCCAGGGTCAGGCTCCAGCCCCAGCGCCGCCAGCGCGCCGTGTGGGCAAACACCAGCAGGAAGACGATCAGCGCCGGTTGGCACACCAGCGTGGCCAGCGCGGCCTGGCGCACCTGCTCGGGACTCAGGTCCACCATCAGCAGCGCTGTGATGGGCCCCACGATGACCGGCATGCCCGCCAACCAGCCCCCCACCCGGTGCCCCCAGCGCTTCGAAGCCATGGACGAGGCCCACACGGCCAGGCCGATCAGGGGGAGTTTGAAGGTCAGCAGCATCCAAGGGGGCATGCCTGGATTGTGCAGCCTTCGAAAATTCGGGAAGGAGCCTTCGATTGCCTTCTTTCCAGGCAGATCGAAACAATCCGCCATCCCTTTGGAGAGGAATGGCCAACATGGAAAGCATTGCACCGCTGTGGTTGTGGGTTGTGTTCGTGGGCTTTGTGCTGGCGGCCCTGTTCGTGGACTTTGTGCTCCTGAAAAAGCAGGGCGCACACGAGGTGGGCGTGAAAGAGGCGTTGAACTGGTCGCTGCTGTGGGTGGGCCTGAGCTTGGCGTTCAATGGCCTGTTGTGGTGGGCGGTGAAGGACAGCTCCGGCTCCACCGCCTTGGCCAATGACAAGTCGCTGGAGTTCCTGACCGGCTACCTCATCGAGAAAAGCCTGGCGGTGGACAACATTTTTGTGTTCCTGATGGTCTTCACCTACTTCGCGGTGCCGCCGGCCTTCCAGAAGCGGGTGCTGATGATCGGCATCATCGGCGCCATCGTGCTGCGCACCCTCATGATTCTGGTGGGGGCCTGGCTGCTGGCGCAGTTCCACTGGATTCTTTACGTGTTCGGGGCCTTCCTGGTGCTCACCGGCGTCAAGATGTGGTGGGCCGCAGGCAAGGACGAGGGCCTGGACGACAACCCTGCCCTCAAGCTGCTGCGCAAGCTGTTGCCCATCAGCAAGCACTACGACGGCGAGAAGTTCTGGACCGTGGAAAACGGCGTGAAGATCGCCACCCCGCTGCTGATGGTGGTGGCCCTGGTGGGGCTGACCGACGTGATTTTTGCCGTGGACTCCATCCCGGCCATCTTTGCCATCACCCAGGACCCGTTCATCGTGCTCACCAGCAACGTGTTCGCCATTTTGGGCTTGCGGGCCATGTTCTTCCTGCTGCAGGCGGCGGCCAGCCGCTTCCACCTGTTGAACTACGGCCTGGCGGTGATCCTGGTGTTCATCGGCACCAAGATGATGCTGATCGACGTGTTCAAGATCCCCGTGGCCGTGTCGTTGGGCGTGGTGCTGGGCATCCTGGCCATCACCATGGTGTGGAGCACCAAGACCGCGCCCAACACCTGAGGTGTTGGCGGGGGCCGTCGCTATCATGCCCCTGCCATGACCATCCGCCGACTGCACATTGCCGATGCCACCCGCTTTCGGGCCCTGAGGTTGCGTGCACTGCGTGAACACCCCGAAGCCTTCACATCCAGTTTTGAAGAAGCCGTGCACCGTCCATTGGAGGACTCCGTGCGGCGCCTCGCCCCAGACGCCGACGAGCGCTTCTGGGGCGCGTTCGTCGGCGAAATGCTGGTGGGGATGGTCGGGCTTCACTCAGAACAAAGTGCCAAGACGCGCCACAAGGGCAAGGTGGTGGCGATGTATGTCGTGCCAGAACACACCCGACGTGGCATTGGCAAGGCGTTGCTCCACGCGTTGGTGGCACAGGCCCGAACTGACGGGTTGGAGTCGCTGACGCTGACCGTCACGGCGGGCAACCACGAGGCCGAACGCTTGTACGCGGATGTGGGCTTTGTGTCCTTTGGGATTGAGCCGCGGGCCATCAAGGTGCAGAACCAGTGCTATGGCAAGAACCACATGCGCCTTGACCTCACCCCGTGACCGTGTGACCCTCTCTTGTATGCCGTTGTCCCGCCGCACATTCACCACACCGTTGGCGCTGCTCGTTTGCCTTGCGTTGGCGGGTTGCGCCTCGTTGCATGGCAGCCCACCCGCCGGGGTTGCGGCTCCGTTGCCTGCGGCCACGTTCACCCCGCCGGAGCCCCCGTCCGGCTACACCCCCAAAACCGTGGCCTTTGCCGCGCGCGACATGGTGGCCGCGGCCCACCCGCTGGCGGTGCAGGCGGGGCTGGACATGCTGGCCCAGGGCGGCAGCGCGGTGGACGCGGCCATTGCCGTGCAGATGGCGCAGGGGGTGGTGGAGCCGCAGTCCTCCGGCATCGGTGGCGGCGCGTTTTTGCTGCACTTCGACCCCGCCCACCCCGCCGCCCCCGTCCAGGCCTGGGACGGGCGCGAAACCGCCCCCGCCGCGGCCACGCCCGACCAGTTCCTGGCCCCCGATGGCCAACCCCTGCCCTTCACCCATGCGGTGGATGGCGGCCTGTCGGTGGGTGTGCCCGGCGTGCTGCGCATGCTGGAGGCCGCGCACCGCCAGCACGGGCGCTTGCCATGGGCCACCTTGTTCCAGCCCGCCATCCGCCTGGCCGAGCAGGGGTTTGCGGTGTCGCCGCGCCTGCACGCGGTGGTGGCCTCGGTGGCCGAGCGCATGCGGGCCCAGGCGGCGCTGGGCCATGCCTCGGGCGTGGCCATGGCGCGGCAGTTTCTGGATGCCCAGGGTCAGCCCAAGGCGGTGGGCACCCGGCTCACCCACCCCGCGCTGGCCGACACCCTGCGCCGCGTGGCGGCGGGCGGGGCCGATGCGTTCTACCGCGGCGACATCGCCGCCGACTTGGTGGCCGCGGTGCGCAACCACCCCACCCGCCCGGGCCGCCTGACGCTGGCGGACGTGGCGGGTTATCAAGAAAAATTGCGCTCTCCCGCTTGTTTTACCTACAAAGTTCGCTATCAAATGTGTGGCATGCCGCCCCCCAGCTCGGGCGGAATTGCGGTGGGCCAGATCCTGGGCCTGCTGGAGCGGCTGCCGGTGCCCGCACAAGCCAACGCTGCCGACTGGACGCCCACCCACCCCACGGCCTTGCACCTGCTGACCGAGGCGCACCGCCTGGCCTATGCCGACCGCGCCCGCTACCTGGCTGACCCTGACTTTGTGCCCGTGCCCACCGCCGGGCTGCTGGACCCGGCCTACCTGATCGCCCGGGCCGCGCTGATCCGCCCCGACCGCACCTTGGGCAGCCCCGCCGCCGGGCAACCGCCGGGGGCGCCGCTGGCGCTGGGGTTGGACGCCTCGCCCGAGCTGCCCTCCACCAGCCATGTGGCGGTGGTGGACCGCCAGGGCCGCGCCGTGAGCATGACGACCACGGTGGAATCGGCCTTTGGCAGCCTGCAACTGGTGCGCGGCTTTGTGTTGAACAACCAGCTGACCGACTTTTCCTTTGTGCCCGCCGACGCCAGCGGCCCCGTGGCCAACCGGGTGGAGCCCGGCAAACGCCCGCGCAGCTCCATGGCCCCCACGGTGGTGCTGAACGCCCGCACCGTCGAGCTGGAGGCCGTGCTGGGTTCGCCCGGGGGCAGCGCCATCATCCAGTACGTGGCCCGGGCGCTGCTGGGCCTGACCGACTGGGGGCTGGACGTGCAGCAGGCGGTGGAGCAGCCGCACGTTGGGGCGCAGGTGGGGCCGGTCACGCTGGTGGAAAAAGGCTCGGTCATCGACACCGCGGCGGTGCACAACGCCCTGGCGGCGCGGGGCCACCAGCCGCAGGCCACCCCCGCGTTCACCAGCGGCCTGCACGGCATCGTGTTCAACGGCCAGCGGGCCGACGGCTCGTGGGGCCTGTTCGCCCGCCACCCCGGCCAAGGCACCTGGGCGGGCGGGGCCGACCCGCGGCGCGAGGGGGTGGCCGCAGGGCATTGACTGTGGCCAAAACACCGCAGCGCGGGCCGTGGTGTGACGCTTTTGTCACGCCCGTTTGAACAATCGCCGCGGTGTCCCTGCGTACAGTGCGCATCCAGGGTGTTTGTCCAACGGAGTAGGAGTCAACCATGTCCCGTCGTTTGAAATCCCGGTCCCTCGCGGCCCTTCTGATGGCGGCCATGGCCGCCCCCTACAGCCCGGCCACCTGGGCGGGCAACAACGCCTTGTCGGCGGTGGCCGACGTCAACACGCTGGACTACGTGGTCAACGTGGACTGGGACTACGACAGCCCCCCCACCCAGAACAGCAACCCCAGCCAGGTGCTGGACCGCAACTACATCACCAGCGTGTTGCGGCAGATGGCGCAAAGCAAGTTCACCATGACCGAAGGCCGCCACCGCCTGGGCACGGTGTACGTGTACAAGAACGCGCAGTTTGGCAACAACGTGGACATTCGGTTGCTCAACGTCAGTGACCGCTCCAACGCCAACCTGTCCGGCTGGGGCAAGCGCAACTTCACCAGCTTCAACTACGTGGCCATGGACGGCAAGCCCGAAACCATCCAGGGCCTGGGCCAGGTGATCACCCACGAACTGGGGCACTACACCTATGGCCTGTTCGACGAGTACCGCGAGGACGGCAAGGCCCTGGACCCGAACGACCCCGGCAGCCCCTCGGGCGTGGACACGCCCAAGAGTTCCATCATGCACGACCAGTACACCTACGGGTCGCTGTCGCTGCCGTCCGACTACGCCGACCCCAATGCCCGCCAGACCGCGCAGGCCCGGGCCATGGGCAAGGGCACCACGGGCCTGAGCGCCTGGGAAATGCTCACCCGCACCCCCGACCAGGACCCCGACTCGGCACAGGGCTATGGCCGCACGTTCTTCGAAGCCTTTCGGGGCATGGATGCCAACACCCTGCAACTGACCAAACCCACGGCGGGTTTTGACGCCAAGCTCAACGTGGTGTTCGTGGCCAACCCGGTGTTCCGGGACGTGATCCTGGTGGACCTCACCCTGCCCAAGGACCGCCTGGACGCCCTGATCCAGGCCGCCAAGGCCCTGGTGGCCCAGGCCAAGGACAACGTGCGGTATGCCATCGTGGCCTTCCCGTCGGCCACCGACGGCGTGGTGCTGGGTGCCACCTCCACGTCCATTGAAGGCAAGGCGGCCCTCAGCGCGGCCCTGGACGGCCTCACCCCCAACCCCAACGGTGTGTTCGACACCGCCGCCGCCTTCACCCGGGCCCGCACCCTGATCGACGCCGAACGCCAGGTGGGCGACCCGGCCACCGTGCACTTCCTCACCGGCACCGAAGCCGTGGTGCCCGCACAAACCGTGGCTGACATTCGTGCGGCCCGCGTGGCTGTCAACCCGCTGGGCCTGACCGGTGCCACCGCCGAGCAAAAGCAGGCCCGCCGCTCGCTGGAGCGCCGTCGTGCCGCGGGCGCCACCGTGAGCCTGACCCAGGTGGCCGACGCCACTGGCGGCAGCTACAACAGCGCCAAGAACGGGGCCGACGCCGCCAAGGACGCCACCAAGGCCGTCAACGAGGCGCATGCCAACCCCTACGCCACCATGGCCTTCGGGCTGAACGAGCCGCTCAAGGCCGGGGCCTCGTTCGACACCCCGTTCCGCGTGGCCGGTGCCGCCACCGACGGCGAAGTGGCCGCCAGCGTGTACTTCGACCCGGCGGACGCCGCCAAACTCAGCTTTGCCCTGGTGGACCCCAGCGGCAAGGTCCACGCCAGCAGCCAGTTGCCCCAGGGGGTGACGTTCAACCTGGACGGCCCCGACGGTTCTGCCGAGTTCACGCTGGCCGCCGACCTGGCCTCACGCGCCGGGGTGTGGACGGTGCGTGTCACCGCCAACGCCGCCACCACCGATTGGGTGAGCGTGGACGTGGCCGGCCTCACCCGCGTGGCGCTGTCGGCGCAGGTGGTGGGGGGCACGGTGGCTTCGCGCACCGCCCCGGTGCTGGTGGCCACGCTGGGGGGTGACAAACGCATCAAAGGGGCGGTGGTCACGGCCACCGTGGTGGACGAAAACGGCAACGTGGTGCTGGACAACCTGACCCTGGCCGACGACGGCGTGGCCCCCGACCAACGCGCGGGCGACGGTCAGTACAGCCTGAGCCTGGCGGGCAAGCTCAAGGCCGGGGAGTACTACGTGGAGGTGCGTGCCGAAACCAACGCCGGTTCGCGCACCGCCTCGCTGGGGGCGCTGGTCAAGGGCACCCGCGACGCCGAGCTGCCCGTGGACCTGATGGAGCGCATCACCGAAGCCGATTTCGAGCTGGAGGCCAACGCCCTTGGCGTGGTCGGGGCCACCACCCCCACCACGCCCGGCAACCCCTCCAATCCGTCCAACCCCGGCACCTCGACCTCGTCGGGCGGCGGTTGCACCGTCAACCCGCAGGGTGATGACGCCGGTCTGCTGCTGTTGCTGGGTGCCGGGCTGGCCGGTTGGGCGTTGCGCCGCCGCACCCTGCGCACCCGCCGGGTTTGACCCGCTGGCAAGCCGCGGGGTGGCTGGCCGTGGTGCTGGCCAGCCCCTGGGTGGCCCAGACGGTGGCCTGCGTCTGGGGGCGGCCCTTGGGGGCCGACTCCGGCGTGTGGCTGCTGTGGGCCTTGGCCGGGTCGCCCTGGCTGGAGGAATGGATTTACCGCCGCGCCGTGCAGGCCCCCGTGGCCCAAGCCCTCACGCCGCAGCCTCCCGCCGCCCACAACTCCACCCGTGCCGGGCACGTGGCCAATGGCGTGGCCGCCCTGGTGTTTGTGGCGGTGCACTGGCCCGCCCAAGGCATGGCAGCCCTGGCGTGGCTGGTGCCCGGGTGGCTGCTGGGCGAGTTGTTTCGCCAGACCCAGCGGGTGTGGCCCTGCGTGTTGCTGCACGCCTGGTTCAACCTCGGCCTGTGGTGGCACAGCCATTGCTAAGGCCTGGGCATGCCCGCCCAAGCCGCCCGCCCCCGCGCCCAGACCGGCCCTGCATCGCCCGTGCAAGCCCCTGTGGATGCGGCCTGGCGTGACCCGCTGGGCCTGATGCTGGCCTCCACGGGCGAGGGCATCTACGGCGTGGACCTGAACGGCCTGTGCATGTTCATCAACCCGGCGGGCGCGGCCCTCATCGGCTACGAGCCGGCCGAGCTGCTGGGCCGCAACATGCACGAACTCACCCACCACAGCCGGGCCGACGGACAGCGTTACCCCGAGGCGGAGTGCCCCATCTTCAACGCCTTTCGCCGCGGGCTGCCCTGCCGCATCGACAGCGAGGTGTTCTGGCGGCGCGACGGCAGCAGCTTTCCGGTGGAGTACTCCAGCCACCCCATCCTCAGCGGCGGCCAGGTGCTGGGCGCGGTGGTCACGTTTGTGGACATCACCGAGCGCAAACGCGCCGCCGACGCCCTGCAACAGGCCAAGGACGAGCTGGAGCACCGCGTGCGTGAACGCACCGCCGCGCTGGAGTCGGCCCTGCGCCAGGTGCGCGAGCTGGCGGCGTGGTCCGAATCGGTGCGCGAAGACGAACGCACCCGCATCGCCCGCGAGGTGCACGACGAACTGGGCAGCCTGCTGGTGGCCCTGAAGATGGACGTCAACTGGATGGACAAGCGCCTGTCCGAGCAGGAACAGCGCACCTCCGACGCCCAGGCCGACATGCGCCACCGCATGCGTTGCAAATGCCAGAACATGAGCCGACTGATTGAAAACGCCGTGGACAACGTGGGCCGCATCATCACCGACCTGCGCCCCAGCATCCTGGACCACCAGGGCCTGTGGGCCGCGCTGGAATGGCAGGCCCAGGAATTTGCCCAGACCGCCGAGTTGGCGCTCGACTGGCAGATGGACGTGGACGACGCCCCGCCCCTGCCCGAGCGGCAGGCCATGGCGGTGTTCCGCATCTTCCAGGAAATGCTCAGCAACGTGGGCCGCCACGCCCAGGCCAGCCAGCTGGCCGTGGCCATTGCCCGGGTGGGGCCGCTGCTGTGCATCAGCGTGCGCGACAACGGTGTGGGCGCCGACCCGCGGGTGTTCGACGCGCCCGACGCCTACGGCATCCTGGGCATGCGCGAACGCGCCCGCCACTTTGGGGGCCGCATCGAGGTGCGCAGCGCCCCCGGCGAAGGCACCACCATGGTATTGAAAGCAGAGCTGCAAACCCATGCAGATCAAGCGCAAAAGGCATTTTCTGACCTGAAAAATGGGCGCTGACGCCATGACCGCCACCCCCACCATTCGCGTGCTGCTGGGCGACGACCACCGCATCGTGCGCGAGGGCCTCAAGCAGGTGCTGGCCGACGCGCCCGAAGTGACCGTGGTGGCCGAGGCCGCCACCGGCCCCGAGGTGCTGGACCGGGTGGACGCCCTGGTGGCTGACCCGTCCGAAAGCGGCGGGGTGGACGTGGTGCTGCTGGACATTGCCCTGCCGGGCATGGACGGGCTGGACGTGTTGCAGGCCCTGCGCAAGCGCCACCCCACGCTGCCGGTGCTGATGCTCTCCACCTACCCCGAGCGCCAGTACGCGGTGCGCTGCATCAAGCTGGGTGCGGGCGGTTACCTGAACAAAAGCGCCGACCCCGACGACATGCTGGCCGCCGTGCGCAAGGTGGCCGCCGGGGGCGTGTACGTCACCCCGGCCACCGCCGAGGCGCTGGCCGCCGCCGTGGGCCAACGTGGTGCACAGGCCGGGGCCGAGGCCTTGTCGCACCGCGAACACCAGGTGTTCCGCCTGCTGATCCAAGGCCAAAGCGTGACCCAGATTGGTGCGCAACTGGGCCTGGCCCCCAACACCGTCAGCACCTACCGCGCCCGCATCCTGGAAAAAACCGGCACCCACAACGACGTGGAGCTGGCGCTGTACGCCGAACGGCACGGGCCGCGTTGAGCGCGGTGGGGTGGGCGCGGACCGGATGCCCGGGGGCAGCCCCGCTTTGTAGTGCCAGCCCTACAAGCCTTCGTGGAACCGGGTACGAAATGTCGACATGGGTGTGGTTGGCACGGTGCCCCTGGGGGTTCTGGCCCGTTGCTTGCATTGTGCGGTGCACCAATTACCCACGAGGTGCGCCATGTCCGAGTTCTTCGATCCCTACAACGCCGACCGCCCCCTGATGATGAAGTGCAGCTGTGGCCGTGACCACACGCTGGCCGATCACCACGCCGAGGTGGTGGCCGATGAAGCCGCGGCCACGCTGCGGGCCCGCAGCGAAACGGCGGACTTCGAGGCCTACAGCAATGAGTTCATCGAGGCCACGCTGGTCAAGGCGCTGTTCCCGCAGGACGCCATGCGCCGCCGCTTCTTGCGGGCGGTGGGCAAGGGCACGGCCATGGCCGCCATTGCCAGCGTGCTGCCGGTGACCAGCCTGCAGGCCATGGCGCAGGACAAGGGCGCGCTGGAGAAGAAGGACCTGAAGATCGGCTTCATCCCCATCACCTGCGCCACGCCGCTGATCATGGCCCACCCGCTGGGCTTTTACAGCAAGCAGGGCCTGAACGTGGAAGTCACCAAGACCGCAGGCTGGGCGCTGGTGCGCGACAAGGTGCTCAACAAGGAGTACGACGCCTCGCACTTCCTGTCGCCCATGCCGTTGGCCATCAGCCTGGGGTTGGGGGCCAACGCCACGCCCACCAACGTGGCCACCATCCAGAACATCAACGGCCAGGCCATCACCCTGAGCCTGAAGCACAAGGACAACCGCGACCCCAAGAACTGGAAGGGCTTCAAGTTCGGCATCCCGTTCGACTACTCGATGCACAACTTCCTGCTGCGCTATTACCTGGCGGAGCATGGCGTCAACCCCGACACCGATGTGCAGATCCGCGTCATTCCCCCGGCGGAGATGGTGGCCAACCTGCGGGCGGGCAACATCGACGGCTTCCTGGGCCCCGATCCGTTCAACCAGCGGGCGGTGTTCGACGAGGTGGGCTTCATCCACGTGCTGACCAAGGACCTGTGGAACGGCCACCCCTGCTGTGCCTTCGGCACCACCACCGAGTTCATCCAGAAGAACCCCAACACCTTTGCCGCGCTGTACCGCGCCGTGCTGACCGCTGCGGCCATGGCCCGCAAGCCCGACAACCGCGAGCTGATCGCCAAGGTCATTGCCCCGGCCCAGTACCTGAACCAGCCCGAGGCCGTGCTGACCCAGGTGCTGACGGGCAAGTTTGCCGATGGCCTGGGCAAGGTGCAGAACGTGCCCGACCGCGCCGATTTCGACCCCATGCCCTGGCAGAGCATGGCGGTGTGGATGCTCACGCAGATGAAGCGCTGGGGTTACATCAAGGGCGACGTCAACTACCAGCAGATTGCCGAGAAGGTGTTCCTCATCACCGACGCACGCAAGCACATGAAGGACCTGGGCCAGGACTTCAAGGCCGGGCCAACGTACGCCAAGCACCTGATCATGGGCAAGGAGTTCGACCCCGCCAAGGCCGACGCCTACCTGAAGAGTTTTGCCATCAGCAAGGCAGGCTGACATGAAAACCGCCAGTCTGAACCTGCGTGCGGCCTTGGTGTCGCTGCTCATGCTGATCTGTCTGGTGGGGGCCTGGCAATTGGCCACCACCGGCCCCAGTGTGGGCGGCTCCAGCGCGGGCATGACCGCCGAGGAAATCGAGTACGCCAAGATGATGGGCAAGGACCCCGGGGCCACCAAGAGCTCCGGTTTCCCGCCCCCCATCGAGGTGGGCAAGACCATCGTGGCGCAGCTGTCCGACCCGTTCTACGACAAAGGCCCCAACGACAAGGGCATTGGCATCCAGTTGGCGCATTCGCTGGGCCGGGTGGGGCTGGGCTTTTTGCTGGCGGTGGTGGTGGCCATACCGCTGGGTTTCCTGATCGGCATGTCGCCGCTGATGCGCAAGGCGTTTGACCCGTTCGTTCAGGTGCTCAAGCCCATCAGCCCGCTGGCGTGGATGCCGCTGGCGCTGTACACGCTGAAGGATTCGAGCGTGAGCGGCATCTTCGTCATCTTCATCTGCTCGGTGTGGCCCATGCTCATCAACACCGCCTTCGGGGTGGCTGCGGTCAAGCGCGACTGGCTCAACGTGGCCAGCACGCTGGAGGTGAACCCGCTGCGCAAGGCGTTCCGGGTGATCCTGCCCGCCGCTGCGCCCACCATCCTCACCGGCATGCGCATCAGCATGGGCATTGCCTGGCTGGTGATCGTGGCCGCCGAGATGCTGGTGGGCGGCACCGGGGTGGGCTACTTCGTGTGGAACGAGTGGAACAACCTGTCGCTGACCAACGTGATTTTTGCGGTGCTGCTGATCGGCGTGGTCGGCATGCTGCTCGACCTGCTGTTTGCCCAGGCGCAGAAGGCGGTGACCTATGTGGAGTGACAGCAGCGTTCGCGCCACCACGGCCAGCCTGACCCCGGCACCCCAACCGGCCCAGCCGCCTCAGAAAGAACCCGCCATGACCGGTTTTTTGAAGATTGAGGGCCTGTCCAAGGCCTACCACCCCACCAAGCCCGTGTTTGCCGACGTGAGCTTCGAGATGGCGCGTGGCGAGTTCGTCTGCATCATCGGCCACTCCGGGTGCGGCAAGACCACCATCCTCAACGTGCTGGCCGGGTTGGACACGGCCACCAGCGGCCATGTGTTCATGGACGGGCGCGAGGTGGTGGGTCCCAGCCTGGAGCGCGGCGTGGTGTTCCAGAGCCACGCCCTCATGCCCTGGCTCACGGTGCGCGAAAACATCGCGTTTGCCGTCAAGTCGCGCTGGCCCGACTGGCCCAAGGCCAAGGTCAACGTGCATGTGGAAAAGGCCGTGGCCCTGGTGGGCCTGGCCCACGCCATCGACAAGAAACCCAGCCAGCTCTCCGGTGGCATGAAGCAACGCGTGGGCATTGCCCGGGCGTTTTCCATCCAGCCCAAGATGCTGCTGCTCGACGAGCCCTTTGGCGCCCTGGACGCGCTGACGCGCGGCACCATCCAGGACGAGCTGATGACCATCGTGCGCGAGACGCAGCAGACGGTGTTCATGATCACCCACGATGTGGATGAGGCCATCCTGCTGTCCGACCGCATTTTGCTGATGACCAACGGCAGCGAGACCGAGGCTGGCGGTGTTTCCCGCTATGTGCCCGGCGGTTTGGCCGAAACCGTGGTCAACCCGCTGCCCCGCACCCGCACCCGGGCCGACCTGCACCACCTGCCCGGCTACTACGAGCTGCGCAACCACATCGTGGACTTTCTGGTGAGCCGCGCCAAGGCGCACTGACCGCCCCCGTTTCAACCCCGCCTGTTTTCACCCTGAGGAGTTTCACCATGAACCGCATGGACGTCACCGAGAAGATCATTTCCACCAAAGTGGCCAAGGGCCTGCACTGGGCCGATGTGGCCAAGAAGGTCGGCCAGTCCAAGGAATGGACCACGGCCCTGTGCCTGGGCCAGATGACCGCCACGCCCGAGCAGGCCAAGGTGCTGGGCAAGATCTTCGGCCTCACCGCCGAAGAGCAGAAGTGGCTGCAGGTGGTGCCCTACAAGGGCTCGCTGCCCACCCCGGTGCCCACCGACCCGCTGATCTACCGCTGGTACGAAATCGTCAGCGTGTACGGCACCACCATCAAGGAGCTGATTCACGAGGAGTTTGGCGACGGCATCATGAGCGCCATCGACTTCTCCATGGACATCGTGCGCCAGCCCGACCCCAAGGGCGACCGCGTGAACGTGGTGCTGTCGGGCAAGTTCCTGCCGTACAAGACTTACTGAGCCCCACACAGGAGCCCGAGCGGACACAAAAAAGGGTGCCGAGGCACCCTTTTTTGTTGTGCGCCGATCAGCGGCGACGTTGCCCACCCGGGCCGCCGGGGCCGCCAGGACCCCCGGTGCCGCCACCGCGGTTTTCGATGAAGCGGAAGTTGATGCGGCCCTTGGTCAGGTCGTAGGGCGACAGTTCCAGGGACACGCGGTCACCCGCCAGGATGCGGATGTGGTTTTTCTTCATCTTGCCTGCGGAGTAGGCAATCAGTTGGTGGCCGTTGTCCAAGGTCACGCGAAAGCGCGTGTCGGGCAACACTTCGTCGACCTTGCCGGTCATTTCAATCAGTTCTTCTTTGGCCATGGCCCGTTCTTTCATCGGTGCCACCTCACCGAGGGTGGCTGTGTGGTTGGTGGCTCAGAGCGCGGCAGCCGCGGCGGTGTCAACGCGGTGTGGACAGGCACTGCTGGGCGATGCAATCATCCGGTCGGGCGGCATGAGGCAAGTTACCCATGGGTTTACCCGAAAGCGTTCAAAGATAACACGCCTGTCAAGTGGGTGCAATGCCGTTCAGTTGTTGCACGAGTTGGGGGATGTCCGCAGGAGGGGCCGCTTTGGCAAACAGCCACCCTTGGAAGCAGTTGCATCCGGCCTGACGAAGGAAGGCCAGCTGTTCGGGGGTTTCCACACCTTCGGCCACCACTTGTTTCTCCAGCGACGACGCCAGACCCATGATCGCCTTGGTGATTTTGATGTGGTCGGCGCTGTGGGGAATGCCGCTGATGAACGAGCGGTCGATCTTCAGGCGGTCCACCGGCAACTGAAGCAAGTGCGACAGCGATGAATGCCCGCGTCCAAAGTCGTCCAGGGCCACGCCCACGCCCATGTCCAGCAGTTGTTGCAACGCCATGGCGGCTTGCCGCGGATCACTCATGGCCGCGGTTTCGGTCACTTCAAGTTCCAGCAAGTGCGCGGGGGTGCCGTGGCGTTGCAGCGTGTGGGCCACCTGCAGGGCCAAATTCCGGTGGCGGAACTGTTGTGCCGACACATTCACGGCCACGCGGATGCGCAGCCCTTGCTGCACCCATGCCGAGATCTGTCGGCAGGCCTCATCCAGCACCCAGTCGCCCAGGGGCAGGATGAGGCCGGAGGCTTCCGCCACCGCAATGAACTGATCGGGCGCAACCTGGCCCAGCTCGGTGTCGTGCCAGCGCAGCAGGGCTTCGGCACTGGTGACCTGGAGCCCTGGGCTTTCCACCTGGGGTTGGTAATGCAGTGTCAGCGAGTTGGTGTTCAGGGCCAGTTGCAGCCGTTCCCTGATTTTCAGGTTCTCGGTGACGCGCTGGGCCATGGTGGGGTCGTAGACGGCATGGGCACCCCGTCCCGCCGCTTTGGCCATGTGCATGGCCATGTCGGCCTGGTGCACCAGCGTCGGGGCATCCAGCAGGTCTTTCGGACCATAGGCAATGCCCACGCTGGCACCGCTGAACACGGTGGCTGAGCCCAGCTCGGTGGGGTGGGCCAGTCGCTGAATGACTTTGTTGGCGACATGGCGGGCCATGGCGGGCGAAGGAAGGTCTTGGAGCAGGATGGCGAACTCGTCGCTGCCCATGCGTGCCAAGGTGTCGTCCCAGCGCAGGCAGCTTTTGAGGCGGTCGGCCACGTCTCGCAGCAGGGCGTCGCCCGCTTCGTACCCGTGGCCGTTGTTGATGGATTTGAAATCGTCCAGGTCCACCAAGCACACGGCCAGCATGCGCCCTGAGCGCCGGGCGTGGTCGAGTGCTCGGGTCAGTTGCTCCTGGAACATGTGGCGGTTGTGCAGACCCGTCAGCGGGTCGGTGAGGGCCAGCTGCTGGAGCTGTTCGTGCTGATCGTTGACGTGGGTGGCGTCACGCACGAAGAGGATGGCGTAGGGCTGCTCGTTGGTGGCGATGTGGTGACCCAGTGCGATGTCCACCACCACTTCACGTCCCTCCCGGTGCACCAAGCGTTGTCTGCCCAGGCTGCCCATGGGATGGGCACGCGGACGTGCAAAGTAGCGGTCCACGTGTCGTTGATGGCGGCTCAACACCGACGGGGGGATCAGCATCTCAATGGATTGGCCCAGCAGTGCTTCACGCGGATGGCCGCACAAGTGGGCCAGCGCCTGGTTGACGAAGTGGATGCGGCAAGCCGGGTCCACCACCAGGATGCCGTCGGGGGCTGAATCGATGAGGTGTTGTCGAAACTCGGGTGTGGTCCACATGGATGGTTTCCCTTTCAGTCGGCGGTGGCCACGTCCGCGACGGTGGTCGCGGGTTGAAGGAACGCTTTGATGTCCAGTGCTGCAGCGCAGCAGCGTTGGGCCTGGCCGCGCACATCGTTGGGTTGTGTGGCTTCGTGCGTCAGCAGGTTGGTCTGGAACGCCATGGCGTTGAGCGCTCCCAGAAGCTCACTGATCGTGTGATCCGCATTGCGGATGGGCTTTGGCGAAGGGGCTGCTTCCATCACGTCGCTCTCCGTGCGATGGGATGCCGTGCTTGTTGCGATCTGCCCAATGCCGTGTGGGCTGCATGCCTGTGCTCACTGCGGAGATTCGGGCGTTCGCCGTCTGGGACGAGCAAACGCCGAGCCATGGGAAGAGGACCGAAGTGGCAGGCGGCAGCTGCTGGATGAACTTGCATGGAATGTCGGGTGGCCTGGTGCAAGGCGCGGTCGGGATGCACGACCCGGCCGCTCAATGCTGCGCACGGTTCCCACCTCCCAGACCATTCACTTTTGTGTCAAACATTATGAACTTAAAGTCACATGAACAATTGAACTAAAGTTGAATCCAGAAAGAGCGAAGAGCTAGCTTTCTGCGGCATGAACGACAAGCTCGAATTCGCCCAGCGGCTCCAAAATGCAATGGTGAATGTGGGCTTGCAGCCCCGCCCAGGGGTCCTGTACAACCTGTTCAACACCCGCTACTGGGGGCGCTCCGTCAGCTTTCAGGCGGTGTCCAAATGGCTCAAAGGGGAAGCCATTCCTGCCCAAGACAAACTGCAGGTGTTGGCCCAAATCCTGAATGTGGAGCCCGAGGTGTTGCGCTTTGGTACGGCGGTGCGCGACGCCGTTTACCGGCGACGACGACGGTGGGACGAAAGCATCGGGTATCTGGAGCAGGAGACTTTTGATGCCTTCCTGCGCTTGCCTCCGCCCCAACGGAAAGTGCTGCGGGAGGTGATCCTGACGTTTGTCAAGGCGCATGCCAAGACTGACGGTGCAACGTCCGGCCCGAGCAAGCCTTCTGTACCCGCCAAAGAATAGGCGGTGCTGGTGGCCGCTCAGCCCACCAGCGTCATCGGGCACGAGGTGGTTTTCACCCGCACGGTGGCCGGGCGCACCTCATAGGGCACGGGGCAATCGTCCAGCCCTGCCCCCTGGCGGCGGGTCTGCACCTTGGCGGCGATGGTGGCGGCCTGGCGGCCAATGGGCTCGATGTAGCGGCTGGCCTGCCCGGCGATGGTGATGCAGTCGCCCAGCGCATGGATGCGCGGGTGGCTGGTGGCCAGCGTGCGGCCATCGACCGCAATGCCATGGTCCCAGGCCAGCCCGGCACTGGCGGCCAGGCGGTTGGGTGTGGTCAGGCCGGTGGCGGCAATCACCTGGTGGGCTTGCAGGGTGTCGCCGTTGCTGAGGGTGATGGTCTTGAGGCCCTCGCTGTCGGCCATGGAGGCCACCGACACGCCGCCCACAAAACGGATGGGCAGGTCTTTCCACGCCGCCAGCGCGGCCTGGCCCGCGCCCTGCTGCTGCCAGCGGGCCAGGGGCTCGGGCAGCGGGTCCAGCAGCGTGACGTGGCACCCGGCCAGGGCCAGGTCGTTGGCCAGTTCGCTGCCGATCAAGCCCGCGCCCACGATGGCCACCTGCGGCACCACGCCCGGGGGCAGGGGGCCTGCGTCGGGCAAGCCCAGGCTGTGGCGCAGGCGCAGGTAGGCGTCCAGGTGGTTGATGCGCCAGCACAGCTCGGGCGGCAGGCTGGGCGGCAGCGCCACCTGGGCCCCGTGGGCCAGCACCAGTTCGGCAAACGGCAGGGTGCCGCGGGTGGTGGTGAGCGTGAGCGTGCGCGGGCAGATGCGGGTGGCCTGGGTCTGGGCCATCAGGCGCACGCCCAAGCGCTGGGCGGCCTGGGTGCCGGTTTCGCGCACCAGGCTGGCGGTGGGCAGCCGTTTGGCCAGCGCCACCGACAGCAGGGGCTTGTCGTACACGTCGCCCGCGCAGGCGCTGACCAGGGTGATGGGCAGGGCCGCGTCCAGCGCCCGCAGCGCTTCGGCCATGGCCCAACCGGCCCGGCCTCCGCCCACGATGACCACGCCCGCCGCGGGCTTGCCCGCCACGCGCGGGCCGCAGCCCAAGGCACTGACGGGGCGGCTGGCCGCGGTGGGGCGGGGCGGCGGGTTGTAGGGCGCAAAGTCCGCCTTGGTCACGTTGCACAGCGGGCAGGCCCAGTCGTCGGGAATGTCCGCAAAGCGGGTGCCCGGGGCCAGGCCGCTGTCGGGGTCGCCCTGGGCTTCGTCGTAGATCCAGCCGCAGGCGTTGCAGATGAATTGTTGGAACGGTGCCGGGGGGGCGGTGACAGGGGGTTGGCTCACGGGCGCTCCTTGGGGGCAAACTCGGGCGAAGTCAGGCGCAGATCAGACGCAAATCAGGCGGGCAGCGTGTCGGCGCACAGCGCCGCGGCCTGTTTGCGCAGGTGTTTGATGGCGGGGGTGACGATGCCCACAAACTGCGCTTCGCGCACGCGGCGTTGCACGCTGGACTGCATCAGGTAGCCCCGCGCACCCTGGTGCATCAGGGCGGAGTTGGCGGCGCGCATGCACAGCTCGCCTCCCGCCAGGCGGGCGTTGAGCACGTCCAGGTAGAAAGCGTCGGAGGGGTCGTAAGGGGTTTCGCACAGGCGGGCGACGGTGCCCACCAGGTCGTCCAGCTCGGCCTGGAGCTGGTCGGGCCGGTCGTCCAGGAACTGGTTGACGTGGCCCAGTTGGTCTTCCACCGCCCACATGCTGTCGATGGCCCCCTGGACGATGCCCGCGGCAATGCCGCATTGCAGCAGCAGGAAGGCCCCACGGATGCCCAGCAGGTAGGGCTTGCAGGGGTCGCCCAGGAGGTCATCGGCACCGATGAACACGTCCTTGCACTGCACCGAGAACGTGCCCGTGCCCTCCATGCCCGAGAACTTGGGGCAGGTCTTGAGCGTCACGCCCGGTGCACTGCACGGCAGCATGAACATGATCTCGTGGCCCGCAGCGCCGTTGGCTCCCTCCACCACCGCCACCGTGCCCAGGCTGTGTGCCGGGGCCAGGTTGCTGACCCAGGGCAGCGTGCCGTTGACGAGGTAGCCGCCATCCACCGGGGTGGCCTTGAGCAGGATTTTTTCGATCCCGGCAAAACCCTTCATGGGGTTGGACATGCCGGTGGCCCCGATGACCTCGCCGCGCAGGTGGCGTTGCAGGCGCTCGCCGTTCATGGCCGGGTTGCTGGAGCCGTGCAGGTACAGCGCCGACACCGCCTGTTGCCACATCAGGAACGCGGTGGCCCCGCAGACCTTGCCCACCTCGGCCATGGCCAGGATGGCGGTCACGTAGTTGCCGGGGCGGCCCGGCTGGTCGATGTGGGCGCTCATCGCGCCCATGCGGGCCAGTTGCTGGATCAGGTCCAGGGGGTAATCCCCTTCGTCGATGGCCTGGGCGCGTGCGGCCAGCGGGCCTTGGGCGATGGCGCGCACGGCGCTCAGCAGGTCTTCGGTCTGGGCGGCAGCGGACACATCGGCGGGCAGATCGGCGGCGTTCATGGTGGGCTTCCTTTGGTGGCGCAAGGGGCGGAGGGAGGGGGGTGGGTGGGCGCGGCGCGATCAGGCCATGCTGATCTTGAACGGCACCGGGTTGCGGATGGTGTTGGCCACGGGCGAGTAGTAGTTGGCGTGCTGGACGATCTCTTCCAGCACCTCGCGCGGGGCGTCGCCTTCCACCAGCACCTTCACCCGCACCTCTTGAAAGCCCATTTGCGGTGGCGTCATTTCCAAGGCGCCGCCAGCGCCCCAGGCGGCGGGGTTGCCGATGTCGCCCTCCAGAAACACCTCCAGCTTGCTCAGCTTCACGCCCTTCCAGGTGGCCACGGCGGTCACGCCCACGGCAATGCAGCCGCCCAGGCCGGACAGCACGATTTCACCGGGCGCAGGGGCCGTGTCCTGGCCGAACAGGTGCAGCGGCTCGTCCACGACCACCGTGTGTTTGTCCCCCACCGAGGACAGGCTGCGGTATTGCCCTTCCATCACGGTGTGGACTTTGTTGGTGCCGCGGCGGGCGGGGTTGGCTTTGCCACCCGCGGCAAATTCGGCCAGACCGCTGGCGTCGATGGGGCGCAGGTAGGCTTTGACGGTGGTGGGGGCTTCGGCGGTGGTCATGGCAAGTCCTGTGGCAAAAAAGAAGACGGAGGAGAAAAACCCTTCGGCCCCGGCTGTGGGGCCTTGCCGCCGTGGTTTGCAACAGGTGTGCCAACGTGAGAAATCAAAGGAAAAATGGCATATAGCGCTTTATATAAAAGCGCGAGCAGCTATAAAAACAATAGTATCGCCTGTGGCATGGCTTGCCAATTTGTCAACAAATGTCTACACATTGGAGATGCGCTTTCCCCGTGGCGTGCGGCCCGGGAGCCCTGCGGCCCGGGGCCTCAGGGCTTGAGCCCGGCCTTTTCCAGACGGTAGGTGAACTGGCGCAGCGTCAGCCCCAGGCTTTGGGCCGCCCGGGAGCGGTTGCCGTGGTGGCGGGCCAGGGCCTCGCCCAGCTCGGCGGCGCTGTGGGACTGTGCGCCCCAGTGCGGGCGCACCAGCGGGGGCTCGGCGGCACTGGTGCCCCAGCCGGGGGGCTGCGTGGCCTGCGCTGGCGGTGCAGGGAGCACTGCCGCGGCCAGGCTGGGGGCGGTGGCCAGGTGGCGGGCCAGTTCGGGGGCGTGCACCAGCGGGTGGTCGGCCAGCAGCACCAGGCGCTCGATCACGTTGCCCAGCTCGCGCACGTTGCCAGGCCAGGGGTGGCGCTCCAGCAGCGCCAGGGCTTCGGGCGTGAGGTGCACGTTGCGCTGGTGCGCCTGGTTGGCACGGCTGAGGAAGTGCAGCGCCAGGGGGTGGATGTCTTCGGTGCGTTCGCGCAGCGAGGGCAGGCGGATGGGCACCACGTTCAGGCGGTAGAACAGGTCCTGGCGGAAGCGCCCGGCCTCGGCGTCGCGGGCCAGGTCGCGGTGGGTGGCGGCCACCAGCCGCACGTTGACGCGGATTTCCTTGGTGCCGCCCAGCCGCACCAGCGTGCCCTCTTGCAGGGTGCGCAGCAGCTTGGCCTGCATGGCCAGCGGCAGTTCACCCACCTCGTCCAGAAAAATGCTGCCGCCGTGTGCCTGCTCGAACCAACCGGCCCGTGCGCCCACCGCGCCGGTGAAGGCGCCGCGCTCGTGGCCGAACAGCTCGGACTCGAACAGCGTGTCGGGAATGGCCGAGCAGTTCACCTTGATGAAGGGCTGGTCCCGCCGCCCGCTGGCCAGGTGCAGGGCGCGGGCGAACAGCTCCTTGCCGGTGCCCGACTCACCCAGCAACAGCACGGTGGCCTGCGATTGCGACACCCGCTCCAACTCGCCCATGGCCTGCAACAGCGCGGGCGAGCGCCCAATGAGGCCGTAGCGGGCGGCGTGGGTGTCCAGCGCATGGGCCAGCGCGGCGTTGCGGGCTTGCAGCTGGGCGGTCTGCTGGGCCACCAGTTGTTCCAATTGCAGCAGTTGCCCGGCCAGCGTGGCCAGGGTGCGCAGCAGGGCCAGGTCGTCGTTGAGGTGGCGCTGGCGGCTGCGGATGCGGTGGCAGGCCAGCACGCCCACGGTGGCCCCGTTGACGGCGACGGGCAGGGCCAGAAAGGCCACGGTTTCCGGGGGGAGCTGGTCGCGGGTGATGGCCCGAAACAGGAACAGGGGTTCGGCGTCAATGTCCTGCACGATGGCGGGCAGGCCGGTGGCCAGCACCCGCCCGGTGATGCCCTCGCCCCAGGCGTAGACGCCGCGGGCGGTTTCGGCCGCGGTCAGGCCGTAGGCATGCTGGATGGCGGCGGTGCGCGGCGCGGCGCTGGAGGGGGCGGAGGTGGGCGCGGGGGCCGGGTTGGCCAGCACCAGGCGGCCCCGGTTCAGGCCCAGCAGCTCGCTCATGAGGTGCAGCATTTCGCGCAGCACCGGGGCGGGGGTGAGGCTTTGGCCCACCAGCTTCATGACCTCGCGCATCAG
The DNA here is from genome assembly GCF_054777695.1 of Hydrogenophaga soli. Lineage (NCBI taxonomy): Bacteria > Pseudomonadati > Pseudomonadota > Betaproteobacteria > Burkholderiales > Comamonadaceae > Hydrogenophaga > Hydrogenophaga soli. The sequence goes on along the minus strand of NZ_BAAHAK010000004.1, from coordinate 39,053 downwards.
CAGCAGCTCTTGCCGGGCCCAATCGGCCGGGGTCCAGGCGCGGTCGGCGGAGGGCGGTGCGGTAGGGGCGGGGGCCAGGGACGTGGCGGGGGACGTGACGGGGTGGGTGGCGGGCTCGGCGGCCATGGTGTCAGCGGGCAGGCGGTTCGGTGCTGGGGGGGTGGGGCAGACGCGCAGCGTGCAGCAGACCGTCTTGCAGGTCGCGGATGGCCCCCGACGCTTCGGTGATGCGGCGGTGGTTGGTCCGCAGCTGCCGCGTCAACCCTTGGCACACGGCGGACAGCAGGCGGGCGGCCAGGTCGGGGTGGTCGTGGCTCAGCGACGCCAGGGCCCCGCGCGACAGGGTGGCCAGCACCACCGGGCTGAGGGTCTCCAGCAACACGTTGCGGGCCTCGCCGTCCAGCAGGGCGGGTTCGGAGACAAAGTCGCCAGGCCCCAGTGGGTCCAGGGGCAGGTCACTCACCAGGGCGCGGCCCTGCACCCGGGTGTGTTGCCGGACCTGACCACGCACGATCAGCACCAGGTCGGTGGCGGGTGGGGTGGCGAGGGGGTCGAGCAGGCTTTGCCCTTGGGGCAGGCTGAGCGGCTTCATGTACCCGGCCACGGTGCGGGCCTGGTCCAGGCTCAAGGGCAGCAACAGGGTGCGCTGGGCCAAGCGTTGGGCCACGTCGTCCAGCGTCACGCCGTCCGTGGCCGTGGTGGCGGCCCAGCGGTCGGGCTCGGGGCCAAAGCCCGAGGCGTTGGCCGCAGCGCCTGCGCCCAGTTGCGACGCGGGCGCATCCGCCGCTGCCGCGGGTGGGCGGGAGGAGCGAAAGCGCAGGCGAAACGGCATGGGCGGGGGCTTTCGGCGGGGGGCGTTCAGCGCATCAACGCGTCGATTTCCTGCTGCATGGTGCGCACCAGGTGGCTGTACAGGCGAACCTTTTCGTCGCTCTGGCGCAGGCGCTCGGCCAGGCGTTGGGCCACCGCGGCCATGAAATGCGCGGCGGTGGTGGGCGCGTGGCGGGCCAGGCGTTCCATGGCCTTGCGCGAGAGCACCGCACAGCGCACTTCCGAGGTGGCGGTGCAGGTGGCCGAGCGGGCGGCCCCATCGAACAGCGACATTTCGCCCACCAGGCTGCCCGGCCCCAGCACGGTGAGGGTGTCGGGCGAGCGGCGGCTGACCAGCAAGGTTTCCACCGTCACCTCGCCGTCGATGACGAGCAGCATGTGCCCGGTGTCGGAGGTGTCGCCCTCCTGGAAGATGACGGTGTCGGCCGGGATGATGCGCGGCTGCATGAACTGCACCACGGTGCTGGCTTCCTCGGGGCTGAGCTGCATCAGGGCCGTGGGCGCGCGCAGCATGTCGGCGGCGGCTTCGGCGCTGGTGCGCGGGCTGTTGAAGTCCAGCTTCCAGGAGGCGGTGTCACCCGGGTCGCCCGCGTCGCGGCGGGCGGTGGAGCGCACCTTGTCCATCAGGGTCTTGAGCATGGTGTGGGCGGTGACGGGCTTTGGATGCTGGCAGAGGAGTCCGCATTGTCGGGCCAACGGCGTGTGGATGGGCGGCGAGGCGTGGTTTTCCCTTGCTTGATGTGCGTCAAGTGGCTGCGCCGCCGCAATTTCACAATGCCCCTCAGTTCCATCCCTCAGGAGTGCGCCATGCCCGTTGCCCAAGCCCCCGTTGCCGTGTTTGACTACCTGGATGCCACCCACCGCCAGGTGGCGCAGTCGCTGCAGACCCTCAGCGTCCTGGTGGATGCGCTGAGTCAGGGCGATTTGTCCGAGCCCGAACGTGCCCGTGCCCGCGAGGTGCTGGCGTTTTTCGGGGGCGAAGCCCGCCAGCACCACCTGGACGAGGAAAAACACGTGTTCCCTCCGCTGCTGGAGAGCCCGCAGCCCGACGTGGTGCAGGCCGCACACAGCCTGTCCCAGGACCACGGCTGGCTGGAGGAAAACTGGCTGGTCATCGCGCCCATGCTGGAGGCCGCTGCCGAGGGCAGCGGTTGGTTCGACACGGTCGAGCTGGCCAATGCCGTGGAGGTGTTCGCGGCGCTCTACCACGACCACATCGTGCTGGAAGAGTCGCTGGCCTACCCGGCGGCCCGCAGTGCCCTGTCGGGCGTGAACACCGAGGGCATGGGCCGCGAGATGGCCCGCCGCCGTGCGCTGGCGCAATTGCCGCAGGATTGACCGCAGTCGGCAGCCCCTGCCGCCGACTTTCTAAAATACGCGTTTGCCCAAGGAGCGCTGCAGCGCCGTGGCCCCTGCCCGCCCCCGTGCGCCGGGCGGTGCGCCCGGTGTCAGGCTTGGGGTGGCCTGTGGCCCACCGGATCAACCGCGCTCACCTGCTTCAACCGTGTCGGGCCTGCCCGCACACGGAACCATGACCCACCAGGTGAGCCTTGATGACACGCCAGACGCCTTCTGCCGACGCCTTCCCCTCCGATCTGTCCGCCGCCGCCGCTGCCGCCCAGGTCTCCCCGCCGCCCATGCTGCTGTCGGGGCTGGAGCCGCTGGTCATTGGCCAGGGCAGCCTGTTCGTGAACGTGGGTGAGCGCACCAACGTCACCGGCTCCAAGGCCTTTGCCCGCATGATCCTGGAGGGGCGTTACGAAGACGCCCTGGCCGTGGCCCGCCAGCAGGTGGAAAACGGCGCGCAGATTGTGGACGTGAACATGGACGAGGCCATGCTGGACAGCCAGGCCGCCATGGTGCGCTTCCTGAACCTGATGGCCAGCGAGCCCGACATTGCCCGCGTGCCGGTGATGATCGACAGCAGCAAGTGGAGCGTGATCGAGGCCGGCCTGCGCTGCGTGCAGGGCAAGCCGGTGGTCAACTCCATCAGCATGAAGGAAGGCGTGGCCGAGTTCAAACGCCAGGCCAAGCTGGTCAAACGTTACGGGGCGGCCGCCGTGGTCATGGCGTTTGACGAGCAGGGCCAGGCCGACACCTTTGCCCGCAAGATCGAGATTTGCGAACGCGCCTACCGCGTGCTGGTGGACGAGGTGGGCTTTGCGCCCGAAGACATCATCTTCGACCCCAACATCTTCGCCATCGCCACCGGCATTCCTGAGCACGACAACTACGCGGTCGATTTCATCAACGCCACCCGCTGGATCAAGCAACACCTGCCCGGCGCCAAGGTGTCGGGCGGCGTGTCCAACGTGAGCTTCAGCTTCCGTGGCAACGACCCGGTGCGCGAGGCCATCCACACCGTCTTCCTGTACCACGCCATCCAGGCGGGCATGGACATGGGCATCGTCAACGCCGGCATGGTGGGCGTGTACGACGAGCTGGAGCCCACCCTGCGCGAGCGGGTGGAAGACGTGGTGCTGAACCGCCGCCCCGACGCGGGCGAGCGCCTGGTGGAAATCGCCGAAACCGCCAAGGGCGCCGCCAAGGACGACAGTCAGCAAAACGCCTGGCGTGCCCTGCCCGTGCGCGAGCGCCTCACGCATGCGCTGGTGCGTGGCATCAACACCCACATCGAGACCGACACCGAGGAGATGTGGCGTCAGATCGAGGCCGACGGGGGTCGCCCGCTGCACGTCATCGAAGGCCCGCTGATGGATGGCATGAACGTCGTGGGTGACCTGTTCGGCCAAGGCAAGATGTTCCTGCCCCAGGTGGTGAAAAGCGCCCGCGTGATGAAGCAGGCCGTGGCCCACCTGCTGCCCTACATCGAGGCCGAAAAGGCCGCCCTGCTGGCCGCCGGGGGCGAGGTGCGCACCCAGGGCAAGATCGTCATCGCCACCGTCAAGGGCGACGTGCACGACATCGGCAAGAACATCGTCACCGTGGTCTTGCAGTGCAACAACTTCGAAGTGGTCAACATGGGCGTGATGGTGCCCTGGCAGGACATCCTGGCCAAGGCCAAGGAGGTGGGGGCCGACATCGTGGGCCTCTCTGGCCTCATCACCCCCAGCCTGGAAGAAATGCAGGTGGTGGCCGCCGAAATGCAGAAGGACGAACACTTCCGCAGCCGCCAAACCCCGCTGCTGATCGGCGGGGCCACCACCAGCCGCGTGCACACCGCGGTGAAGATCGCCCCCCACTACCAAGGCCCCGTGGTCTACGTGCCCGACGCCAGCCGCAGCGTGGCCGTGGCCCAGGGCCTGCTGGGCGAAGGCCGCGACGCCTACCTGAGTGAACTGGCCGCCGACTACGACACCGTGCGCCGCCAGCACGCCAACAAGAAAAAGGCCGTGTTGTGGCCGCTGGAGCAGGCCCGCGCCAACGCCACCCCCTTGGACTGGAGCGGCTACACCCCACCGGTGCCCAAGTTCACCGGGCGGCGCGTGTTCCACAACATCGACCTGGCCGAGCTGGCCCGCTTCATCGACTGGGGCCCCTTCTTCCAGACCTGGGACCTGGCCGGGCCCTACCCCGCCATCCTGCAAGACGAGGTGGTGGGCGAGCAGGCGCGGCAGGTGTTTGCCGACGCCCAGGCCATGCTGAAAAAGCTGATCGCCGAAAAGTGGCTGACCGCCAGCGGCGTGATGGGCCTGTGGCCCGCCAACGCGGCGGGCGACGACATCGTGCTGTGGACCGACAGCCGCCGCCAGCAGGTGGCCCTGACCTGGCACGGCCTGCGCCAACAAACCGAAAAACAGACCTACACCGACGAACAAGGCCAGGAACGCCTGCGCCCCAGCCGCTGCCTGTCCGACTTTGTGCAACCGCTGAGTGCTACTGAAATTGAAGCTGCTCGCGCTTTGTTTGAAAGCGCTGGAGGCCAAAAAAGCTTTGAATTTGCAACGCCCATCGACCACGTGGGCCTGTTTGCCGTGACCGCCGGGCTGGGGGTGGAGGCCAAGGAGGCCGAGTTCGTGGCCGCCCACGACGACTACAACGCCATCTTGTTCAAGGCCCTGGCCGACCGCCTGGCCGAGGCCGCCGCCGAGTGGCTGCACTGGCGCGTGCGCACCGACCTGTGGGGCTACGCCCCGCAAGAAGCCCTGAGCAACGACGAGCTGATTGCCGAAAAGTACCAGGGCATCCGCCCCGCGCCCGGCTACCCCGCCTGCCCCGACCACACCGCCAAGACCGACCTGCTGGCGCTGCTGGGTGCGTCCGACATCGGCATGGGCCTGACCGAAAGCCTGGCCATGACCCCGGCGGCCAGCGTCAGCGGCTTCTACCTCAGCCACCCCGAGGCCACCTACTTCAACGTGGGCCCCATCGGGGCCGACCAGGTGGCCGACATGGCGGCCCGCCGCCACATGCCCGAGGACGAGCTGCGCCGCTGGCTGGCCCCGCTGCTGTCCTGAGGGGCGGCTGTCATGGCCGCTTCACACCCGCGGCCCACCCTTGCGGTTTTCTTTGCCCTTCACGCAGGTTTGCCCATGCTTGTTTCCACCGTTCGCCGCCTGGCCCTGCTGGGCCTGACCACCCTGGCCCTGGGGGCCCAGGCCCAGGGGTTTCGCTTCATCGCCATCGGGGACATGCCCTACGGCGAGCCCGCCAAGGTGTACCCGCAGTACCAGGCGCTGATCGACACCATCAACCGCCGCCAGCCCGCGTTCAACCTGCACATTGGCGACATCAAGTCCGGCTCCACCCCGTGCAGCGACGAGCTGCTGGGCCAGCAGCTGGCGTTTTTCCAGACCTTCCAGCAGCCCGTGGTCTACACCCCCGGCGACAACGAGTGGACCGACTGCCACCGCAAGGCTGCGGGCGGGTTCGACCCGCTGGAGCGCCTGGCCCACCTGCGCCGCCACTTCTTCGCCCCGGTGGGGCAGAGCTTGGGCGCTCGCCCGTTGGCGGTGCAAAGCCAGGCCCAGGTCATGGGCGACCGCTTTGCCCCGTTTGTGGAGAACCAGCGTTTTGTGCGCGACGGGGTGCACGTGGTCACCGTGCATGTGGTGGGCTCCAACAACAACCTGGAGCCACGCGACCCCAAGGCCGCGGCGGAGTTCTTCGAGCGCGACCGCGCCAACGTGGCCTGGCTGGAAGACAGCTTTCAGCAGGCTCAAAAAGCGCAGGCCCCGGCGGTGGTGGTGGCCATGCAGGCCGACATGTTCGAGTCGGACTTCAACGTCTACCGCGACGAGCGCTTCCTCAGCCATTCGGGGTTTGCCAACGTGGGCCAGACCCTGGTTCAGCAGGCCAAGGCCTATGGCAAGCCGGTGCTGCTGGTGTATGGCGACAGCCACCAGTTCCGCGTGCTGCGGCCCTTTCCCAAGACCGCCCCCAACATCACGGCGCTGGAGGTGTTTGGCGAGAAGGACATGCACGCGGTGGAGGTCAGCGTGGACCTGACCGAGTCCTTCCCGTTTGCCTTCCGCCCGGTGCTCAACCCGGCCCTGGCGCGTTGACGCCACCCGGGCCGCGGGCGGGCCTCACTGGGGCTTGAAGCCGCTGCTCTGGATGATGTGGGTCCAGGTGGTGCGGTAGGCCTTTTCGCGCTCGGCCAGCTGGGCGCCGGTCATGAAGCCCACGGTCAGCCCCATGGCGCTGAGCTTGTCCTTCACGTCGGGCTTGGCAATGGCCTTGGCCAGGGCGTCGGCCACGCGCTCCAGTTCGGCCTTGGGCGTGGCGGCGGGGGCAAACAGGCCGTAGAAGGGCATGTCTTCCAGGCCCTTCAGGCCCAGCTCGCTGAAGGTGGGCACGTCGGGCAGGGCAGCCTGGCGTTGCGCACCCAGCACGGCCACCACGCGCAGCTTGCCGGCCTTGTGGTTTTCAATGAAGTCGGGCACCGAGGCCACACCCGCCGCAATCTGGTTGCCCAGCATGTCGCCCATCAGCGGGGCGCTGCCGCGGTAGGGGGCGGCCACCAGGTCCAGGCCGTACTTCTGGCCGATGAGCTTGACCAGGAATTCCGGCGTGGACGCCGGGGCCGGGATGCCCACGGCGCTCTTGCCCTGCCCCGCGCCCTTGACCCAGGCCACGTACTCGTTGACCGACTTGGCCGGGGTGCCGCCCGAGACGGCAAAGGCGTTGACGAAGGTGGCGAAACCGGCCACGGGCACGAAGTCGGTGGCGGGGTCGAAGCCGGGGTTCTTGGTGACCAGCGGCAGGATGGTCACGGTGTGGTCGTGGCTGACGAAGTAGGTGGTGCCGTCGGCTGGCGCGGCCTTGAGGGCCTGGGCGGCAATCTGGCCTCCGGCGCCGGGCTTGTTGTCCACCACCACGGGCTGGCCCAGCGTGTCCTTCATGCTGTCGGCCAGGATGCGGGCAATGGCATCGGTGCCGCCGCCGGGCGGAAAGCCCACCAGCAGCTTCACGGGCTTGCCTGTGTCGGCCTGGGCCAGACCGGCCCAACCCGCCATGCACGCGGCAGTGGCCACCAGGGTCACGACGTTCGCGGCCCGGCGAGTCACCGCGGCCAACCCAGTTTTGCGCATACCAGCACCTCCAAGTGAAAAAGGGGACCTTAGCAGAAGCAGGGTGGCGCGGTGGTGGCGGGCGTTACCCCCATCGCACCACCGCCCAGTACACCAGCAAGCCCGCCCCCGCCAGCAGCTGCACCTTCAGTGCCAGGGGCGCGGCCTTTGCCCCGGGTGCTTGTGCCGGTGGGAGTTGGGCGGCCACGCTGCCCAGGGCCAGCGCGGGCACGTAGAGCACGGCCCCCCACGCCAGCCAGCCAATGCCCACGCCCATGCAGCCAAACCCTTCGCAGCGCAGGCGCCACAGCGCGATGGCGCTCAGGCCCGTGGCCGCCAGGGCCAGGAGGTACAACACGGCAAGCCATCGTTTCAGCATGGGCAGCGCTCCGGGGTGCATGCACCGCGGGGGCGGCGCTGCTGAATGATGACAAAAAATGGGCTCTAGCGCTTTATTTGGAAGCGCAAGAAGCTATGAATTTTGTAGTTCTTGGGGTGGAGAGCCGCCTCGCCCATGCCGCATCACGGCTTGGGGGCCAGCGTTTCCAGGGTTCGCGCCAGCAGGGCGTGGCGTTTGTACTCGATGGAGGTGCTGTTGGTTCGCTGACCTTCGTCGGTGCTGCGCGGGAACGACAGGCGGTCGTGGCGTTGCGTCAGGGTCTCGGGCGCGGCGGTGTCCGGGTGGCGTCCCACCACCTCGTCGCCCAGGGTCGGGCGCGCTTTCATCAACTGGGACAGCGAGTGTGCGTGTTTGAAGAACGACGCCGGCAGCACCTGCAGCCCGTCAATGACCGGGGAGCCTTCGGGTAGCGGCGTCTTGTGGGTGGCCGGGTCGGCCAGGGGCTGGCCTTGGGCCAGCTGTGCGTGCCACTGGTCGAAGGTGGCCTGTTCCTGGTGCATCTTGGAGGCGTGGCTCAGGCTGAACATCACACAGTCGGCGGGGGACTTCTGTGCCTCCGCGTCAATGACCGCCACGCGTGCACCCTCCAGACCCGGCGTGGCTTTCACCCGGGTGGCCAGGTCATCGTGACTGAGCAGGTGGGCCATGTGGCCCATGGTGGCGGGCTCGACCACGATCAAGGTGAGGGGCTTGCCCGGCTCGCGCCGGATGTCGGCCGCGGCGTGGTGAGGCCCTCCAGGGCGGTTGTCCACGCGGAACACCGCCCGCTCGCGACGCGGTGCCGCAGGGTCGAACGCCAGCGACGCCACAAAGCTGGCGGCATCGGCGTGGTAGCGCAAGTGGAGGTCGGGCTTGCGGATGTTCTCGCTGTCCACCACCGCCTGAACGTTGGTCAGGTCGGCTTGCAATGTGGGCTTGCCCGGCTGACGCAGCGCGGCGATGTCGGCGCGGACGTGCTGCATCTCCGTGTCCAGCGCCGCCAGCCGGGGCGTGGCCCGGCGGCTTTGCAGCGGCAGGTGTGGGCTGGTGGGCACCGGCCCTGTGGGGGCAGGCGCGGTTTGGGGCGGCGGCATGGGGGCTGCCGTGGTTGGAATGGAAAGCGACAACCCGCCCATTTTTCGGATTGGCATGACGGTCTCCCTGATCTGTGTCCGTGGGGTGCCCGGCTTCCCCTGTGGAAGCGGTCCCCAGGGGACTGTGGTGCCGTGGCATGCCGAAGCACCGCGGGCATGCGAAGGGGGGTGTGCTGATGCGAACCTGAGGGTGCGATCAGCGCCCTGGTCGCTGCCCATGCAGCCGTTGCGCCGCCAGCAGGGCCAGCCACGCCAGCAGGCTGGTGACCCACAGCGCCCACAGGCCCAGGGTGTAGCCCCGCACCGGGCTCCACAGCGCGGCCAGCAGCGTGGGGGCGGCGGCGCGGCCCAGGGCGGTGGGCACGCCCAGCACGCCGTTCAGGCTGGCGGCATGCGTCTGGCTGACGTACTGCGCCACCGCCGTGCCTTTGACGATGGTGCCCATGCCGTTGCCCAGCCCGTACAGCGCCACAAAGACCACCGTGCCCGCCTGGGCCAGCGTGGGGGCGGTGTGCAGTGCCGCCAGGGCCCCCAGCAGGGCCAGCAGTCCGGCGGGCATGAGCAGCGGAATCCAGCGGTTGACGCTGTGCACGCTGGCCCGGTGCTCCCAGAAGAACAGGCCGCTGCGCCCCAGCACCTGCACCACGCCCACGCAGGCGGGCAGCCACACGGCCCAGGCGGGGGGCAGGCCGCTTTCGGTCAGCAGGTTGACCAGGTGGGCCGCCACCGCCACCGAGGTGCTGAGGGTCAGCACCACAAACACCCCCACCAGCGCAAAGGTGGGTTGGCGCATGGCGTGGCGGTAGCTGGCGGGGGGATGGGCCGCGTGGGACGTGTGCGGCGTGTGGGCCAAGGGGCTGGCCTGTGCGGGCTGGGTCGGTGTGGGTTGGATGCCGCGCAGCACCCAGGCGTGCACGGGCAGGCAGATCAGCGCCTGGCAGCCCGCCAGCACCCACAACATGGCCCGCCAGCCCACGGCGTCGATCAACCCGGCCATGAGCGGGATGAACACCGTGCTGGCCAGCCCGCCCAGGAAGGTGAGCGAAATGATGTGGCGGCGGAAGTTGTTGGGGTGGCGCAGCGTCAGCACCGCAAAGGCCGGGGTGTAGAGCGTGGCGGCCATGGCCACGCCCAGGCCCAGCCAGCCCAGCGTCCAGCCCCACACGGTGTGGCAGGCGCTCAGCCCCAGCAGCGACAGGGCGGCCAGGACCGAGCCCCCGCTCATCACCCGGCGGGCGTGGCCCTGGTCGATCCAGCGGCCCACGGCAAAGGCGGCCAGCCCTTCGGCGATCAGCGCCCCCGAAAACGCCCAGGACACCTGGCTGCGGCTCAGGCCCAGCGCCTGCTCCACCGGCACCATGAGCATGGAAAACGCATAAAACGTCGAGCCCCAGCCCACCAGCTGGGCCAGCGACAGCCAGCCGGTGAACGCGGCGGCGTCGCCGGAAAACGAAGGGGGGGTGGAGCGAACATGGACCATGGCAGCCCCCATTGCACCACGAGCGGCGCGGCCCCATGGTTCGGAACTTGCTTACGGCCCTGTCAGGCAATCCTGACCGGGTTGCAGACGGGGCAAGCACATGGTTTCTCGGTTCATTCACTGGTTGGGCAGGTTGAGTGTGGGGCGCAAGCTCATGCTCATTTACCTGCTGGACTTGAGTGCGGTCATTTACGTCTCAGGCATCCTCATCCACGAAAAGCTCACGGCCATTGCGTTCACGCAGAAGGAGGTGGTGGGCAGCACTTACACCGAGGTGGTTCGCCAGAACCTGATGGGGGCCTTGCTCGGGGCTGCGCCAGATGCGCAGCCGCGCCAGCGTCTGGACGCCGAGCGCGAGGCACTGGATGCCGCGTTGAACACCGCCGAGCAGGCCGAGCGGTTTGAGCAGGCATTGGAGGCAGCGCAGAGCACCCGTGGCAACTCCAGGCCTTTGGCGCAGGCCGAGTTGGTGCGCCGTGCCCGCGAGTTGCTGACCACGGTGGCCAACCAGTCCAACCTCATCCTGGACCCGGATTTGGACAGCTACTACGTCATGTCCCTCACCTTGTTGCGCTACCCCGAGCTGCTCCAGCTGCTGCACGAATCGCCCGCGGCGGCGGGCGGCGCACCAGGCCGCGTGGCGTCGCGCCAGGTGGAACTGCTGACGGTGGCCGGGCGGTTCGACGCCATCACCCAAGGCATCGAGTCCGATTACATCCAGGCCTGGGGGGCCAGCGACGAGAAGCTGCGCCACGCACTCGCCCCCTCGCGTGACGCGTTGCTGGGGGCGTTGAAGGCGCACCAGACCGGTTTGCAGACCCTGGCCAACGCCAGCCAGGTGTTGGCGGGTGATGTGCCGGCCCTCGCGCAAACCCACATGCAGGCCCAGCGCGCGCTGGACGACGCCTGGGCGCAGGGCCTGGTGGCCTTGGACGGTTTGCTGGCCCAGCGCGTCAGGGGTTTGTACATGCGCATGGTGCTGCACCTGGGCACGGCGCTGGCGCTGCTGGGGGGCATCCTGTCGCTGGTGTACCTGGTGGCCAGCCACATTGCCCGCCCCTTGCGCGACCTGGCCACCGTGGCCGAGCGCGTGCGCCAGACCACCGACTACACCCAGCGCGCGCAGTGGCACAGTGCCGACGAGATCGGGCGGCTGTTCAACGCCTTCAACGACATGCTGGCCCAGCTGGACCACGACCGCCTGGTGCAACAGGAGCTGGCGGCCAGCGCCCGCGCCGCCGAGGCCCAGAAGGGGCTGCTGGAGGCGTTTCCCATTCCGCTGGTGGTGACGTCGGTGCCCGACCACCGCATCCTGCACCTCAACACCCCGGGCAAGCCCTGGGTGGGCGACTGCGTGCAAGACCCCTGGCGCACGGGGCTGGAGCCCGGGGTGCGCGCCCGGTTCTTCCAGCGCCTGGCCGACCGCGGGCAGGTGGACGAGTTCGAGGTGCGCTGGCATGGCGGCTCTGAACCTGGGTGGGCGGTGCTGTCGGCCCGGCGGCTCAGGTTCCAGGGGCAAGACGCGGTGCTGACCGCCTTCACCCCCATCAACGTGCTCAAGGTCATGGAACAGCGGCTGGAGCTGTGGGCCAAGGTGTTCGAGGCGTCGTCCGAGGGCATCACCATCATGAACGCGCAGCGTCAGGTCATCAGCGTCAACGCCGCCTTCTGCCGCAGCACCGGGTACGAGTTCTACGAGGTGATCGGCGAAGACCTGTCCCTGCTCATCGACGGTCCCGGCCCGCAATGGGATGCCATGACCGACAAGGACGCCTGGCAGGGCGAGGTGCGGTTTCGCCGCCAGTCGGGCGACACCTACCCGGCCTGGCTCATGGTGTCGGCGGTGCGCGAGGGCGGGGGCACCGAGGCTTCGCACTACATCGGCATTGCCATCGACATCACCGACCGCAAGGCCAAGGAGGAGCGCATCCGCTTCCTGGCCCAGCACGACGTGTTGACCGAGCTGCCCAACCGGGCGCTGTGCCAGATCCGCCTGAGCGAAGCCCTGGATCAGGCCAAGGGCTCGGGTGAACAGGTGGCCGTGCTGTTCATCGACCTGGACCGTTTCAAGCTCATCAACGACACCCTGGGCCACCACATTGGTGACGGCCTGTTGCGCACCGTGGCCAAGCGCCTGGTGCAGTCGGTGCGGGCCCACGACACCGTCAGTCGCCTGGGGGGCGACGAGTTCGTCATCGTCATGCGCCATGTGGCCGGGCGTGACGAGCTGGACGCCCTGGTCACCCAGCGCCTCATCCCCACCATCCGCCAGCCCATGGTGGTGGAAGGGCACACCCTGTCGGTGTCGTGCAGCGTGGGGGTGGCCCTGTACCCGCACGACGCCACCGACCAGGACGAGCTGATGCGCCGCGCCGACGCGGCCATGTACGAGGCCAAGTCCGCTGGGCGCGACACGGCCCGCTACTTCTCGTTCGAGACCGACCAGCGCGTCACGGCCCGCCAGGTCATGGAGACCCAGCTGCGCATGGCGCTGGCGCAGTCCGAGTTCAGCCTGCACTTCCAACCCCGCTTGTGCGCCCGCACCCGTCGGGTCAACGGGGCCGAGGCCTTGCTGCGCTGGCACAACCCCACGCTGGGGCAGGTGCCGCCGGGAGATTTCATCCAGCTCGCCGAAGAAACCGGGCTCATCAAGGCCATCGGCCCGTGGGTGCTGGAGCAGGCGTGCCGCCAGTGGGTGGACATGGCCACCCAGGCCCCGGCGCTGGCCGGTTTGCAGCTGTCGGTCAACCTGTCGGCCGCCCAGTTGGCCGATGAGCAACTGGTGGCCCAGGTGCGCGCGGCGCTGGAGTGTTCGGGCCTGTCGGCCCATCAACTGGAGCTGGAGTTGACCGAGTCCCACCTGATGGACAGCCCGGAGGTGGCACAGCAGCAGCTGTCCGCCCTCAAGGACCTGGGGGTGCAGGTGTCCATCGACGACTTTGGCACGGGTTATTCCAGCCTGGCCTATCTCAAGCGCTTTTCCATCGACAAGCTCAAGGTGGACCGGTCGTTTGTGCACAACATGCTGGATGACGCGGCCGACGCCGCCATCGTGCAGGCGGTCATCGGTCTGGGGCACACCCTGCGCTTGCGCGTGGTGGCCGAGGGCGTGGAGAACATGCCCACCGCCCAGGCCCTCACCGCGCTGGGGTGCGACGAGTTGCAGGGGTATGGTTTTGCACGCCCCATGCCGCAAGAGGCCTTGCTGGCCTGGGTGACGCAGACGGGGGGATGGTGGTCCGGTGTGACCCCTGGACGGGGTTGAGGGCGTGCAGTTCTGATGCCGACGGTGTGGTTATTAGGGAAAACCCTTGCGTCAAGTCTAGGGTTTACCCTATATTTGATCCCAAGCTGATTTATGAACACAGGAGGATCATCATGGCAAGCACCACTTTCAACGGACTTTCGCTGTCCAGTCACCAACCCACTGGCGTGGGTGCGGCCTTTCAGGAGTTGCTGACGGCCTCTCGCCACCTGGCCACGGCGCTGTGGCAAGCCGCAGCTGCACCTCACCCGGACCGTGCCGGTGCACTGGCCGATGCTGAAGACGCCGAGGCCGTGCGTGCCTACGCATCGCGCATCCAGCACACCGACCCAGGTTTTGCTGCCGACCTGTTTGCGGCCGCTGACCGCTACGAGCAGCGCTGAGACCCATCGCCATCTCGTCCGCTCTCGTGCGCAGAGGGCGTCACTTTTGAACACCTGAGAGTGCCCGGCGGTACTGCACCGCTTCCGCCAGGTGGACACTGTTCACGGTGTCGGTCCCCGCCAAGTCGGCAATGGTGCGGGCCACGCGCAAGGCCCGGTGGGTGCTGCGGGCCGACCAACCCAGGCGTGCGGCGGCTTTTTGCAGGAACTGGCGGGCGGCATCGTCCAGCCGGGCATGGGCGGTGAGCGCATCGCCGCTGAGGGTCTGATTGGGAAAACCCTGGCGCTCCATGGCCTTGTGTTGCGCGGTCAACACCCGCTGGCGCACCACCGCCGTGGGTTCGTGGTGGGGTTTTGAGGCATCCGCGGCGGCGCCGTGTGCGGCCAGCAACTCTTGCGGGGGCAAGGCGGGCACTTCCACATGCAGGTCGATGCGGTCCAGCAAGGGGCCGCTGAGTTTGCCTTGGTAGCGCGCCACCTGGTCGGGCGTGTCGCGGCAGGCAATGTGGGGGTGGCCCAGGTAGCCGCAGGGGCAGGGGTTCATGGCGGCAATCAGCTGGAACCGGGCGGGAAAGTCGGTGCGCTGGGTGGCGCGGCTGATGCGCACGGTGCCGGTTTCCAGCGGCTCGCGCAAGGCTTCGAGCGCGGCCCGGGGAAACTCGGGCAGCTCATCCAGAAACAGCACGCCGTGGTGCGCCAGTGAAATCTCGCCGGGTTTGGGGGGTGAACCGCCACCCACCAGGGCCACCGCACTGGCGCTGTGGTGAGGCGCCACCGTGGGCCTGTGGCCCCAATGGGCCAAGTCGAACCGGCCTGCCAGCGAGGCGATGGCCGCTGTCTCCAGCGCCTGCTGGCGCGTAAGCGGGGGCAGCAACCCGGCAAACCGCTGGGCCAGCATGCTCTTGCCCGCGCCGGGCGGTCCACTCATCAGCAGGCTGTGGCCCCCGGCGGCGGCTATTTCAAGGGCGCGGCGGGCGGCGGCCTGGCCCACCACGTCGGCCAGGTCGGGCACGGGGCTGTCCAACGGGGGCTCGGTGGCGGCCAGCACGGTCCAGCCGTCGGGGTCGGGTGGGGTGTCTTGAACCAGCGCGGAGCCTTCGGGGGCCAGTGCGCGGGCCACGTCCAGCAGGTGGCGGGCCCGCACCACGCGGGTGCCGGGTACCAGTGCGGCTTCTTCGGCGCTGCCCGGGGGCAGCACCAGGGTCAGCGGCGGGGTGCCGAGGCGTTCGGCCTCGGCTTGCAGGGCCAACGACAAGGCCAGGGCCCCGCGCACGGGGCGCAACTCGCCGCCCAGGCTCAGTTCACCGGCAAACACATGGTGGGCCAGGCGGGCGGTGTCCAGCTGGCCGTCGGCGGCCAGGATGCCCAGCGCAATGGGCAGGTCGAAGCGGCCACTGTCCTTGGGCAGGTCAGCCGGGGCCAGGTTCACGGTGATGCGCTGGTTGCTGGGGAAAGACAGCCCGGCATGGTGCAAGGCCGAGCGCACGCGTTCGCGGGCTTCTTTCACCTCGGTGTCGGCCAGGCCCACCAGCGTGAAACTGGGCAGGCCGTTGGCCAGGTGCACTTCCACGCACACCGATGGGGCAGAAAGCCCTACCAGCGCACGACTTTGAATCACGGACAGTCCCATCTGTCTCTCTCCCTGTTGTGGTGCATGGCAAAACGCCGGGTTGTGCACGCTAATGGTGCATTCGGCCGGGGACAACCCGGTTTTCCCGGCCGCGAAGCGGGGCACCAGCATAGCGTGACCCGGGTGCGGCAGGACCATGGCGTGGAGTGGTGGGAACATGGACTGGCACGGTCTGTGCTAGTCCCGCTTCGTCGTCATTGTCGAGGAGTGTGCTCTCATGAAACTAGTTTCCGCCATCATCAAACCCTTCAAGCTGGACGAGGTGCGCGAAGCACTGTCGGCCATGGGCGTGCAGGGCATCACGGTCACCGAAGTCAAGGGCTTTGGTCGCCAAAAAGGCCACACCGAGCTGTACCGCGGCGCGGAATACGTGGTCGATTTCCTGCCCAAGGTCAAGATCGAGGCTGCGGTGGCCGACGAGCTGGTGGACCGCGTGATCGAGGCCATTGAAGGTGCGGCCCGCACCGGCAAGATCGGCGACGGCAAGATTTTTGTGTTCCCGCTGGAGCAGGTCGTGCGCATCCGCACCGGCGAGACCGGCAAGGAAGCCCTCTGACCGACCCCCGACAAACCAGAAAGAGCCCGATCATGAAAAAGTTGTTTGCAACCTTGCTGCTGGGCATGGGCCTGGCCTTCGGTGGGCTGGCGGTCCAAGCCCAGACCGCCGCTCCCGCCACCGACGCCCCTGCGGCCACCGCAGCGGCCCCTGCTGCTCCTGCGGCTGACGCACCTGCTGCTGCCCCCGCTGCGGCCCCGGCCCCCGCGGAAGCCGCCGCTGCACCGGCCGAAGCCGCCGCCGCGCCTGCTCCCGTGCCCAACAAGGGTGACACGTCGTGGATGATGGTCTCCACCCTGCTGGTGATCCTGATGACCGTGCCTGGCCTGGCCCTGTTCTACGGTGGCTTGGTGCGCAGCAAGAACATGCTGTCCGTGCTGATGCAAGTCATGGTCACGTTCAGCCTGATCGTGGTGCTGTGGTTCATCTACGGTTACAGCCTGGCCTTCACCGAGGGCAGTGCTTACGTGGGTGGCTTTGACCGGCTGTTCATGAAGGGCATCTGGGACAACGCCGCGGGCACCTTCGCCAACGCCGCCACCTTCAGCAAAGGCGTGGTCATTCCCGAGATCGTGTTCGCCGCCTTCCAGGCCACGTTCGCCGGCATCACCTGCGCCCTGATCGTGGGTGCCTTTGCCGAGCGCATGAAGTTCTCTGCCGTGCTGATGTTCATGGTGATCTGGTTCACCTTCAGCTACGCCCCCATTGCCCACATGGTGTGGTTCTGGATGGGCCCTGACGCCTACACCGCCGCCAACGTGGTGGACGAAATGAACGGCAAGGCCGGTCTGATCTGGCAATGGGGCGCACTGGACTTCGCCGGTGGCACCGTGGTGCACATCAACGCCGCCGTGGCCGGTCTGGTCGGTGCCTACATGGTGGGCAAGCGCGTGGGTTACGGCAAAGAGTCCATGGCTCCTCACAGCCTGACGCTGACCATGGTGGGCGCTTCCCTGCTGTGGGTGGGTTGGTTCGGTTTCAACGCCGGTTCCGCCCTGGAAGCCAACGGCTTCGCCGCCCTGGCCTTCATCAACACCTTTGCCGCCACCGCTGCTGCTGTGCTGGCCTGGTGCGTGGGTGAATCCATGATGCGTGGCAAGGCCTCCATGCTGGGTGCCGCCTCCGGTGCCGTGGCCGGTCTGGTCGCCATCACCCCTGCCGCTGGCAACGTGGGCATCGGCGGTGCGCTGATCATCGGCTTCCTGTCGGGCTTTGCCGGTCTGTGGGGCGTCAACGGTCTGAAGAAGATCCTGGGCGCTGACGACTCTCTGGACGTGTTCGGCGTGCACGGCGTGTGCGGCATCATGGGTGCCATCCTGACCGGCGTGTTCAACAGCCCCAACCTGGGCGGCCCCTCGCTGGTGGCCGACTGGACCACGGTGGCCATGGTGACGGGTGATGCCTACACCATTGCCGGTCAGGTCTGGACCCAGACCAAGGCCGTGCTGCTGACCGTGGTGTGGTCCGGCGTGGTGTCTGTGGTGGCCTACAAGATCGTGGACATGGTCATCGGCCTGCGCGTCACCGAAGAGGAAGAGCGCGAAGGTCTGGACATCTCCAGCCACGGCGAAACCGCCTACAACCGCTGATCTCCTGAGTCTCCTTTGGATGGTTTGAGTCCGCTGGCCGCAAGGCCGCGGACTTTTTTTGCGTCTGGGCAGGCCACAATCCGGGCACATCCAATGTTCCAGGGAGATTCACCATGCGGTCCACCACCCACCTGCCCGGCCCAGGCGACCACCCCCGCCCAGCCCCGACCCTTGCCCGAAAGCCGTTGCCAAAGGCCGTGCACACGTTGAAGCGGGCGCTGTGCATTGGCCTGTGCGGCATGGGTCTGCTGGCGGTGGCCCTGCCCCAGGCCCAAGCCTCCACCGCTGCACCGAAAAAGAAGCTGCAACGGGTGGACCACATCGACCCTCGCCAACGCCTGCCCGGGGGCGAAACCCCTTATGAGCGCGAACGCCGCCTGCGGCGCGAATGCAAAGGCCGCCCCAATGCCGGGGCGTGCAGCGGCTACACGCACTGACGAAGCCCACCCCGGCCAAGCTTTTTCAACGCCGGGTGGGCAAAACTTTCATCGGCCCCACGGGGGCGGCCAAAGGGGTGGAGTCGCTAACATCCCCGCCATGGACGCCGCCCTTCAAGCCCTGATCGACACCATCCGCTCGGCCCACGCCCAGCGCCGCCCGCTGCGCATCCGCGGCGGGGGAAGCAAGGACTTCCTGGGGCAAAGCCTTCAGGGCGAGGTGCTGGACACCCGGGTCTGCACGGGCATCGTCAGCCACGAACCGTCCGAACTGGTCATCACCGCCCGTGCGGGCACCCCGCTGGCCGAGCTGGAGGCCCAACTGGCCCGCCACGGCCAATGCCTGCCCTTCGAGCCCCCGCACTTTGCCGACTCCGCCACCGTGGGCGGCATGGTGGCCGCGGGACTCAGCGGCCCCGCCCGTGCCAGCGTGGGTGCCGTGCGCGACTACGTGCTGGGCGTGCAACTCATCAACGGACGGGGCGAGTGGCTCACCTTTGGCGGACAGGTCATGAAAAACGTGGCCGGTTACGACGTCAGCCGCCTGATGGCCGGGGCCATGGGCAGCCTGGGGGTGCTCACCGAGGTGTCGCTCAAGGTGCTGCCCGTGGCCCCCGCCGAAGCCACCCTGGCCTTTGAACTGGACGCCGCCGCCGCGCTCGACGCCCTGCACCGCTGGGGCGGGCAGCCCCTGCCCCTCAACGCCAGCTGCTGGGTGCAGGACCAGGGCCGCTCCCTGCTGTTTGTGCGCCTGCGCGGTGCGGTGGCCGCCGTGGACGCCGCCTGCCGCCGCATGGGCGGCCAGCGCATGGACACCACCGCCGAAGACGCCGCCCGCATCCGCCGCGACTGGCTCGACTGCGCCGAGCAGCGCCTGCCCTTCTTCCGCCCGGCCCCGCAAAGCGGCCTGTCGCTGTGGCGGGTGTCGGTGGCCCAGACCGCGCCGGTGCGCCCGCTGGGCGGCGTGCCCCCGCACCAGCAACTGATTGAATGGCACGGCGGCCAACGCTGGCTGTGGGCCCCGGCCACCCAGGCCGCCACCCTGCGGGCCGAATCCCAGGCCCTGGGCGGCCATGCCACCCTGTTCCGCCCCGCGTCTGACGCCGACCGCGCCCACGGCGTGTTCACCCCACCCGCCGCTGCGCTGCAGGCCATCACCCAGCGCCTGAAGGCCGAGTTCGACCCCGCAGGCCTCTTCAACCCGGGCCGCATGGCCACCCCCGCCGCCTGAGCACGCCATGCAGACCCACCTCGCCCCCCAATACCAGCACACCCCCGAAGGCCGCGAGGCCGAGGCCATCCTGCGCAACTGCGTGCACTGCGGCTTTTGCACCGCCACCTGCCCCACCTACCAGCTGCTGGGCGACGAACTGGACGGCCCCCGGGGCCGCATCTACCTCATCAAACAAGTGCTGGAGGGGCAAACCCCCACCCGCGCCACCCAGCAGCACCTGGACCGCTGCCTCACCTGCCGCAACTGCGAAAGCACCTGCCCCAGCGGCGTTCAGTACGGCCACCTCATCGACATCGGGCGCAAAGTGGTGGACGAGCTGGTGCCCCGCCCGCTGGGCGAAACCGTGGTGCGCACCGCGCTGAAAGAGGGCCTCACCTCTCCCCTGTTCGGCCCCGCCCTGAAGCTGGGCCAGCTGGTGCGCGAACTGCTGCCCCAGACGCTGAAAGACAAGGTTCCCCCCCGGCAAGACCCCGGCCCCTGGCCCACCGCCACCCACGCCCGCAAGGTGCTGCTGCTGGCGGGCTGCGTGCAACCGGCCATGTTGCCGCGCATCAACGCCGCCACCGCCCGGGTGCTGGACGCTGCCGGCATCCAGACCCTCGTCGCGCTCCAGGCCGGGTGCTGCGGTGCCGTGCGCCTGCACCTCAACGACCACCCCGGCAGCCACGACGACATGCGGGCCAACATCGACGCCTGGTGGCCCCACATCCAATCGGGCGAGGTGGAGGCCATCGTCACCAACGCCTCGGGCTGCGGGGTGACGGTCAAGGACTACGGCCACACCCTGCGGCACGACCCGGCCTATGCCGACCGCGCCGCCCGCGTCAGCGCCCTGGCCCGCGACCTCAGCGAACTGCTGCCCGACCTGGTGCCCGCCCTCCAGGGCCGCCGCGCCCAGAACCCCACCCCCGGCCCCGTGGCCTTCCACCCGCCCTGCACCTTGCAACACGGCCAGAAGCTGCGCGGCGGCGTGGAGCAACACTTGGCCGCGCTGGGCCTGCCGGTGCAGCTGGCCGCCGCCGAATCACACCTGTGCTGCGGCTCGGCGGGCACCTACTCGGTGCTCAACCCCGGGCTGGCGCACCAGCTGCGCGACCGCAAGCTGGGCCATCTGCAAGCGCAAGGCCATGCCGACGGGAACGGCCCAGGCCCGGCGCTGATCGTGTCGGCCAACATCGGCTGCATCACCCATCTGCAAAGCGGCACCGCCACCCCCGTACGCCACTGGGTGGAGTGGCTGGATGAGGTGTTGGGGCTGTGAGCGGCTGGCTCAGGGGCTGGTCGGCTTCTGCGCCTTTTTGGCTTCGGCGACGGCTTCCTGAGAGGCTGCGAGCATTTTTTGCACCATCGGTCCAATGCGCTGCAGCATCTCGCCCTGGGTCTTTTGCATCACCATCGGCATCTTGTTGACCATGGCCTGACCGGCGGGCGTCTTGTAGAAGTCCAGCATGCCCACCAGTTCTTCTTGGGTGTAGCTATCGCTGTAAATGCGCATGAGCATGGGTTTGAAGGTCGCCCAGTTCAGTTCGTCACGAAAGACGTGATTCGTCTTGAGGACGAAGCTGTCCACATAGGCGCGACGCATCTCCGTGTCACCGATGGTCTGCGTCAGGGCCTGGTCCAAGTGGGTCCGCATGTGGTTGTCCAGGTCCTTGTAGGTGGATTCGAGCAGGTCTTGCGACTTGCTGACCACCAGCAGTTCTTCAACGGTCTCGGGCTTGGGTGGCTCGGCCTGGCTCCAGCCGGGGGCCAGCACGAGGATGGCCGCGACAGCGGCGCTGAGGGGTTTGCGGAACATGGTTTTCTCCCTGAATGTGAATTGTCGGGTGGGATTGTAGGGCGGGGTGTGTGTGCAATCACAATCGCCTTCAATCCACCCGCGATCCTTGCCGCATTGTTGCTACACCATGTCCCAGGACCCTTCTGACCGCTCAACGCCGTGGGTCGTCGCCGACGGCCCCATCAACCTCCGCACCGCCTTGCGTGAAGAACGCGAGGCGTTGAACCAGGCCGAGGCCTCGGGCGTGCCCGATCACCTTCAGGCCCATGCCGACCGATTGGCCGACCGGGTGCTCACCCGATACCAACGCACCCAGACCCTGGGGCCGTCGCTGCACGAATCGCTGGCTGCTCCGCACGTTGAGGCTGTCCACGCCCCTACCCGTTCACTGGGCGCATGGGGTTGGTGCAGCCTGAGTCTGGGCGGATTGGCTTTGGGCGCGGCGGGCTGGGGGCTGGTGGCGGCCAGTGCAACGTCCCTGGTCTTTGCCGCAGCATTGGGAGGGGGGGCTGCTGGCGCATGGGCGCTGAAGGTGAGTCGTCAGCGAACCACCCCAACCGATCAGGCGCCCCAAGACCTGTTGCAGGGCTTGACCCCCGAGGTGCTCCAGCAATGTGATCACGCCTTGCACACCGTGGCCCAATGTCTGGACGCCGGGGGACAGGCAAGGCTCATGAGCCTGAAAACCCAATGGTTGAACTTGGTTCGCCAGCTGCGGCACCTACCGCCGCACAGCACCAGTGTGAGCATGGAAGACCGGCTGTATGCCGTGGAATGCCTGCGCCGCTACCTACCCGACACGCTGAACGCATTCTTGGCCGTGCCACCCGATCAACGCACCCCGCGTCTGAGCGAGCCCCAGCCCGAGGCCCTGGTCTTGTTCTACGAGCAGCTTGAGGTGCTGGAACAAGGCCTGGCCCAACGGTTGACCAAAGCCCAGCGCCACGCCACCGAGGCGTTGGCCCGGCAGCATCGGTTTTTAAAAGCCAAGCACCACGACGCCAAGTTGCCTTGATCGCCGCAGACAACCGCCAGGGCCGCCTTCAGGAGCGGGCGCGTGGCTGCGGCGTTGGCGTGGCTGCATCGGTCACGGCAGGGGTGGTCGCCGACGAGCTTGCCCCACCCTCGCGTGCTTGCGCCGCCATTCGGCGCTCCAGCAAGGTGGCCTCCTGGTCATCGCGCAGCGTTTTGGCCAACACAAAGGCGCTGCTGACCAGATAAAGCCAGCTCACCACCACATAGAACTTCTGCCAATCTTGCACCTCCATGCGGAACAAGCCCCAGGCGGTCAGCGCCATGGCGGCGGCAAAGCCTGACCACACCGTGGCCGTCCAGCCCCCGGTGTCCACCTGACCATCGCGGTTGTCGCGAACCATTTTGGACACCGCCAAGGTGGCAAACAAGCAAAAGAACATGCCCATGGCCAAAAAGGCCCGATCCAATTCCTTGGCGGGCAAGTTCCACACCCCAAAGGCGGTGCACAACAGTGCCAGGCCAAACGACACCCTCACCTGGGTGCGCCAACCACGGGTGTCTCGCTGCATGACGTAACGAACGCTCATGTCCTCTCTCCTGCTTTCATGAAATGTGAAAAACGACCATCAAACCAAAATGGGTGGCAAGCATGCCAGGGGCGGGTCACAACTTTACAGGCCCGGCCAGCTGGGCGCTGTGGCCCACCGCCTGACGCGCGGCCTGTTGGCGGACCCGGTCCACATAACTCTCGGAGCGCTTGAGCTCCTTGGCGATCAAGGCGTTGTTCTGGCCCATCACCTCCACGGCACGGGAGCGGAAGCTGTCCATCGCGTCCATGGCGGCAAAGGTCTGGTTGAACATCTCCTGAATGCGCTCCACCCCCAAAAGGGGGTTTTGCTGAAATTCGGCGGTTTTCTCCACATGCTGGCCCAGCTGGCGACCCGTTTCTGCCACCAGGTCGCCCAGGGTGGCATTGACGTTCTGGAGGGTGTTCATCACCTGAATTTGATGCCCCGTGGCCTGAGCCACGGTTTGCGCAACCGCCAGGGCGCTCATGCCCGTGGTGGCCACGCGTGAGCAGCCATTCATCAGCTCGCGTGCGGTTTTCTTCAGCACATCCAAGGCCAGGTAGCCATTGGTGCACACCGCTTGCTGCGTCAGCATGTCTTGCAGGTTTTGCCGGGCGTAAAACAGCACTTCCTGCTCCAAAGCCTGCGCCCGGGTCGGGTCGGTGGCCTTGAGCGACAGAACCTGGCTGGCCAAACGTTCGTCCAGCGCCTGCGCAAACTGAATGGCCGAAGCCAGCTTTTGCATGCCATCCCACAGCTTGGTGCGGGTGGATTCAATGTCCACCACATCCCGCTGCAAGTCATCCTTGGCGGCATACAGCTGCTGCAAGGTGGTGTTGAGCTGGCTGCCCGTGGACTGAAAGCGTCGGAAATAGGTCTTGAGCTGATTGCCAAAGGGAATGAACCCCAGCAGTTTGCTGGGCTGCATCAAATCGCCGGCTTTTCCGGGGTTGAGCTCATCCAGTTGGCTTCGCATCGCCTCGATGGCGGCAAAGGCAGGGGTGTCGTGCAATGCCAGACCGTTGCGGTCCATGAAGCGGCCTTGCATCAACGTCGCTGCCACCGAAATTTCTTCCCGCCCCAGCGCAAAGGCACTGTCCAACTTGGCTTTGAAGCTGTCGCTGTGCACATCCTCCTGCAACAGCGCATTCACAAAAACGTCCACTTGTTGACTCACCGCCTGCTGGGTGGCGGCGGGCAACGGAACCGCCGTCTTGACCATCGCGTCAGGCACGGGCTGGATCACTTCAGGGGGCGTCAAACTCCAAGCCGATGCCGCAGGCGACTGGGCAGGAACGGTACTCATGAAAACCTCCTTTGAACGGGAACATGGAACATCAGTGCAGGCGTCCAACGGCCCATCGTGTGCAGCGGGCTGCAACGCTTGCCATGCCAGACGCATAGCATGACACAGGGATTGCGAGGGGCCGCATCAACCGTGGTGCGCCGCGCCGCGTGTCGGTCGTGTGCATCGGGGCCCCAACTGAATGGGTTGATGCGTTTACAAAAAAGCCTCTGCCGCCATTTGCAGATCGGCGTATTTCAAAATTTCTGCGGTATTGGGTGTAGTCATTTACTTCTCTCCTTGAATCACTGGCGGGGTTTGAGTACTTTTTCGACAAAGATCAATGTTTGGCCTGCTTGCTCTCCAGACGCATTGCGAACGGGAAATCTGGGGTTCCACTGAAACCCTGGGCAAGCGTTGTCTGCCGCAAACAACCACGGAGAACGTCCACCCGCATTGCTGCCCTGCGCCCAGTCCACCATGTAGCCAATGCGCTCTGCAATGACCTCGTTGGTTTGCAGGTCGATCACCTTGAGCGAACTGCCTGCAATCCAGTGTTCTCGCTCTTCTCGGGTGGAAATGTCGTCGTAGGTCACGCCGTAACGGGGTGCGGGGCCTGGGGCGGGGACTTTGTCCATCACGAACCGCTTATAGCCTTCTAAGTACGCTTTATTGGTTTGCCAAGGTTCTTCAATCCGCCCCGTATATCGATACCTCACCCCATCTTCCGGGTCCGTGGCTTCAACGTATGCATAGCCGATGCGGGGAGGTGATCCAGCCACCACAGGTTGTTTGCGCTGGTGATAAAAACCCTGCAGAAAATTCAGGATGTATTGCTTACCAATGGAGTCGTCGCCGTAGGGGTCCGTCAAATCGAATTGGTTACCAAAGTTGGTGCTGGTGCGCAACTTCAGCAAATAAATTCCTTCCACGTTGTCCACGGTTTTGTGGATTTTTTCTCCGGCGCCTTGGCAGCGTTCTTTCCACATGGCCATGGCTCGGGTTTGCTGCTCGCTGGGCGGTGCGGGCCGCCGTGCACTGGAGCACGCGCCCAGCAGGCCCAAGCTCAAGCTCAGCACCACCAGCAGGGCTGTGCGCGTGGGGTGGGGGTGTTTCATGTGGGGCTCCCGGGGGTGTGTTGTGGTTTAGGGAAAAATGGCCTATAGCGCTTTTATATAAAGCGTGAGCAGCTATGAATTTTGAAGCGTGTCTGCGCCCGCATGCGAGGCAGGCACGCAGGTGCGCAACGGTACAGGGCGGGGCGGTGGCGCACCATCCCTCAAATGGCGGAACGCACCACAGTGCGCCCGGGGCAGGCAGCCCGCTCCGCCCCGGGGCGCTCAGTGCTGGAAGTGGTGCAGCAGGTGCAGCAGGTGTGAGGTGGCCTGTTCCAGGGCCACCAGGGCTTCGGTCAGTTCCTGCTCGTCGCGTTGCCCTTGGGTTGCCAGCACGCGTTCGCAGTGGGCGTGCACTTGGTCGTGTTGCGCCAGAAGGGCGTCCAGTTGGCTGGAGGGCGACAGGGTGCCGTTGGCCAGCAAGCCTTTGACCACGCGGCCAAACTGGCAGTCGTCGGCGCGGGCCACGGGGGCGGGGTGGGCGCGGTTGTCCAGGTGGCGGCGCAGTTTTTCCAGCCAGTCGCGGTGTTCCACTTCGGCCAGCACAAAGGGCAGGTCGCGGCGGCTGGGCACGCGGTGCTGGTGGGCGGCCCAGGCTTGGGGGGGTTGCCAGGTCTGGGCCCATTGCACCAGGGCGGCGGCGGGCATGGGGCGGGCCACGCCGTAGCCTTGGGCGTGGTCACAGCCCAGGCGCAGCAGCATGGCGCCGTGGTCGGTGGTTTCCACGCCTTCGGCCACCACGGTGCGCCCGAAGGCGTGGGCCAGGCTGATGACGCCTTCGACGATGGTGAGGTCTTCGGTGTCGCACAGCATGTCGCGCACAAAGCTCTGGTCGATTTTCAGCACGTTGGCCGGCAGGCGCTTGAGGTAGGTGAGGGACGAGTAGCCGGTGCCAAAGTCGTCCAGCGCAAAGTCCACCCCCAGCTGGGTGCAGGCCTGGATGACTTCGGCCACCCAGGCCATGTCTTGCAGGGCGCTGGTTTCCAGCACCTCCAGTTGCAGGCTGTGGGGGGGCAGGTTGGGGTGGGCTTGCAGGAGCTGGCGCACCTGGTCGGCAAAGTCCTTTTGCTGCAGGTGGTAGGCCGAGACGTTGACGCTGAGGGGCAGGTGCAGGCCCTGCGCGGCCCAGGCCTCCATTTGCTTCATGGCGGTTTGCAGCACCCAGCGGCCCACGGTGGCGGAGAGGGGGTGGCCTTCAATGCCGGGCAGGAAGGAGGCGGGGCCGTGCACGGTGCCGTCGGGGTGGTTCCAGCGGATCAGCGCTTCGGCCCCCAGCACCTGCCCACGGCGCATGTTGACCTTGGGCTGGTAGTACAGCTCGAACTGCCCGGCCTCCAGGGCGCGGGCCACCTGGTCCACCTGCTGGCGGCGGTGGCGGGCGTCTTCGTCTTCGCCCGCGTCGAAGAAGTGGAAGCGGTTCTTGCCCAGCTCCTTGGCGCAGTACATGGCCTGGTCGGCGTGACGCAAGAGCATGTCGGCTTCGGTGCCGTCTTGCGGGTACAGGGCCACGCCCAGGCTGGCCGAGACTTGGGCGCTGACTGCGCCGTGCAGGACGGGGGCCGAGGTCACTTCCAGCAGGCGGTGCAGCACGCGTTCGCAGTCACCGGTGCCAGACACGTCGCTCAGCACGGCCACGAACTCGTCGCCGCCCACGCGGGCGAGGGTGTCGCCGTCGCGCAGCACGCCTTTCATGCGGCGCCCCAGTTCTTGCAGCAGGCGGTCGCCAGCGTCGTGGCCCAGGGTGTCGTTGACGGCCTTGAAGCCGTCCAGGTCCAGGAACACCAGGGCCACCAGGGTGTCGCGCCGTTGGGCCTGTGCCAGGGCTTGCTGCAGGCGGTCGGCCAGCAGGCTGCGGTTGGGCAGGCCGGTCAGCACGTCGTAGTGGGCAATCAGCTCCAGTTGCTTCTGGTGTTCTTTTTGCGCGGTGATGTCGGAGAACACCGCCAGGTGGTGTTGCAGTGCGCCGTGGTCGTCGTACAGCGCGGTGATGGTCAGCACCTCGGCGTACACCTCGCCGCTTTTGCGGCGGTTCCAGATTTCGCCATGCCAGCGGCCCGAGGTGAGCAGCGCCTGCCACATCTGCTGGTAGAAGGTTTTGTCGTGCCGCCCCGAGCCCAGCATGCGGGGGGACTGGCCCAGCACCTCGTCGCGGCGGTAGCCGGTGATGCGGGAGAACGACTGGTTCACGTCCACGATGCGGCCCTGCGCATCGGTGATGAGGATGCCCTCTTGCGCGTGGCGGAACACGCTGGCACCCAGCTGGGTGTCGTGCAGGGCCTGGTGCAGGCGGGCACGCTGACGCCACAGCAGCCCGGTCAGGGTGAGCAACAGCAGCACCAGCACCCACAGGGGCCAGCGGCAAGCCTCCAGCGCGTCCACGACGGACGCGGGAAAAATCGGATCAACAAACATGGATTGGGAATGCGCAAGGCCAACGACGTCGGGGCGCAGCTTAGCCAGCCGGTGCACCGGCCTGTCTGACCGAGGTCAAGGGGGACGCTGTTTCATATACCGTTCATCGTCCACCGGCCACGTCCAGCACCGATCCGGTGGCGTAGCTGGCCCCGTCGCCCAGCAGCCAGACGATGGCCTGGGCGATTTCGTCGGCGCGGCCAGGGCGCTGCATGGGGATGGCGCTGGCCAGGCGCTGGGCCCGGTCGGGCTGGCCACCGCTGGCGTGGATGTCGGTGTCGATGATGCCGGGGCGCACGGCGTTGACGCGGATGCCTTCGGTGGCCACCTCGTGCGCCAGGCCCAGGGTGAAGGTGTCGATGGCGGCTTTGCAGGCGGCGTAGTCCACGTACTGGTGGGCCGAGCCCAGCCGCGCCGCCACGCTGGAGACGTTGACGATGGCCCCGCCCACGCCGCCGTGGCGGGTGCTCATGCGCCGCACGGCTTCGCGGGCGCACAGCATGCTGCCCAGCACGTTGATGCGCCATTGGCGCTGCAGGCGTTCCACGGTGAAGTCTTCCACCCGGCAGGCCACGTCCACCACCCCGGCGTTGTTGACCAGCCCGCCCAGCGGGCCCAGTTGCGCGGTGGCCTGGTCGAACAGGCGCAGCACGTCGGGCTCGTGGGCCACGTCGCCCTGGAGGGCCACGGCCCGCCCCCCTTCGGCGCGGATGAGGTCCACCACCGCCTGGGCGGCGTTGGCGTTGGCTTGGTAGTTGACCGCCACGGCCCAGCCCTGGCGGGCGGCCAACAAGGCGGTGGCCGCGCCAATGCCGCGCGAGGCTCCGGTGATGAGGAGGGTGCGGGCGGTGGTCATGGGGGTGTCCTGACGGGGGATGGGTTGCGGCATCATCGGCACAAGGGTCTTTGCGGGTGGAGGCCCGCCATCCCTGGAGTTTGCATGAGCTGGATTTCCCTGACCACGACCGACGGCGTCACGCTGCCCGCCTGCCTGCAACGCCCCGAGCGAGCACCCCAGGGCGCGGTGGTGGTGTTGCAGGAGATTTTTGGCGTCAACGCCCACATCCGCGAGGTGGTGCAGGGTTTTGCGGACGAGGGCTACCTGGCCTTGGCCCCGGCGCTGTTCCAGCGGCTGGAGCCCAACGTGGACCTGGGTTATGGCGAGGCCGACCGGCAGCACGGCATGGCCCTGAAAGCCGCCGCCGAGGCCCTGCCCGCCCCCGGCGTGCTGGCCGATGTGCAGGCCGCCGTGGACTGGGCCGTGGCCCAGAACGTGGGGCCGGTGGCCGTGGTGGGCTACTGCTGGGGCGGGCTGCTGGCGTGGCGTGCGGCGGCGCTGCTGCACGGCGTGGCCGCGGCGGTGCCCTATTACGGTGGCGGCATGACCACCGAGGCCGAGCGGCAGCGCCAGCCCCGTTGCCCGGTGCTGGCGCATTTTGCCGAGCAGGACCAGTGGATTCCCATGGACACCGTGCGGGCCTTCCAGCAGGCGCAGCCCGCGGTGCAGGTGCAGCTGTACGACGCCCACCACGGCTTCAATTGCGACCATCGCCCCGCCTGGCATGCGCCATCGGCGGCGCTGGCGCGGCAACACACGCTGGCGTTCCTGGCGGCTCAGCGCCCCGAGCGGGCCAGGTAACGCTTGCGCCAGAACACGGCCACCAGACCCACGGCGATGGTGGCCATGGTGCCCACCGCCCACCACAGCCCGGCGGTGCTGTGGATCAGCGGCAGGAACTCGAAGTTCATGCCGAAAAAGCCGGTGATGAGGTTCAGCGGCAGGAAGACCGCGGTCAGCGCGGTCAGGGTTTTCATGATCTCGTTGGTGCGGTGGCTCTGGGCGCTGAAGTGCATCTGCACGGCGCTTTCGGCGTTCTGCTCCAGCCGCTGCACGTGGCGCACCACGCGGTCGATGTGTTCGATCACGTCACGCGCCCGCACGCCCAGCACCTCGCGCTCCATCTGCGCCTCCTTGGCGGCGGCCAGGGGTTGTTGCGCCAGGCCCTGCAACCACTGCTGAACCGCCTGCCGCTGGCCGTCGCACAGGTCTTCCAGCGCATGCAGGTTGTTGCGGGCGGCCAGCAAGGCGCGCCAGTTGACGAAGCGGGTGGAGGGGTCGAGCAGTTCGGCCTCCCAGTGGTCCAGCTGTTCGGTCAGCGGTTTGCGCAGGGCCAGGAAGCGGTCGACCATGTCGTTGAGCATGCGCAGCATCAGGTCGGCGGGGGTGCTGGGCAGGCGGGCCGGGTTCATGTCCGCCAAGCGGGAGGCGATTTGGTCATCGGTGGTGCAACGGGGGCCGTGCACGGTGAGCAGCAGGCGGTCGTACACCACAAAGCCCACGGGCTGGGTGCCCAGGCGCGCCAGGATGGGGGGGCCACCGGCCTTGCCGCCGCGCAGCCGGTGGGCGGGTGGCGAGGGGGTGGCGGGTTCGGCGCCCGGTTCGTCCAGCACCAGTTGGCGGAACACCAGCAGGTCGTAGTCGCGGGTGGCGTCGTGGTTGGACGGGTGCTGGGGGTTGAGCAGGTCGCGCAGGTGCAGTTCCAGCGGTGGCGGCAGGCCCCAGCGTTGCAGCAGGGCGGTCAAGGCGCCATCGGCGGCGTCCAGCGCCTCCTGCTGGGCCACGCACCACACAAAGCCCTGTTCGGGCAGGCTGGGGGCGTCGCTGGGCCAGGGGGCCAAGCCCTGGGCAGAGAGGTGCAGAAGGCGCATGGATTTATGAAAAACAGGGCTCTATCGCTTTATGTGAAAGCGTAATACGCTCTCATTTTTGAAGCAGCCGTGCCGCGTCGCGGGCAAAGTAGGTCAGCACGCCGTCGGCCCCGGCGCGCTTGAAGGCCAGCAGGCTTTCCATCATCACCGCGTCGTGGTCCAGCCAGCCGTTCTGGGCCGCGGCTTTCAGCATGGCGTACTCGCCGCTCACCTGGTAGGCAAAGGTGGGCATGTGGAACTGGTCTTTCACGCGGCGCACCACGTCCAGGTAGGGCATGCCGGGTTTGACCATCACCATGTCGGCCCCTTCGGCGATGTCCAGTGCCACTTCGCGCAGGGCTTCGTCGGTGTTGCCGGGGTCCATCTGGTAGACCTTCTTGTTGGCCTTGCCCAGGTTGGCGGCGGAACCCACCGCGTCGCGGAAGGGGCCGTAGAAGGCGCTGGCGTACTTGGCGCTGTAGGCCATGATGCGGGTGTGCACATGGCCCTTGGCCTCCAGCGCGGCGCGGATGGCGCCGATGCGCCCGTCCATCATGTCGCTGGGGGCCACGATGTCCACCCCGGCGTCGGCCTGGGTCAGGGCCTGCTGCACCAGCACCTCGACGGTGGCGTCGTTGATGATGTAGTTGTCGTCGTCCAGCAGGCCGTCCTGGCCGTGGCTGGTGAAGGGGTCCAGCGCCACGTCGGTCATGACGCCCAGATCGGGGAACTCCTTCTTGAGGGCTCGCACCACCGTGGGCACCAGGCCGTCGGGGTTGGTGGCCTCCTGACCATCGGGCGTTTTGAGGTGCTGGCTGATCACGGGGAACAGCGCCATCACCGGAATGCCCAGTTTCACGCAGTCTTCGGCCACGGGCAGCAGCAGGTCCAGGCTCAGGCGCTCCACGCCGGGCATGGAGCCCACGGGTTCGCGGCGGCCTTGGCCTTCCAGCACAAACACCGGGTAGATCAGGTCGTGGGCGGTGACCTGGTGTTCACGCACCAGGTTGCGGGTGAAGGTGTCGCGGCGCAGGCGGCGTGGGCGCGAGGCCGGGTACGGGGGAAGGGGGGGCAGGGTGTTCATGCGGCCATTGTGGCAAAGAAGGCGAGTGCTTCAGCGCGGCGGCTGCCGGGCGTGGCGCGGCAGGTATCAATTCGGCAAAAATGATTTTTTTGATGCGTTACTTGCAATTGCCGTTGATGTTCGCTACAATCAAACCCGAGCGATCGAAAGATGGCTCCCCGCTTTTCCTCCCTGAGCGGGTGCCTTGGAGTGTGACAGCAAAAAGGCATTGCAGCCCGGCCCTTTGGCCGGGCTTTTTTTTGGCCCTTTTGGCCTTTTTCCGGGCTGGCGGGCCGCCAGATCACGGGCATCGCCTGCGGACTTGACGCATCCGGACCCCAAGGCCCACCCCCGGCACTACACTGCCGCCATGCTCTGGGTCAAATCCTTTCACATCGTCTTTGTGGCCAGCTGGTTTGCGGGCTTGTTCTACCTGCCGCGCATTTTTGTCAACCTCGCCATGGTGCCGTCCGGCAGCGATGCCGAGCGCGACCGGCTGCTGCTGATGGCACGCAAGCTCATGCGCTTCACCCACCTGCTGGCGGTGCCCGCCTTGGGCCTGGGTCTGTGGCTGTGGGCCGGGTACGGCATTGGCTGGGGCCCCGGCAACGGCTGGATGCATGCCAAGCTGGCCGTGGTGTTGCTGGTGCTGGGCTACCACCACGCGTGCAGTCGCATGCTCAAGGCCTTCGAGTCGGGTCGCAACACCCGCAGCCACGTGTGGTTCCGCTGGTTCAACGAGGCTCCGGTCCTCATGCTGGTGGTGGTGGTGTGCCTGGTGGTGGTCAAGCCGTTCTGACGGGGCCATGACATGGGGCGGCGTACCCTGGCCCGTCCGTTGTCGGGCGCTTTTGCAGCCCTGATCGTCTACGCCAGCCTGTACCCGTTCGAGGGGTGGCGCAGTCAGGATGCGCCCCTGCTTTCGTTCCTGTGGGCACCCTGGCCGCGGTACTGGACCGGGTTCGACGTGTTCAGCAACCTCGCCGGCTACGCCCCCTTGGGGTTTCTGATGGGGGTGTGGGCCTGGCGCGCGTCTGGGGCGGGGTGGTCGGTGGCGGCCGCGGTGCTGGCCCCCAGCCTGCTGTCCTTGGCCATGGAGTCTTTGCAGGTCTACTTGCCCAGCCGGGTGCCTTCGTCGGTGGATTGGTTGCTCAACACCACGGGCGGTGGTCTGGGGGTGGCGGTGGCCTGGCTGGCCCACCGCAGCGGGGGGCTGGTGCGTTGGCAGCGCCTGCGGCAACACTGGTTTGTGCCCGATGCCCACGGGGCCTTGGTGCTGCTGGTGTTGTGGCCGTTGGCCTTGCTGTACCCGGCGGCGTTGCCGTTTGGCTTGGGGCAGGTGGGTGCACTCATCGAGTTGCGGGTGGCGCAGTGGCTGGCCGACACGCGGTTTGCGCATTGGTGGACGGTGTCGGATGCCCAGGCGGGCGCACTCAGCCTGGCCATGGAAGCCCAATGCGTGGCCCTGAGCGTGTTGGTGCCCTGCCTGTTGGGGTACAGCGTGCTGCGGGGGCTCACCCGTCGGCTGGTGCATTGGGTGGTGCTGGCGGCTCTGGGGCTGGGGATGTCGGCCTTGTCGGCGTCGCTGACCTACGGACCCGCACGCGCCTGGGCCTGGTTGACCGAGCCGGTGATCGTGGGCTTGGTGCTGGGCGGGGCCTTGGGGTTGATGTTGGTGGGCTTGTCGCGTCGCGCCAGTGTGGTGTGGATGTTGCTGGCGCTGGTGGCGGCGTTGTTCCTGCTCAACCGCATGCCGGGCACCCCGTACCTGGCCGAGTCGCTGGACGTGTGGGCTCAGGGGCGTTTCATCCGGTTCCATGGGCTGACCCAATGGCTGGGCTGGCTGTGGCCGTACGCCGTGCTGGTGCATGGCCTGGGTCAGGTGGGGCATCGCCCGGCGGCGGACGCGGGGGACTCCTACAATGCCCCGCCATGAGCCAGGCCGAATCCACCCCCTCCCCAGCCGCCCCGTCGTACTACCAGCGACACATCTTTTTCTGCACCAACCAGCGAGACAACGGCCAGTCCTGCTGCGCCCAGCTGGCCGCGGCGCAAGCGTTCGATCACTGCAAAGCCCGGGCCAAGGCCCAAGGTCTGCTGGGGCCGGGGCAGGTGCGCGTCAACAAGGCGGGTTGTCTGGACCGCTGCGCGGGTGGCCCCATTGCGGTGGTGTACCCCGAAGCGGTCTGGTACACCTATGTGGACCTGAAGGACATTGACGACATCGTCGATCAACACCTGGCCAAGGGCCAAGTGGTGGAGCGGTTGCTGACCCCGCCCGACGTGGGGCGCTGAAGTTCAGGCCAAATTTGGCCTCTAGCGCTTTACCTATTTGCATTGTTTGCTATTGATTCATGAATTCTCAAACCCGCATGGCCACCTTGGCGGGCCCCGTGGGGCCGCTGGAGCTGGCCCTGGACCTGCCCGCCGGGCAGCCGCTGGGCACCGCGGTCATTGCGCACCCCCATCCCCTGTTCGGAGGCACCTTGCACAACAAGGTGGTGCAGACCCTGGCCCGGGCCTTTGTGCAGGCGGGTTGGCGCACGGTGCGCTTCAATTTCCGCGGGGTGGGGGGCAGCGCGGGCCAGCACGACCACGGCCAGGGCGAGGTGGATGACCTGTTGGCGGTGGTGTGCGCCGAAGGCCTGGGGGCTCCTCTGTGCATGGCCGGGTTTTCGTTCGGTGCGTTTGTGACCTGTCAGGCCATCGCCGCCCTGGGCGATTCGGCGGACTTGCACAAGGTGGTGCTGGTGGGCACGGCGGCCAGCCGCTTTCAGGTGGCCCCACTGGCGGCGGAACTTCATGACCGGGCGCTGGTCTTGCATGGCGAGGTGGACGACACCGTGCCGCTGTCTGCCGTGATGGACTGGGCACGCCCCCAACACCTGCCGGTGACGGTGGTGCCGGGCGTGGAGCACTTCTTTCACGGACAGTTGCCGTTGCTCAAGTCCCTGACCTTGCGTCATCTTCGCAGCTGAAAGCTGCACGCCCCGCCCCGTGGAACCACTGTTCCTGCCGAGGCGGGGCTTCATTTTCATTTTGAACAGGACATACCTTTGAAACCGTGGTTGATCAAAGCCTCTCTGTGGGGTGCATGCATGGGGTTGGCCTTGCCCTTGTGGGCTCAGGTGCCGCAGCCGCCCGAGGTGGCAGGGCGTGCTTACCTGCTGTACGACGTGACCGCGCGTCAGGTGCTGGCCGCCAAAGACCCCGATGCGGCGGTGGAGCCCGCGTCGCTCACCAAGCTGATGACGGCGTACTTGGTGTTTGACGCGCTCAAATCCAAAAAAATCAGCCTGACGCAGACCTTTGGCGTCAGCGAGCGTGCCTGGAAGATGCCTGGCTCCCGCATGTTCATCGACCCCAAGATGCAGGTGCCGGTCGAGGACTTGCTCAAGGGCATGATCGTGCAGTCGGGCAACGACGCCACCATGGCCTTGGCCGAAGGGGTGGGCGGCACGGTGGAGCGGTTTGTGGAAATGATGAATGCGCAGGCGCACGCCCTGGGCATGAAGTCCACCCGCTACCTCAACCCCGAGGGGCTGACCGCCCCCGGCCACACCACCACGGCGCGGGATCTGGCGACCCTGGCCACCCGGTTGATGCAGGACTTTCCCGAGTATGTGCACTACTACTCCATTCAGAAGTACCGCTACCCGGGCACTCCGTCGTCCAACGACACCAACCGCAACCTGCTGCTGTTCCGCGATCCCACGGTGGATGGTTTGAAGACCGGCCACACCGCGGCGGCCGGCTACTGCCTGGTGGCCACGGCGCACCGTGAGGTGCCGGGCCTGGGTGAAGGCAAGGCCGGGCAGCGCCGCCTGCTCAGCGTGGTGCTGGGAACGGCCAGCGAGAACGCCCGCGCCACCGAAAGCCAGAAGCTGCTGAACTGGGGTTACACCGCCTACGAGTCGGTGCGTCTGGTCAAGCCGGGTGACGCGGCGGTGGAGCCCGCCGTCTGGAAGGGCAAGCGCGCCACCGTGCGCCTGGGGCTGCCGGAGGGCGTGGTCATTTCGGTGCCGGCAGGCACGGGCAAGCAGCTCAAGACCGAGGTGGTGCGTCCCGATCCGCTGGTCGCGCCGTTGCAGGCAGGCCAGACGCTGGGGACGCTCAAGGTGTCGCTGCCCGATGGCACGTCGGTGGCCGAGGTGCCCTTGCAGGTGCTGGACACGGTGGAAGAGGCTGGCATCCTGGGCCGGGCCTGGGATGCCATTCGCCTGTGGGTGAAATGAGCCAAGCCGTGTTACACTCGCGGGCTTTTCGGAAATTTCCGAGGAGTTTTCGTTTTCGCTTTTCAAACGTTTAGGGACGTTTCAATGCCAACCATCAATCAACTCATTCGTCATGGGCGGGAGGTCGAAAAGACCAAATCCAAGAGCCCGGCGATGGAAAACTGCCCCCAGCGTCGTGGCGTGTGCACCCGCGTGTACACCACGACCCCCAAGAAGCCGAACTCCGCGCTGCGTAAGGTTGCCAAGGTGCGCCTGACCAACGGTTTCGAGGTGATTTCCTACATCGGCGGTGAAGGCCACAACCTGCAGGAACACAGCGTGGTGCTGGTTCGCGGCGGTCGTGTCAAGGACTTGCCCGGTGTGCGTTACCACATCGTCCGCGGTTCGCTGGACCTGCAAGGCGTGAAAGACCGCAAGCAGTCGCGCTCCAAGTACGGTGCCAAGCGCCCCAAGGCCAAGTAATTGGTTTTGTCTTTCGGTGTTTGACAGGCCGGCAAGCCCGTTCAAACGTAGTGACCCTAACACGCGGTGTCCGCGCCGGGTCGAGTAAGTGAGAACCCCTAAAAGGGTTGGGTTCTCGCGGTGTCCGAAAGGGCGCCAACTGAAGCAACAGAGGTGAAAAATGCCACGTCGTCGCGAAGTCCCTAAACGTGAAATCCTGCCGGATCCCAAGTTCGGCAATGTCGAGCTGTCCAAATTCATGAACGTCATCATGGAAGGCGGCAAGAAAGCAGTTGCAGAGCGCATCATTTACGGTGCCCTGGAACAGATCGAGAAGAAAACCGGCAAAGATCCGCTGGAAGCCTTCACCACCGCCATCAACAACGTCAAGCCCATGGTGGAAGTGAAGTCCCGCCGCGTGGGTGGTGCCAACTATCAGGTGCCCGTTGAAGTGCGTCCCGTCCGTCGCCTGGCCCTGTCCATGCGCTGGATCAAGGAAGCCGCCCGCAAGCGGGGTGAGAAGTCCATGGCCCTGCGCCTGGCCAACGAGCTGATCGAGGCCACCGAAGGCCGTGGTGGTGCCATGAAGAAGCGTGACGAAGTTCACCGCATGGCCGAAGCCAACAAGGCATTCAGCCACTTCCGCTTCTGATTCACATGGGCGTCATGTGCGCCCGTCAGAGTCTCAGAAGCGAGCCCGCGGCCCCTGTCAGGGGTTGGCGGGCTTTAGCACATCATCATTGGAGTATTTGTCATGGCACGCACAACGCCCCTGGAGCGTTACCGCAACATCGGTATCTCTGCCCACATTGACGCCGGTAAAACCACCACCACCGAGCGCATCCTGTTCTACACCGGTGTGAACCACAAGATCGGTGAAGTGCACGACGGTGCTGCCACCATGGACTGGATGGAGCAGGAACAAGAGCGCGGCATCACCATCACGTCTGCCGCCACCACCTGCTTCTGGAAGGGCATGGACAGCTCTTATGAGCAGCACCGCTTCAACATCATCGACACCCCCGGACACGTGGACTTCACCATTGAGGTGGAGCGTTCCATGCGCGTGCTGGACGGCGCTTGCATGGTGTACTGCGCTGTGGGTGGCGTGCAGCCCCAGTCTGAAACCGTGTGGCGTCAGGCCAACAAGTACAAGGTGCCTCGTCTGGCCTTTGTGAACAAGATGGACCGCACCGGTGCCAACTTCTTCAAGGTCTACGACCAGATGAAGCTGCGCCTGAAGGCCAACCCCGTGGCCATCGTGATCCCCATCGGCGCCGAAGAAAACTTCAAGGGCGTGGTGGACCTGATCAAGATGAAGGCCATCATTTGGGACGAAGCCTCCCAGGGCATGAAGTTCGAATACCACGACATCCCTGCCGAGCTGCAAGCTCAGGCCGAAGAGTGGCGTGAAAAGATGGTCGAAGCCGCTGCCGAAGCGTCCGAAGACCTGATGAACAAGTACCTCGAAGAAGGTGACTTGTCCGAAGCCGAGATCAAGGCCGGTATCCGCGCCCGTACGCTGGCTGTTGAAATCCAGCCCATGCTGTGCGGCACCGCGTTCAAGAACAAGGGTGTGCAGCGCATGCTGGACGCCGTGATCGACTTCCTGCCCTCGCCCGTGGACATTCCTCCTGTGGCCGGTACCGATGAAGACGAGCAGCCCGCCAACCGCAAGGCCGACGACGAAGAAAAGCTGTCCGCCTTGGCGTTCAAGCTGATGACCGACCCGTTCGTGGGCCAGTTGACCTTCGTGCGCGTGTACTCTGGCGTGCTGAAGAAGGGCGACTCTGTCTACAACCCCGTCAAGGGCAAGAAAGAGCGCATTGGCCGTATCGTTCAGATGCACGCCAACAACCGCCAGGAAGTGGAAGAAATCCGCGCCGGTGACATCGCCGCTTGCGTGGGCCTGAAGGAAGTGACCACGGGTGAAACCCTGTGCGATCCGTCCGCAGTCATCACCCTGGAGCGCATGGTGTTCCCCGAGCCCGTGATTGCACAGGCCGTGGAACCCAAGACCAAGGCCGACCAGGAAAAAATGGGCATCGCGCTGGGCCGTCTGGCTGCCGAAGACCCCTCTTTCCGCGTCAAGACCGACGAAGAATCCGGCCAGACCATCATCGCCGGCATGGGCGAGCTGCACCTGGAAATCATCGTTGACCGCATGAAGCGCGAGTTCGGTGTGGAAGCCAACGTGGGCAAGCCTCAAGTGGCCTACCGCGAAACCATCCGCAAGAACGTTGACGATGCCGAAGGCAAGTTCGTGCGTCAGTCTGGCGGTAAGGGTCAGTACGGTCACGTGGTGTTCAAGATCGAACCCAACGAAGCCGGCAAGGGCTTCGAGTTCATCGACGCCATCAAGGGCGGTGTGGTGCCTCGCGAATACATCCCCGCGGTGGAAAAGGGCGTGATCGAAGCCCTGAACACCGGCGTGCTGGCCGGCTACCCGGTGGTGGACGTCAAGGTGACCCTGCACTTCGGTTCGTACCACGACGTGGACTCGTCCGAACAGGCGTTCAAGATGGCTGCCATCATGGGCTTCAAGGAAGGCTGCCGCAAGGCCAGCCCCGTCATCCTCGAGCCGATGATGGCCGTGGAAGTGGAAACCCCTGAAGACTACGCCGGTAACGTGATGGGCGACCTGTCCAGCCGTCGCGGCATGGTGCAGGGCATGGACGACATGGTCGGTGGCGGCAAGGCCATCAAGGCCGAAGTGCCCCTGTCCGAAATGTTCGGCTACTCCACCACCCTGCGTTCGATGTCGCAAGGCCGTGCCACGTACACCATGGAGTTCAAGCACTACGCCGAAGCTCCTCGCAACGTGTCCGAAGCCATTGTGGCCGCTCGTTCCAAGTAAAAAATGGCGCCTGCGCTTATTCTGTAAGCGTAGGCTGCTATCAATTCAAGAGTCTGCGACCGTGTGCCCCTGGGGTCCGCCGTACCCGGGGAAGCCGCAACACGGTGCAGACGTAAAACCCCACGGCAAAGCTCTTTTGGAGATCAGAAATGGCTAAGGAAAAGTTTGAACGTACCAAGCCCCACGTGAACGTGGGCACCATCGGTCACGTGGACCATGGCAAGACCACCCTGACGGCGGCCATCACCACCGTTCTGTCTGCCAAGTTCGGCGGCCAGGCCA